>CAIWCT010000280.1 GCA_903911225.1 uncultured delta proteobacterium
TCATCTTCAAATGCCGGCAGCATCACCGCACCCCCTGAAGACGGCCGGGGAGCCGACCTGTGCCTCAAAGCGGCTCTTGCAGACGGGAACTGCTCGCCTGACGAGGTCGACTATATAAATGCCCATGGCACGTCGACCCATCTTAACGATAAGTCTGAGACAGCGGCCATCAAAAACGTGTTCGGAGAGCGGGCGTATAGTATCCCCGTTAGCTCGAACAAGTCGATGCTGGGGCATCTGGTGGCAAGCGCGGCAGCAATAGAGCTTGCCATGAGCGTGCAGACGATCAACAGCCAGGTGATACCGCCTACCATCAACTATGAAAACCCTGATCCGGCTTGCGATCTTGACTATGTGCCCAATGAGTTTCGTCTGAAGAAAGTGAATACCATTCTTTCTAATTCATTTGCCTTCGGCGGACAGAACGCATCGGTGCTGGTCAAGAAGTTCGTATAAAGACAGGTTATTGTTGAACGTGCTGAATAAACGGATGATTATTTAAAATAGCGAAAGCCAGGGGGCTTTACCTTGATGATTGTGCATATTTTTAAATGCGCCATTTGTTGCTGCCTTGACCATAACTACCTTTGCAAATCCCCACGCTAAACTTGCTGCGGTGTAGGCACTGCAAACAATAGTTGCCTGAGTCCTTCACATTTAAAATCATCAGGCACCCTCCCCTTCATCCCCTACTATCAAGAGAGGGAGGGATATTTAATCATATAAAAAACGGCCAATAGCTTTCCGGAACTTTTTGGTCCCGCCGGATGTCCATAGCTCAACTAATTCAACAATATTCCCGAAATACACTTTTCACCTGCGTTCCGCAACTTGCACGGCATGGCATTGCAAAACCCCGCCGGTGAGACTATAACTACAATAGGCGATTAATTCTGTAGTCCTATAAAAAGGTTGCTCGCTCATGAGTTCAGGCACCTTTAAAAGAAGAGAATTTTTAAAGCTTCTCGGCTGCGCCCCCCTGCTGTGTGCGTTCCCCCTGAACCAGGGCTGCAAACCCCTCCCCGGCACGACCAGTTCCGTAGCGTTGGTAAAAAATGCTGATGACGCCGCTGCAATCGCCCATGCCATTGATCTGGCAGGAGGCTTTGGCTTCCTGTCACCGGGTGACAGCGTGCTCATAAAGGTTGCCCTCAATTCTCCAAACCCGTTCCCTGCCACTACAAGCCCGTTTATGGTGGGCAGAATTATTTCCCTCCTGAAAGAGCACGGGGCGGGGGATGTTTTTGTCGGGGATCAGTCCCCGACCTGGCAGGATACCCGGCAGTGTCTGGAGCAGACCGGCATTTACCAGGCTATCCTTGATGCCGGTGCGGTACCGGTCATATTCCAGGATGGTGAGCTGATACACGTGCAGCCTGCTGGCGCGTCCCACTGGCCCAGGGGATTTTCAGTTCCGGCGCTGTTTAATCAGGTTGACCATATCATTGTGCTGCCCACCCTGAGGACGCACAGCATGGCAGGGTTCACCATGGGAATGAAAATTTTTGTCGGAGCGCTGCCGCAGGACGACCGCACTGTCATGCATGGCTCATTGAATTTCCTTAAAGCGATTGCTGAAATATCACTCTGCACAGATAAAATCCGCTTGTCTGTGCTTGATGCGCGGCAGGGGTTCAACACCGACGGGCCGGATTCAGGAAATCTCATAACCCCGGGCATTGTTATAGCAAGCACGGACCTGGTAGCTGCCGATACGGTCGGCCTTGCCCTGCTGAGAGCATCGGGAGCAGCCGGTACCGCGGTGTGGAATCACCCCATCATCAGGCGAGGTGTGGAAGTGCGTTCACCCTGGCTGTCTGCGGCAACTCTCAAGCTCATAGCCGAGGGGGTTGATATCATTGATGACATTAAAGCCCAGCTGCGCGTAGATGCTTAGCTTCGCTACTTTAATTAGCAATAAAAAAGTGCCCCCGACTCTCTCTCTCCCGAACACAAACTTCGTTGTGGTGCATTTTGCGTCATACACATTTGTGCTATGGCACAATTTCAGGATTTGTTGCGGAATATCAAAATTTGGCATCCCCGACGTAATTATCTGTATTTGCATTGTTTTTATTTATTATATTCATTTAGCTCATCATGGCCCGCATTTTGTAATGATTATAGTGTAGACACATGCGGCGACTGTACAGGATTTTTGAAATCCGGAAATTATTTAAAGAGCAACAGCAGCAGCCAAGAGATGACATAGTATAAATTGCGATACGCCGCTGGCATTGCGTACGGGCTTTCAGTATTGTCTCGGGAATTTAAACATTTTTTTGAAAGTGTATATCATGAAAAGGATTATTGCGCTGACGTCTTTATGCTTTTTTGTTCTTTGCGCCGGTCAGGGCTGCAAGAACCAGAACAATGCAAACCTGGCGCCTTCAGACATTGCCGATATGGTGGTTTCAAACCAGTTTAATTATTCCATGACCCGTGATACCGCGGTCCAACTAACCGTGCTGACAAACACGGATGAGCCTGTTGCCGGAATCGGCTTCCAAATATTCTCTGCCCTGCCTGAAGACGTGGGAGAGTATCTCGGAGCCGGTATTACCGGTGATAACGGAATATTTAAAACAGTGCTGCCATTGCCGACCTCTCTGAAATCGATCATTGCCGTAGGGTTCATGACGACAATTGAAATCCCGATAAAAATGGGGCGGGCTCAGTATCAGTACGGAGGCGCACCATCCTCCAGACTCTTTAGCCAATCCTCAGTCAGGGTGCCTGCCAGGGCATCAACAGAAGAACTGCTTCAGGCCCGTTCGTCTATGACGATACAGGCGGTAACTCCCAGCTATAGCTACCTGCAGCCGTACAACAGCCTGGGTGTGCCGAAAAACCTGCTGCATGATGATATACCGGCTGATTTTCTCCAGCGCATAAGCACGACACTGCCCGAGTATCAGTCGCTTGCGGTTACCCACCCCGATTATCTAAATAATTCAAATCAGCTGAATTTAAAAATAGACGACCTTGCCGATGTGTGGGTTACCTTCGTCACCGAGGGCGCGGGATATTTAAATTCGCTGGGATTTTTCACCTACCCTGTTGGGCAACCTCCGAAAACGGTCAATGACATTACCAACATGAAGATTATTTTTCCCAACGCTTCACTCAGCGGCAGCGGCGGGGGGCTGAACTCGGGCGACAAGCTGTATCTGGGCCGTTTCCCCGCCGGCACCATGATCGGATGGTTTCTGGTGGCAAACGGCTGGACCGGCAGTTCAGTCGACAACGGGTATGGCCGTTATTTCTCCTTGAACAATCTTAACCCGGAGACCGACCCTGCCTTGAGGCAGCACAGCATTCTTTTATGGGATGCGCTGTTTGGGAAACTCCTGTTCGCCTTTGAAGATATGAATCGTTCATCTTCTGGTTGCGACAATGATTTTAACGACGTTGTTTTTTATGCCACCGCCAGCCCTGTCGCGGCCGTTGACATGACCGCTGTGCAGCCAATCAATAAAATGGCGGATACCGATGGCGACGGCGTGCCGGATATCCTGGATGCTTACCCAACGGACAGCACAAGGGCTTTCGACAATTATGTGCCGTCAAAAAACCAGTATGGCACCCTGGCCTTTGAAGATCTATGGCCCGCCCAGGGCGACTATGATTTCAACGATGTTGTGCTCGGCTACAGAATAAACCAGGTAACCAATGCCCAGGGTAATGTGGTGCAGATACAGGGCAGCATTCTGGTGCGGGCGATCGGCGCCGCCTATGCAAATGGTTTCGGCATAGAATTCCCATTCGCCGCCGACAAGGTTGCCAGTATTACCGGAAGCCGTGATCCTGTTCTTGAAACCAGCGGCACACAGAATGCCGTTGTCATCCTGGTTGATAATGTTTTTGATGTTTTTCCACGGGATAGCAGTGTGTATATCAACACCCTTCCTGATGCCCTGTACCATGATCCCGTTGAAATAACATTCACCCTTGATCTGACCGCGCCTCTCAACAAAAACGCTTTCAATCATCAGCCGCCGTATAATCCATTTATTTACCAGAACCAGGTGCGCGGTCACGAGATTCATCTTCCCGGCTACGCACCCACCATCAGCGCAGACCAGACGCTGTTCGGCACCGGTGACGATTCCTCCGTGCCGTCTCAGGGCCGCTATTACAAAACCAGCGCAAACCTGCCCTGGGCTATCAATGTGCCCGTTCTGTGGGACTATCCCAACGAACGCAGTCAGATCACCTGGGCATATAATGCATTTAAAAACTGGGCGCAAAGCAGCGGCTATGTATATTCGGATTGGTACATGAATAATGCGAATTACAGAAGCGACGAATTTATCTTCTACCATCCGTAAACGACACACACTATTGGTCTGTCAGGGCAGACGGGATGCATCAAAGGTTCTGAATTTATTTATACATGGATGAACCTTAGCCGGTACAAATACCGAGAGCTCAAGAAACACGCCGTTGCTATAACCAACCTTTTGTAGCCTAGCATTGATGCTTTTCGACGCCTCAACGTCCGCTCTACAGGCTGCATGCAAAAAAATAAATTGAACTTATTCACCAACGTACCGTAAATACCCCGGAGTTAACCTCGATAAAAATGGCAGAATAGGCAGAAGAACATGGAGTTGCACTGGTGTTTATACAGCCAGGCAAACCGACGCAGAACTCATCTATTGAAAATCCAAACACCGCAGGGCATCGCTATCATTACGCGTGCAATTGTCCTTGAAAATATTTTTACAAAGAAGACTTCGCAGCCCGGCAGTTGCACCACGATCTGATGGACGACTTGTCAAAAGGCCAAGTTTGAAACGTGGTGGCCGATTTTGATCAACTGTGGTAAGATAAGATATACAGTTTGCCTGGCAATAGTGTTTTTATTTTATAAAAAGCCATCTTGAAGGGAATTTTACAATGGGAAGGAATGTGCAAACAATAAAAATGTATTTTAAAATCAGCGCTGTTGTTTTATCCGTTTTTTTGATCCTGCCTGCCTGTAAAAGGCATGCAGACCCCCGGTACACCGAGGCCGAGGCTCTGAGCGACAACTGGTGCATTCAAACGCAAATGGAGCTTTCCGATATGAAGCCCGACAGCAGGCACTACATTCAAATGAAAACTTTCGACAGCTACCAGGGGCTCATGACCACATACCCCAAGTACGACAATGCCAGCGCCACGCCGATCACCATCGTTTCCTATACGTCGAAAATGTACAACAGCAGAGTCATGACAGCGCCGGAAGTGATTTCCAAGGAATCGATGTGCAAACTCGTGGCCGTTGAGAACCTGTCTGCAAACATGCCCGATGCTCTGAACGCAGGCGCCGCCGATGGCACCTGCCGTGAGATGAACCAGGAGGCGCTGGACTGGGCGCTGGACCAGCTTACCCCCCTGGAGCGCGCCAGGTATAAAGCATTCGGGAAAAAGCTTACCTTTGCCGATGATATCATAACGACCGGCTCTGTCTTTTATGGCGTCTGTTCGGACTACGATAACAAGACCTATGCGCTGAGTTCGGTCGCGCAAATGCTGCCCTATACCAACAACGATCCAAAAACCGGCAGCCATTACTGCAAGCTCATATCGCCGGCCCAAGCGCTCTTCTGGGTTCTGGAGCGGGCGTACTGGAGGGACCCGGTGAGCAAGGGTCCGGAAAAAAGCGACAATGCTTCTCTTGAATGCGACATACAAAAACCAGCTCAGGACTGCATGCTGCAAAATGCCGATATCTACGGCAGCTGCATCTTTTACCTGGCAACGGCGGGACAAAACATGTGTTTGGATTATACGGGAAAGAATTACGCCAATGGCGGCGCGAAGGCTAACTGCGATAATGCAACAAGACGGGTGAACGGAAAATTTTCAACCGACAGCTGCGCCACGCGTACTGATTTATACAGCGGCACCGGCTTTGAATCCTATAAGGGCGTATGCGTATTGGCCTGCGGCAATGAAAACAAGGAATACCGCTTCAATATCTACAATGACCCCTCGATGGGCACTCTGGAGGGGAATTGCCCCCCGCCGAATATGTGGTACCCGGCAGCTGACTGATTTTTAATTTCCGGCATCCAAAAAAGCGGCCGCATCTGATCACAGATGCGGCCGTTTCTACTATGGCTCCCCAGCGAGGACTCGAACCACGGACAAGGGGGCCTGGATACAATTAAAAAAAATGCTCAAGGCACTCTCTATGCCTGGAGTCTGTGTCGAACCAGGGGATTTGCAGAAACGGTCCGGGCCGTTCCTGTTTACAAAATATAGGAACAGCAGTAATCGGTAACGCTTTTAACCTTCAGGCTGAATTTTGATTCTGCGGGCACTTCAAACGCCTGGCCGGGCCCAAAAGTTTTCCAAGCTGTAGAACCCGGCAGCAGGACATCAAGATCGCCCTCAATAATTTCCATGTGCTCTTTATCGTTGGTGCTGAATTCATAGTCGCCGGGCAGCATTATGCCCAGCGTTTTTTTTGTTCCATCGGGAAAAAGCACAATGCGGCTGGTGACCTTGCCGTCAAAATAAACATTGGCTTTTTTAATGACCGTAATATTGCTGAATTCCGTCATGATCGGCCTTTCTGTGATGATAGGATTTGGAGTTAAAAAAACGGCAGACGTATGCACTGCGCCTGCCGTAAATAGATCATTTCCCAAAAGTCCAAAAAGCTGGAAGCTTCACCGCCTCGCCATTTTTCCAGTAACGGGCTCGCTTGCCGGTAAAACCGGCGGCATACACATCGGCTCCCGAGACAAAAATCGACTCGGCAAATGAGAGAAAAGCAAGCCTTACAGGCACAGTGTTTTTCCAGTATTTTGCAGAAAGCCCTTCATAGCCTGCCACATACACATCACCCCCCGACAGGACAATTGACTGAGCAGATGAATCCTTGCTGCCATCGGTCAAATCAACAGGCTCGCCGTTCTTCCAGCATCGCGCCGTAAATATCCGGGCAAATTTTCGTTCATACCCAACAGCGTAGACATCTTCTCCCGAGACAGCAATTGACTGGGCAGAGGCGTCCTTCGTGCCGTCTGTCAGGTTGACAGGCTCGCCGTTTTTCCAGTATTTTGCTGTAAAAATAATCCCATCAGACTCCTTGCCCGCCACATACACATCGGAGCCCGATACATAAATGCAATATGCATAGGCTGCCTTTGTGCCGGTAGTCAGGTTGACGAGCATGTCATTTTTCCAGTATTTGGCCGTATGGCCGTCATCGCCTGCCACATACACATCATCGCCCGATATGAAAATCGAGCGCGCAGTTGCATTGTTGCCGCCGTTAGTCAAGGTGAAGGCTTCACCATTCTTCCAATAGGTAGCTTTCTGGCCATCATCGCCCGCCACATACACATCATCCCCCGATACGAAAATCGAGTATGCCGATGCGACAAACCTGCCATCGGTCAATTCAAAAAGTTCGCCGTTTTTCCAGTAAGCAGCTTTTGTTGATTTATAGTTCCAGACCTTACCTGCGACATAAACATCAGCCCCTGCCACAAAAATACCGGTGGCAGTGGATTTGTAGGGCGCTCGGCATGACAGGCACATAAGCGTTAATATGGCGCAGCAGAAGGGCAAAGCTGCAACGGGCATGCGAAAACACCTGGAAATTCGATACTGCTTTACCATAATGGCCTGCTCCTGCTGAAAGGATGGGGGTAAGATACTCTTGTATACAGTTTAAATCCTCATAAAGTTAAAGAGACTGTATCGCAATTGCGCCTGCTGTTATTTCAAACGAATGTGAGTCCGGAGATTGCGCTCTTGCGCATCAATCTTAACACCTTGATTTTACTTCAGCCAAAGATCTCTCCCTGCGGTCGAGATGGCAGAACTTTGAATCGGAACACAGTCTTTCCACAGGGGTGAAATTATTTACAACTGCCTTAAGTATAATAAACTTAATGGTTCCGGTCAAGTTCGATGCCGGTGCGGGACGGGGGCAGAAATAAAACAAATTTGCAGAAACGCAGGGGGCAAAAGCAGTACGCCCGTACCGAAAAAAGGCGCGGGCGCACTGATCGGACAGGTTATTGTTTTTCTAAAACCCTTCACGCGCAAGCTCTTCAAAAAGCTTGCGCTGCTGCGCATTGAGATCGCGCGGAACGGCAACCGTTATATGCACAAGCTGGTCGCCTTTGCCCGGTTTTCCGAAATGAGGAATGCCATAGCCCCGCAGCCGCAGCTTGGTGTTGTTCTGAATGCCCGCAGGCACCTTCACCTGTTTTGATTCCTGAAGGGTAGGAACCTCAATGGTCGTTCCAAGCACTGCTTCGGAAATTTTTATCTCACGGTTCAGTATAATATCATCGCCATCGCGCTTAAAAAACGGATGTTCGTGAACCTGTATGTTCAGATACAGGTCTCCCGGCGGCATGCCCGGCCCGGCCTCTCCGCCCTTGCCGGTCAGGCGCAGCTTCTGGCCTGAGCTGATGCCAGCGGGGATCCTCACCTTAACCTGCCTGCGGCTACCGTCGAACATATATTCAATTGTTTTCTCAATGCCGTGCACGGCTTCGAGAAAATCGACAAATAAATCCATGGTGAAGTCCTGGCCCTTCTGGGCATAAGCCTGCCGGCCTCCAAAACCTCCGCCGCCCCCAAAAAGATCCTCCATATTGAAGCCGCCGCCGCGCTGTCTGCCGCCCGCCCTGCCACCTGCCCTGCCACCGCCGCCGCCGAAGCCCATTTCCCGGAAAATATCATTAATGTCGAACCCCTTAAAAATATCCTCCTGCGAATAGCGCTGATGGAAACCACTGTCGCCGAACTGATCATACTGGCGACGCTTTTTCTCGTCGCTCAGCACGGCATAGGCCTCATTAACATCCTTAAAACGGTCTTCGGATTTTTTGTCGCCGGGATTTTTGTCAGGATGATATTTGAAGGCAAGATTTTTGAAAGCCTTTTTTATGTCATCCTGAGTTGCTGCTTTGTGGACCCCGAGCGTTTTATAGTAATCTTTTGCTGCCATGGTTCCCCCTTAACGGTATGATTGCTTTATGAGTTCATTCAAATAATCCTGCGGATTATCGATTGCCTGTGCTTCGATCTCAAAGGAGCCTTTACCTGTTCGCTCTCTGATGAGCTTAAGCCCGTGCTGATAGTTGGAGAATAGGTCACGCAGCAGTTTGCCCGCATCCATATCCCCCATAAGCGATCGCTCAATCAGAGAATTAAGCGCCTGATCGGTGAAGCGTATGCTGATGCCGTGGTAACGAGTGAATGCCTGCTCATACTCGTGCGCCTCGTGCGTGACCAGCAGGGCTTCCTCAAGCACGCAGGAGCAATCCATACAGCAGGTCGAAGCGATACGGGCCATAGTGTCTATAAAAGTTTCGCTCAACAGAAACAGGCACTGCGGATCCAGGCTTTCCCGACGGGCAAGCATACGGTTTTTAAGCGCCTCTTCATCCCGGGCAACCAGCTCTGCATGGCGGCAGTCCATCTGCGTGAGCCCTTCGCCTGCAATGATGCGGGCAAAAGCAGCTTCCGGGTCTGCGGCCGTTTCGGCGCTGACCACAAGGCGTGTCATGCCGCTTGAGGGCAATACTTTCTCAAACTTCAGCAGCACGCGCTCCAGTGCGCTGATGAGTCCCCGCGCGCCGGTCTTTTCAGAGAATGCAGCCCGGGCGATGATGCGCAGCGCATCGTCTTCAAACCGCAGGTCAATGCCGTAGGCTAAAAAATCCTTCTTTTTGCTCATGACAACCGAGCTTGCCGGACTTTTCAGTATCTGGTAGAGATCATCGGCGCTGAGCGGATCAAACACCGCCACCACAGGCAGCCGTCCGATAAACTCCGATTCAAAACCGTAGCTCTGCAGGTCTTCGGCCTTTACCTCCCGCAGCAGGTGCTCGCGATCGTTTGACGTGCGCAGCGCAGCCCCGAAACCGAGGCCCTGCCGGTTCAGCCGCTTTTCAATGATATCGTCAATGCCATTGAATGCGCCGCTCATGATGAATAAAATATTGCGCGTATTGATAAGGCTTCGCTCGCGTTTGCCCGTACGGCGGAAATTCTCAAGTGACTCCATCTGGGAAACCAGGTCGTGGGGAACCTTCAAATCCACTTCCGTTTCCTCCATGGGCTTCAGAAGCGCCCGCTGGACCCCCGTGCGCGATACATCAAGCCCCCAACCGCTGCTGGAGCCTGCGATTTTATCGATCTCGTCGATATAGATGATGCCGCACTGCGCCCGCTCGATATCGCCGCCTGATTCGCGCACCAGGTCGCGCACCAGATCTTCCACATCACCACCCACATAGCCTGTCTCGCTGAACTTGGTTGCATCGCCCTTTACAAACGGCACACCGATTTTCTGTGCAATAAGTTTAATGAGAAAAGTCTTGCCTACGCCTGTCGGACCGAGCATAAGTATATTATTTTTTACATTGCCTACGGCAGAAGACCGGTCGCGGCGGCTAACGCGGTTGAAATGGGTGCAAATTTTGGTCGCCAGAATCTCCTTGGCGCCCGCCTGCCCGATGGCATAGTCGTTGAGATAGGCCTCGAGCTCCACAGGCTTCATGGTAAATTTAATTTTTTGCCTGTCTGTGGTATCATTTTTCGAGGCTTTACCCTCCCCGTCACCCGACATTTCATCAGTCTCGGGAAAAGCCATGGGGGTTGAAAGCTTTACTCTGTCGCCATACTTCTTTGAAAGATAGTCATTGAGCTCTTTTTCCAGCTCACCCGGACTTGGCAGACTTTCTTTTGTCATGTTAAACTCCTTGTCTGTATCCCCTTACTTATAGGGTATATAGTAAGCATCAACGGCTAGCGAGTCAAATAATGCAATATTATTATACAAGACAGCATGGCAGGCATGCTTCCAAAGGTTGCTTTTCATCCCGGATTCTGCTAGGCTATTAAATTAACGTACATAAAACCAACTTTTAAGCAGGAGACACTATGGCACGTTCAAAGCGCAAAAGCGTTCGCAAAAAGCAACAGCGTAATATGAAAATAAAGCGCAACAAGAAAAAGACGCCTCAAAACTGAAAAAAGGCATGCACCCGGAGTGCATGCCTTTTATTGCCCTGAATACTGCGGCAAAGCCTATTTGACTTTTTTAGCGCACAGGCTGTCAGCCTTGATCATGGCAAACTGCTTTTGCCCGGACAGAGGATTCTTTTCAAGAAACTCCTTATACTGCTCGCAGGCTTTCTGCTTCTCACCACCCAATTCAAGCACGCGGGCAAGGTTCAGCACAGCAGCGCCTCCACCTTCGGCCTGGAGTTCGTTTTTCTGTTTTTCAAACCATTCGGCTGCCTGCTTAAACTCGCCTTTGGCTTCACAGGTATAGCCCATGCCTTCATAGCCTGCTGAGCGCAGATACTGCAGCGTACCGTGGGCGGTATCAAGAAACTCTTTGTAGTAGCCCATGGCATCATCATATTTTTTTAGGCTGTAAGCGCAGTTGCCCGCATATAGCAGCGACATTGCGCCAGGTGTGGTGCCGCCATGCTTTTCCTTCACCTCTTTGAACAGCGCCAGTGCCTTTTCATACACTGCCGGCTTGGCAGTGCCATCCTTGCTGTCTACCGACGCGATCATGGTGCTCATGGCGATATAAAACATATTGAGCGATTCGCGCTCCGAACTGGCTTTCATGGAGCCATATACAAGAACAGCTGCGGCCACAACCACAACGGCAAGAGTAATGGCGCCAATCTGCCGGGCATTTTGCTCGAAATAGCCCCTGATAGTTTCCCACATTGTTACAGGATTTTCCGCATCAAATAAATTTTTCTTCGGCTTCACCTTTATCTTTGCCATAACTTTTTCGCCTCTCCTGCTGCTGTTAGTTCTTTTGCATACCCTGTCAGATAAGAATGAGCGTTACCGCGCTTATCCTTTGTTTCAGTTTTCAAGCGTCAGATACATCGCAAAAAGCTCAAATTTCTTCGCGCCGATCCCGCCGACGCCTCTCAGCTCTGCCATATCCCTGATGCCGCCATTGCGGTCGCGGTACTCAACTATGGCCTGCGCGGTTTTTGCCCCCATGCCGGGAATCAGCGCCAGCTCCTCAGCCGTGGCAGCATTCAGGAATACCGGCAAAAAACAGTTTATCCGCGCCTGGGCGCTCATGGACTCAACAGACACCCGCGTGCCCACAACAATTCTGCTGCCGTTTGCAAGCGCCCTGCCGGGATCCTCTCCGTCGGGCCGCGGCTCCTGCGCTCCCGCCGCGCCAAGCAGCTGCCCCAGCTGCTGCGGTCTGTCAAAACTGTAAATACCCGGAGAGCCTACAGTGCCTGCAACCTCATAGACATACTGCTTGCGGGGTGAAGGCGGTACTTCCGGGGCTTGCGGCGCTAACAGCTGCCACCCCACCCTGCCCAGCATCAGGGCAAGCAGGGCGCATAATACCATAAGCTGCTCTCTGTTGTATAGAGTCATTTACTCGGGAGTCTTTTTGATCTCATCTTTAAGCAATTTATAGGTAATGCTGTCGGTGAGGGCCTGCCAGCTTGCTTCGATGATATTTTCCGAAACGCCCACCGTGCCCCATCTGTCGAGACGGTCGCCGGTTTCAATAAGCACACGCACTTTTGATGCCGTGCCTTCACCTCCTGTCAGCACGCGCACCTTGTAGTCGATAAGGTGGACCTGTTTCAGCTCGGGGTAGAACTTCTCAAGAGCCTTGCGCAGGGCATTGTCGAGGGCATTGACCGGGCCGTTGCCCATGGCTGCAGTATGCTCGATCTTGCCGCCGACCTTCACCATGATCGTTGCCTCGGACACGGGCTCGGCCTCTTCTTTCTTTTCATTTATAACGCGGAATCCCACCAGATCAAAGTAGCGCTTCTTCTCCCCCAGGGCCTTGCGCATGCGCAGCTCAAATGAGGCCTCGGCGCCTTCAAACTGAAAGCCGTGGCGCTCAAGATCCTTCAGGTCGGAGAGTATCTCCTGCACCAGCGGATCGTGGCTTGCTATATCGATATTGAATTCCTGTGCCTTCTTCAGAATATTGGCCCGGCCGGACTGGTCGGAAACCAGTATCCGCTGGGTATTGCCCACGCGCTCAGGGGGTATATGCTCATAGGTGTCGGAGCGGCGCTGAACAGCGCTTACATGCACACCCGCCTTGTGAGCAAATGCGCTTGCCCCCACAAAAGGCTGATGCTTGTTATGCGGCAAATTGGCCAGTTCATATACAAACCGCGACAGCTCTGAAATTTTTTGCAGCTGGTCATCGCTTACGCAGTCGATAGCCATCTTGATTTTCAAATTTGGAATAATGGAGCAAAGATTGGCATTGCCGCATCGCTCGCCGCAGCCGTTGATGGTGCCCTGCACCTGCATGCAGCCGCATTCCACTGCGACAAGGCTGCTGGCAACGGCCAGATCGCTGTCATTGTGAGCATGAATACCAAGAGGGGCATCAATTTTCCGGCGCACATCACTGATGATTTTGTGGATTTCATAAGGAAGCGTGCCGCCATTGGTGTCGCACAGCACAAGGCAGTCGGCGCCGCCGCTGAGCGCACTGCGCAGTATGTTTATGGCATAATCGGGATGGGCTTTATAGCCGTCGAAAAAATGTTCGGCATCAAAAAAAACCATGGGAACATGCCTCTTCAAATAGCCTATGGAATTGTGGATAAGTTGCAAATTATCAGCTAGCGCGATCTTAAGAACGCTTTTTATATGAATGTCCCATGACTTGCCGAAAATAGTCACGGCCTCTGTATGGGCATTGATGAGATCATTAAGGTTTTTATCTTTTTCAACCGCTGAGCCCGACTTTGCCGTGCTGCCAAAAGCAGTAACGATTGAGTTTTTGAGCCTGAACTTTTTTACTTCCTTGAAATACTGTAAATCCTTCGGATTTGAGCCGGGCCAGCCGCCCTCGATATAGTGCATGCCGAGTTCATCAAGTCGCTGTGTGATGCGCAGTTTATCCTCCAGGGAGAAAGAAATATCCTCGGTCTGATTGCCCTCCCGCAGCGTTGCATCATAAAGCACGATTTGCTTCATAGTATTTTCTTTCATGAAAAATATTTTGCTGCATCATAGCACAGCCGCTACGAAAGAAAAAGCCCGCGGCCACAGGCTTAAAGGTTAGATTCCGGCTTCTGGTTCTTTGGTTGTTAGTCGTTTGTTGTTGATTGTTTAACGATAAACGATCAACCATTAACAATCAATAATTTTGACTTCTTACTTCTGAATTCTGAATGCCTACTCCCGGCATATCCACAGCCACCTTGACAACGATTTTTTTCACCGGTTCCGGCTGATCATCAACAGCAACACCCGGCATATGGCCGTCGCCGGGCAGCATGACGGCAAACATGCCCTGCCGCAACAGAAAAAAATCGGCGTGCCCCTGGTGGAACTGCACATCGCGCTCTTCATCATAGTGCCCGGGATCAAGGGTGCGGAGCGGTGCGTACCCCATAAGCTCCCTGCCCCGAACAACATACTGTACATCGATAAACCGCCGGTGCGTTTCAAGCCTGCAGGCATCCCGCGGCCGGGTCACATACTCATCAACAATTGCGCACAGGCTTTGCCCCCGCAGTTCATACTTCCCGGATGGCAGCTGTGCCGTGTGTGCGCTCTGCAGCCAGCGAAGGGCAACAACTATATTCTCATGCAGCAGCCGGCCGAAGCCTTCATTTTCAAGACTGTCAATAATCATCATCAATCCCCGTATATTTATTGTCGAGCTGGAAGTTAGTTGTCAGCTCTCAGCTCATGCCTGCTACTCAAGGCTCTTGGCGCCGACAAGCTTATACACCTCACCGGTCCTGCCAACAGGGCCAAGTTTTTTGCTGGTCAGCAAATACAGCTCGCCGTCTTCATCCTGACCAAAACTTAGAAGAAATCTACTCAGCTTCCCTGCGCTTCCGCCGTCATACTGCACATTGGCGGTCTTCACCTGCCAGGCATTGCCTGCGCCCTCTGTTGCGATCAAAAGCGAGCCGTCAGGATTAATAAAGCTTTTCGACCAGTCGCCAAAAACATACTTGCCCGCAAGGGCTGCTATGGCGCTTCCGCGATACACATAACCGCCAGTCACGGACCTGCCGGTAATGGTGCCGTTATCATTGGGATGGCCGTATACGATGATCGGGTCAATAAGGAGTTCCCCGCCGCTTCCATTATCCGGACAGCTTGCAAGGGGCATCGTGGCCTTGTCTTTATTGAAGCAGCTTATACCTTCCTTGATATGCCAGCCATAATTGCCGCCCAGGGTCACGATATTGATCTCTTCATACATGCTCTGGCCCACATCGCCGCAGAACAGGCGATGGTCACTGCCACGATCAAACGAAAAACGCCACGGATTGCGGAACCCATAGGCAAAAATCTCTTTTTTGTTAACAAGATCTCCGGCGAACGGATTCCCTGCTGGTATGGATGCCGTGCCAGGCACGCTCACATCCAGCCGCAAAATTTTCCCGAGCAGTTTTGTTGTGTCCTGGCCGTTGCCGGTAGCCTCGGTGTGCCCCGTGCCAACATCATTTGAATTGCCCCCATCGCCGATTCCCATATAGAGAAAACCGTCGGGGCCGAAGGCCAGCTGTCCGCCATTATGATTTGCCTGCGGATGGGGCACATCAAGCAGCACCTGTTGGCTATCGGCATCAGCCTTATCCGGATCAGCAGCAGACACGACAAACTCTGCCAAGCGGGCATTTGAATGAAAATCCTGTGGATCAGTCGGCTTGAGTGCGGCACTGTAGAAGATAAAAAAGCGGCCGTTTGTCGCGTAATCGGGGTGAAACACCAGGCCCAGCAGTCCGCTTTCATCATAGGCTGAACTAAGCTTAACCATCCGGCTTTTTATATCCAGAAAAGGCTCTGCTGCCACGGTTCCATCTGTTTTAATTATCTTAATTACGCCTGTCTGCTCTGTGATAAACAGCCTGCCAGACCCGTCTGGCGGCGCTGCCAGTGCAGTCGGGTGTATAAATCCGGCTGCTACTTTTTTTAGCTGCAGGGTGTAGGCAGGCGAAGGTGATGGTTTGCACCCTGCTGCAGAAAAAATGCAGCAGGCCACACATACAAAGATGCCAGTGAACAAGCAGGAAAATAAATGTATTTTTTGTATCTTCATACTCTTCCCCCTTAAATAAAACATACTGTTTGTGCCATCACCGTGCTGACGGCAGCTACTGTTAGAACTCCCCGGAGCAACCAATAAATTAAAGTATGTTATATGCAGAATTGTTTTACAATCTTTTTAATCGCTCATGCATCAACAGGCTGATTAGATTATCGACAATCCCGGAGACATACTGCAAGGTATCCTCCCCTTGCTTTTCGAAATTTCTTGATTTGGAGGGGGAATTAATGCAATCTTTGATGTGCTACACTTGAAAACCTTGCAGAGGGGTTTATTAAAATTTTTCACAAATTCATCAGGGAAGTAAAACCCTATCTCATGTGCATGGCTTATAATCGCTACCAATAGAGTGATCTAAAATAGGGGAAATCAGAATGCCTGAAACAACACGCTTTTGGACTGAAATCTCCTTCAATATCGTGTATCTCGTCACAGCCTGGTGGATTGTTGTTTTAATGTTCAGCCGCCGCAGCATGGTCGCAGAAGGCAACAGGAAAACAGCGGCTTTACTCTTATGGGCTTTTTTCTTTCTCGGGCTGGGAGACATAGGCCATGTAGGCTTCAGGCTGGCGGCCTTCGCCCTGAATGGCCTTGAGACAAGCGTGCTCGTGTTCGGCCGGCAGTTGAAAATAGCGCCCATGGGGTCCCTGGCAACGGCTGTCACATTCACCCTGTTCTATATCATTATGATCATGGTCTGGAAGGAGCATTTCAATAAAAGCTATGGCTGGTTCTGCTATCTGCTTTTTGCTATTGCAGCAGTAAGACTTTTGCTGATGACCCACCCGTCAAACGGCTGGAACAGCCTGGAGGTTCAGCAGACATGGTCGATATATCGAAATGTGCCGCTGATGCTCATGCAGCTCGGGGTTGCTTATTTGATTTTGCGCGACGCGATAGACCAAAACGACAAAACATTTAAATGGATCGGTGCCCTCATTCTTATGTCATTCGCCTGTTATGCCCCGGTTATCTTTCTTCACAAGCAGGTGCCGCTCATCGGTATGTTAATGATACCCAAAACAATTGCCTATATTATCATTGCGTTTTTCGGTCTTTTTAAATTCTATCCCAAAAGAATTCAGCCGGTTTTCTGCGAATCTAAAACCCGGTAAAAAAAAGCTGCTCACCGGAATGCATGCTTGAAGCATCAGCACCCTGAGCATTATACAACTCAGGCAACGTATAAAGGTAACTATGATACCCAGAAAGCTTCTTGACAGAGCGCTGACTCCCGATAAAAGCGGCGAGCTTCAGCTTTACCAGCGGGGCGATGATTTTTCTATCTCCTTTGATGGCAAGGAATTAATGAGCAGCCGCATGCACGGCTCCGAAACAGTTCTGGCAGAGCTTGCCTGCAGGCCCATCGCAAATCGCGCCAAAGCCCGGGTGCTTATCGGGGGGCTGGGATTGGGGTACACGCTGGCCGCAGCCCTGTCAGTCCTGCGCGACGATGCCAAAGCTGTCGTTGCCGAGCTGGTGCCGGCAGTGGTGAAGTGGAACCGCGATGTGCTGGGAGGTCTGGCCGGCCATCCGCTCAATGACAGGCGCGTGGAGGTGCAGGAGCACGATGTCTGTGTCTTGCTGAAAAACGAGCAGGCCGGCTTTGATGCTGTTATGCTTGATGTTGACAACAGCCCCGACAGTATGACGCAGAAAAGCAATGACTGGCTGTACAGTGAGGCAGGCCTGCCGGTTATCTATATGGCCTTGAGACCCAAAGGGGTTTTGACAATATGGTCAGCAGCCACGGACAGAGCCTTTAGCTCTCGGCTCAAAGCTGCAGGCTTCTCGGTTCATGAGAAGACTGTCAGTGCACGGGGCGGCGGAAAGGGCGGGTGGCACACTATCTGGGTCGCAACCCGTCCGGATTAAAACCGGCATGCTCTGGAGCATTTTTCTCAATGGTGTAGCCCTATTGTCATTTCGACTACAGGGAGAAATCCTATCAAGAGGCAAAGATCTCTCCCTGCGGTCGAGATGACAGAATACTTCACTCCAAGGGAAGAGAGCGCCTGGTCATATTATTTCCCTGCATGCCATACCACCCGCGGCGTGGCGCTTATCGGGCCCCAAAAAGCGCTGGTGCCTGAAAATGCATGCTCGAGCCGGTAATAATAGGTAATGCGATTTTTCAGGTGTGCATCCAGGTAGTCATACTGAACGTTCGCAGAGCTGGTCCCGCTTGATGCTATGGGTTCTTCATTCAATTTTATAAAGGGGCCCCCTGCTTGTTCTGCCCGGTATATATTGAATCCGGTGCTGCCAACTTCCCCCACTGTCATCCAGATAAGCTTCACGGCACCGTTGCGCGGCTCGGCGCTAAAACCCGCAACAGCATTAAGCGCTTTCATTTCACATGCCTCGTCAAGATAGCCGCCTGATGCAGGCTCAGCAATGGCTTCCAAAATGCCGGCAGCTGCTGCCTGCACCACATACGAGCGCACCGGGCCATTGCCCTGCGACAGCACTGTTCCGGTCAGTATGACAGTCGTGGGGTTTTGAGCGCTGCCCTTCTTCAACGGCACGGGCCTGCGAAACAGCGATGTTCGCGCCGGAGTGCTTTCCCAGCCGCTGGCATCCATAGCCTTGACTGTAAAGAATTCCTCATCAAAATCAGCTTCGCTTCGATACGGATCACCGTCTTCGGAATATGTCTGCCGCATCCATATCTTGCTGCCCTGGGCTTTCTGCAAAGCATGATTGCCGAGAGAGTACTCACGGAAACTCTTTATCGTGTCGACATTTTCGGCATCCCACAGGATAGGAATAACGATGACATAATCAAAATTGCCGTTGCCGTTGTCGATGGCCTGGCCAAGTTCATTGATGTACATGCCATTGATGGCGATGTCGATCTGCTCGCCCGTGCTCATGATGTCGCCCATGGGCTTCTCTTGTGTGGGCTTGTCCGACGTGACATCCTCATCAAAAGGCTCGGCGAATTCGTTTGCGCTCTGCGCCACTTCATATTCCCCGGTCCAGGCTCCAGCAAGGTACTGATTCACCCCTGCAACAGCGCGCTCCGCAAGCTTACGGGCGCTCGTAAAATACGCGTCGCACTGGGCGCCATTCATATAGCCGCTTGAATATCCATGAAGCGCAAGAATTACTTTAAGCTTTTTCGTGCTGCCAATGCCGTATTTGGACACCGTATGCTTGAGCAGCTCCACAACCGCATCATTAAAAGCCGGATAGTCGCCGAAGGGCCGTGCAAACGTAACAGGCATTGCAGAATTCAGAGCCTTTGCCAAATGATACATAACAGCGTAGGGCGAATTAAATTTTCGCCAGGGCTTATTCTTAAGAAGCGCTGTCAGGTCTTTTTGCGTAGCCGGGCCATAGCCATCGCTCATATTGTTGATGCAGTCGCAGTAGGTCACATTATCCACCCGGCTCAGACCGTTGCCGTCAGAATCCCGCCAGCAGTAGCCGAAGTTGGTGATGTTTGAGTAATGGGCGCCATTGCCGATAACAACGATGCGGTCGACTTTTTCGTCTGCAATGAGTTCATGCAGAGCGGTTTCAGAGCTGTCGGGTAACAATTCCGGCCTTCCGTAGGCGTCATGATTGTACAGATAGGACTCCCAGCAGGTACGAAACACCAGGCTGGTGCCGTTATCAAGACCCTTTTCAACTTCGGCCTTTACGTTGCTCAGCTCGATGGAATCGGGCGCATAGCCGTAGAGTGGTGGAACATCGTTTCCGTACATAAACCGCAGGTACTGCCGCCGGGAAGGGTCACGAAAGTCGGCAAGAGTGTAATGGTACTGCATATATGTGAAGGCATAGAGCTCCTCGAAATCGGCAATGCCGATGCCCGGCCCATCGGGATCGTCGACATGAGGGCCAATAATTTTTTTCCCGTTTTCAGGGTCTATGGTGCTGTGACCCGCTTCGATAAAATAGGGCAGCAGCCCGGCATAGCAGTCTGCAAAAAACCCTTCTTTACCAAAAAATAGGTGCCTGAAAATCGAATGCACGGGGTAGCGGCCGGTGTTCTGATAATCGTTGCAGAATATATCGATGGCGGTGCCCTGCGGTATCTGCGTGCCCCGCACCTGGCTGCAGACTGCAGCCTCTTCTGGGCTTGCATAATGAATCAGGCTGAGGCAGGAGCCGCCTTCAAGCTCGCCGCCAGCCAGCAGGCCGGGAGTGTAAATTGGAAAGAAGTGCGCCACATAGCCCATGATCCAGTCGGGCCTGTAGGTTTCATTCATACCGGAGCCCATAATAAGCACGCCGATTTTCTGGCTCGCAGCGCAATCGTCAGCAAAAAAACTGCAGCCCCAAAAGCCTGTAGCAATCATCAGTAGAATTACTTTTTTCATCATATCCCCTGAAGCTCTTCACCGGCATAACCAGGCAGAGTCTTTTTCTTTTATACTACGAATATAAAATATAACAACTAGAGAAAGTTTTGCGGGTTTATATCTTTGAAGCCTGATGCATGAAAGGATAAAGAGGCAGCCGGTATGAAGGATAGGATAAAATCGACTTGCTGTGTCCCGGATGGGGTGAATGAGTGAAGGCAGTGGCTTAATAGCTATAATTCAGCATAAAGAATACACGCTGATCAGCCCTGAGGCCCGAGCGCATGTCTGCAGACATATCAGGTACAGAGCTGCGCAGCCGCTGCCCCATGAGAGACAACTGCGTGCGGTCGCTCAGGCGCTGTGAGTAGGTAAATGACATATCAAGCAGGCTCGGTGCATAGGAGCGGGATGTAGAACGCAGAGCCGCACTGCTCAAAGATGCGTATTTCAGGCCGGTTGAAAGCGACCAGCCCGCATCGGCAAGCGAACCCATGCTCACATCAACACCAATGGAGCGGGTCGGCATTTCAAACGCTGCGAGTTCAGGGCCATGATTGTAATACATGAATGCAGGCGTAATGCTCATCCACTGAAACGGCTTAATATCGCCTGCGATGCGAATGCCCTGGCTGTAGCTGTAGGTGGAATATGAGCCATAAGAATCATCCACCGAAAAAGGCGCCTCTAAATTATCATCATAGAGGTCGAAATCATCACGAAAGGATCCAACATGAAGGCTGCAAAATTTGCCGAAAATCGGCTGCACATAGTCAAGCTCGATAGACTGCGGCTTTTTCACGGGGCTGCTTTTGATTGCAACGCGGCCCGCGGCAAAGGAGCGCTTTTCTTTTGATGAGTAGCGTACATGCATGCCCGACTCCACAGCATCATCCAGATCCTGCTCATCATTACTATCTGCTAAACCATCAAAAGCTCCGGGCGTTAATCCGGCCTTGTTCTCAAGTCTTTTTGCCGATACCAAACGGTTGCGCCAGTGATCATCCTCTATGCTTGATATGACTATACCGCTCTTTGACTGCGCATGGATAAATTGTCCGTCGTCAAGATAAATCCCAACATGATTTATGCTCTTTTTAGTAGCGGTTGGAGAAAAGAAAACGAGATCGCCTGTTTTTAGATTATTTGCATTAAGCTTTGCAAACATGGGGAGCTGAAACTGCGACTGTGCATTATGCGGCAAATCAACATTAAAAAGTTTACGGTACATGCTGCGGGCAAAGCCCGAACAGTCAAAACCGTCGCCGCCGGTTCCGCCCCGTTTATAGCGGGTTCCGAGGTACCTTTCAAGCTCGCTTCTAAGTTGCCCGTCCGCATCGGCACCGGTTAAAGACGCACCTGCGCCCGGTTTTTTGTTTGCATTAATAGTTCTTGGCGGAAGCGCAGGCAGTTCTGCACTCTTGAGCTTAACCGTTTTTTTTAATTTAGTTTTGCTTGCAGGGGCAGGTTTTTTAAGCGGAGCCTTACTCGGTACGGGCGGAATCTGGCGAGCGTCTGCTCCTGCAGCAGTAAAGGAAACAAAAGCAAGGAGCAGCACGATACATATGGCTACCTTGACGCAGCAGGCAGACGGCCCTGTCACGATCCCTGAAAATGTTTTTCCTTTCTGCACCAGCACTCCCGTTTTTATCGATTATTATTGCGAAGCTGAAACACCAGAGCCAGTCAAATGTTATCAGCGGGTTATAGATACTTTCTCAAGTACGCTCTAAAAACAGACTATTGATAGGATAAATTTTTAACAGTATAGGCCACCATCTACTGCACTGTCAAATTAAAAACCTTTAATGCAAGCGGTAAAAAAAATTATAAATTTACTGCAATTATTCAAAATAATGCCTGTTACCTGCAAATTTTGAAGCTGCTAATGTCTGGAGAGACCTCCCGCTTTCGTGTGCGCTCATATTCATAGACCGTTCGACCCAGCTCGGCAAGAAAAGGCATGCCAACCGTGTCGTACTCATACCTGCCGTCTCTAAGCACCTCGTCGCTGTTGACATAAATGACAGCGCTCAGGAAAAATTCAATTCCACAGTCAAAATCGACAATATATGCGCAATCCGAAAGATAACCATCCGATTTACCGACAACATTAAAGCTTCGAACCGGGCCTGAATGCATATCGGCACGCGAGCCTTCTGCATCGCCGAAAATAAAATATTTCTTATGGTTGTCAGCGTATTTCCCACTGGTGGCACAGCTGGGTATATCAGACTCTCCTGGCAGCATGCTCAGATAGCGGTAGACAAACCGGTAATCATCAGGGGTCAGGCCGAAGCGCCGTTGCAGGGGGAAAGCTTCCGGAAAAATCATCGTCATGAGCATGCTGGTGGCATCGGCCAAACTCAAATTATTGGAATAGGTATAGTCAAAAGGCCCGGATACATATCTTCCCCTTGCATCAAGATAGCCCCTGCCCCGCTTTAAATCAGGCAGCGGATTGACAAGGGGCTTCACATTCACCTGCTGGGGTTGGCTATAAATAAGCCGGCCTTCATCATTATAAAAATTGAACGGGTTGGTGAACCGGTTTTCATCGTAGTCGCAGTTGCAAAAACGCCGTATGATGCGCACATCGGGGTAGCCCATGGCGCCCATATTTTCATGAATGTAGCGCTGTCCGAGGAATTCATACAGACGATTATAGGCATCATTATCGCTGACCAGCAGCATCTTCTTAATATAGTGAGCTATGCTTGCCCGCCCCACCGGAGCGGTAACATCCTGGGCCACGGCGGTCTGGCAGGCCTGCTGCCTGCCGATGGTAAGCCGGGTATTTTTGTCAAGGCCCGGCACATTGAGCTCATTGAGTTTCTGCAGCGCAAGACACAGCACGGGAAGTTTCACCATGCTTGCCGGATTGAAATAGCTGCGGGAGTTGAGCCGGTAAGTATAGTACTTGAACGAGGGCCTGTTTTCATGGTCCCTGTTTATCTGGGTATAGAGGATCTGAACCTCGTACCTGACTGCATTGTCTAGAATATGCTTGAATTTTTCAGGCCGCGCCGCAAGCATTACTTGCAGCAGGTTCGGCGTATCCGGCAACGGGGTATGGGTTGGCGCACATCGGGGAGCAGGCACTGCGGCGGTGTGCTCAGGTTTCCTCATATCAGAGGGTGTGCATGCGCACAGCGCACCAGCCAGAGCACAACCAAGAACTGTAAAGGCGAAAGATTTCATTGAGCCCCTGCTCACGGCTGCGGACGGGATATCCTGCGGGCAACCAGCACATTAGACTGGTTGGCGTAGCCCAGACGGAAGCCAAGTTTTTTTGAATCCCGGGCGTATGCTTCCTTAAGGTCTTTTTCAAGGTGCACCTTGAAAAGATCAATGGGCGCAGTGTAGACGCCGTAGAGCCGGATATCCCATGTGCCTTTATCAAAAAAACGGTAGGGTATGGCTGAATCATCCTGCACAACAGCGGAGCTTTTTTTAAGTATGCAGGAGCGAATATTTGAAAAATAGTTCTTGTGCATCAGGTACGAGGCTGATTTCACATAGGTGCTCAGGCCATACTCAAGTCGATCAAGAAAAGCCCGCACATTGCCGCGTTGAGCAAGGCCCTTATCTGAAATGTCTGCGCTTAAATAGATAAGTCTGCGCAGCCGCTCATCGCCCTTGCCTCTAAAGATAAATTCAGCCCCCCTTGCAAGGGTTCTTTTTCCATTGGTATCCCGGCAGGCATCACGATACGTGATTGTTCCGTTATCGTCGGGATCAAAAAAACGAATATCCACTATCTGGTTGCCCGTGCGCGCAAGAAAGAGCATCAGCACGGGGGTCGTTCCCGCAATAAGCTGATGATTTATATCGTCGGCCATATCGTTTGTCCTGAAGAAGCTGAGCGTCAGAGCATCGGATATTGATTTGTCAAGCATTCTAAAAAAAGATCCCAATTTATCACCTTGAAGCTTTTCCGGTTCAGGGATGGTGCCCACAGGCTCAAGGCCTAAAAGAATATAAGTATCGGCATGAGGAAAAAATGAGTGGCATAAAGAAAATCAGGGCCGCTGAAGGGGTAGAAAAGGGTGCGGCAATCCCTGTTGATGTCCGGTATTTCAGCCTGAGCCCAGTCGGCTATTTTTCTTATTTTTGTTTTAGTAAAGCTGCTCCATGTGTCGCTGGTGACCGATGCATAATGCTGCCATGTGGGATTTTTAGTCAGGCTGTACAAATCGCTTTTTTCCGAAACTTTCATACCCGCAATATACAGCGCCACATCATTATAGCGATCAAGAGGCTGCTTCTGGTTTTTTGTGCCGGGAAGGGCCGCGAGTCCCGATTGATTATCTGCTGCAGATGGCAGCCCCTGCTGCGCATCGCATGGTAGAGCCCCTGCCGATACCAGCACAATCAGCATCACAAAAAAAAGTACTCTGCATCTGCTCATACTATTTCCCTCTCTGCATCTTTATGTGGTTTCACAGCCCCGATCGCAAAATAAAAAACGAGACCCAGAAGCATGGTCAGTATGCCTGCAACAGAAGCAACGGGCCGCTCCAGAAGCAGATAAACAAGATTCCATCCCATAATCAGCAAAAAAATAATCGGCACTACGGGATAGCCCCAGGTTTTGTAAGGCCTGGGCATATCGGGGAAGCGCATGCGGCACACAAAAACTCCAAGCACGGTTAGAAACGTGCATACATTAAGTGCAAAACCGACATATACAAGCACCGTTTCAAAAGATGACGTGGTTACAAGTACCAGGCTGATAATGGATTGGAACAGCATCGCAGCCAGAGGAACGCCCTGCCTGGTCCGGAGGGAGAAGCGCCCCAAAAGGGGGTAGTCTTCGCCGATCACCTGCATGATGCGCGGGCCGACAAAAATAAATGAGCTTATGGAGGATACCAGCAGCACTGAAATGATGCACCCAACAATATCCCGGCCGCGGGGGCCGAAAATATTCCCTGCGCAAATATAGCCCACATCAATCTGACCGGCAAGCTCACCCACCGTTGCTGTTGCCATAAAAGTATAGTTAAGCAGCAGATACAGCACCGCCACCAGCGCCGTTCCCAGGCACAATGACAGCGGCAAATTTTTCTGTGGCCGGTTGATTTCGCCGGCGATGTAGGCCGAGGCGTTCCAGCCTGAAAATGCATAGGAAACATAGACCAGCGAGACGGCAAATGCGGGCGATACAATATCCCTGAGAACCCCGGCATCCAATGTGAGCCGCACCGGAACACTTTTTTCTGAAAAAAACAGCCCGGCTACCACTAACAACAATATCAGGATGACATTGAATGACGAAAAAATATTTTGGAAAGATGTGCCGATTGTAACACCCAGGCATTGGATCAGTGTCAGAACAACAAGCGCTGTTACGGCCAGCATCTGGGGTGAAGCAATAGGAAACACACCTGTAAAATAGGCGCCAAAAGCCATCGCAGCCAGTGCGATAGGCGCGGGGAAACCGACGAAGACCGAAATCCAGCCGGAAAGAAACCCCACCGACGGGTGATATATTTTGGAAAGATAGTGGTACTCGCCTCCCGAGCGGGGCATGGCGGCTCCAAGCTCGCCATAGACCATGGCCCCGCACAGTGCTGCAATAGCCCCTATCACCCACAGCAGAAGCACTGGCAGGAGGTGCTTAATGCCGTCGAGCTGAAACCCAAGGGACGTAAAAACCCCAGTACCTATCATATTTGCAATCACCAGCGCAATTGCGCTTGCAACACCGACTTTTGGAGCATTTTTTTCAGATGACACGCAGACCCGCTATTAAGATACTGTTTTATATGGCAAAAATCCGAACAGGTTTCCGTTCCCGTAAGAATTGCAAGCTGCAGCAGATATAAAAATTAAACAATTAACAGCTGACACATATGCCAGAACATTGTGAAAATGCTATAACCGCACTCACATGCAGAGCTTCTACATTATTGATAAACTTTTTATCTCCTTGAGGTTTGCATCAACAAAAGCCTTTATTTTATCCTTATGTTCTGGCGTGATTTGAGTGAACTGTATGCCCATACCCAAAGGAAAGACCTTTGATTTCTTATTTGTCCAAACAACACGGCCTTCAACAGTCATAGTCTCCGGATCATCGGGCAGTTGTATGCGCATCGTAACTTCGGCATCAATAGACAAAGGTTTTTCAGTCTTCAGGAAAAGACCTCCATTATTCACATTAAGCATATACGATCGTACAAAAGAACCCTTTTCCCGAAACTTTATTTCGATGTTTGTTGCTATACGGGGGCTTTCGCGTTTATTATCAACCATATATACTCCTTTATAAATATTATTTTCAGAGTTGCTCTGTGCAAAATATTTTAATAAAAAAACAGTGCTCTTGAAAATTGTCTGGTATAATATTTAATATATACTTATTCTCGGATATATGGGTGTTAGTTCTTAAAAAAACGTGCTGCAAGCCTCACCGTTGCCATGGTATAAACGTTTTGTTATGACAAATACCATGGGGGCCCTTAGTAAACATTTGTTATAATATGAGAAAGTTGCTGACCCGTCAATCATAATTCAAACGTCTGCATCGTGCAGACCTGTGAATAAATTAATATCAATTTCCGAGGTATCTATGAACACAAACATGATTGAAAATTCCCATGCCGTCGTCAAAATTGCCGGAAATCTTGATGGCCAGAAATCCGACGAGCTTATGATAGCTGTTGAAAAACAGATTATTCCGGGAAATGTCGATGTGCTGGTTGATTTCGAAAACGTCGATTATATTTCCAGCATGGGTATCGGCACGCTCATTTCGCTCTATAGAGATATCAAGGAAAAAAACGGCTACCTTATTCTCTACGGAATCAGGGATGCCGTCAAAGATATTTTTGACCGTACGCACCTTAACAAACGACTCATCATATGCGACACTGAGAAAGATGCTCTTGATTACTTGCGCAACAAACATAATTGACCGGGCACATACTGCGGACCCGGCATACTGATCACAGCCCATAATGCCTTCAGCACTGCACACCACAAAACACTCCGTTCCGCTTCATTTTCTGGTTGTGGACGACAATCCCACAATCACCCATCTGATTGAACTGCAGCTATGCAAAGCAGGCTACTGCTGCACAACCGCAGCAAACGGTAAAGAAGCGCTGCTGCAAATAGGTCGGAATGTATTTGATCTGGTAATAAGTGACATCTCCATGCCGGGAATGAACGGGCTGGAGCTTCTCAAAGCCATCAAACTAAAAAAACCTTTGCTGCCTGTACTTATTATCACAGGTCATGCAACCATTGAGAACGCTGTAGAGGCGCTTCGCCTTGGTGCAATAAATTTTATTACCAAACCGATCAGGTTTGATAAAGTCTTTGAAACGATCAACAAAGTTCTGGACCTTAACAAACGGAAAAACGCCCTCTATACGGCAGGCAAATACCTTATCCAGGAAGCCAGGCATTTTGCCATCCCAACCGGTGAACTGTATGTAAGCGACCTTGCGACATACCTGACCGACCCCCTTGATCAAATAGCGCTTGTCGACACAGCCTGCCTGAAAAGCGTGACAATGGCAATCTACGAAACGCTCATAAATGCCGTTGAGCACGGCAATCTGGAGCTTGATTCAACCCTCAAATTATCAGGCAGGGGTGGAATGGCATCATTTACAGGCATGAAAGAAAAACGCCTGCATGATCCGGCATTTGCATCAAGAAAAGTAACTATTCAGAGCTTTATTACTGCAAACATGGCGCAATTTACCATAACTGATGAAGGTTCGGGCTTTGATTACGCTGCTCTTGTTAATCCAACCACCGAAGGCTTTATTGACAAACCTCACGGTCGCGGTATTTTCCTCATCCGGCAAATATTTGACGAAGTCAAATTCAATGATTCAGGCAACAGCATATCTCTCGTGCTGCACAAGAAAATTTCATAGCCAGCCATACGTGCAACTCAGTCAATTTTTTATTTGAAAAAAATTGCTTATTATGATATTTTTAATAATTCTCAAAGGCAACAGTACTCTACAGTACTATTTAGCGGTATAATCCGTAACGATTCAAAATTGTTGATCAATTACATGGAGGTTTACAAAACGATGTCACGCATATGCAGCATTTGCGGCAAAGGCCGTCAGGTTGGGAACCAGGTCAGTCATGCCAACAACAAAACCAAAAAAGTCTGGCAGCCCAATATTCAAAAAGTACGCACGGTAGAGAATGGAGCAACAAAACGCGCATATGTTTGCACACGCTGCATCCGCTCCGGCTTTATTCAGAAGCCTGTGCGCAAAACAGGCCCAAAGGCGGAAACAGCCACGGCATAGAGAGGCCTTTAGGAGCGCAGCCTGGTCACCTTGAGCACGCCCTTGACTTTCCTGATTGAAGTTATGACCGTATCGAGCTGCTTCAAATTGCCGATTTCGACCTCAAAGATATTGATGGCTTTTTTGTCAGGAGTTGTTCGAATGCGGGCATTTATGATATTGATACCCGTAGTTGAAATAGCTGAGGTAATATCTGCAAGAATCCCTTTCATGTCTTCGCAGATGACCTCAACGGGCACGGATGCCAAATGTTTCGAGCTCTCATCCCACTGAGCATCAATAACCCGTTCGGGGTCAGAGCTTTCAAGAAAGGGGCATGCAGCGGTATGCACCGTGACCCCTCTTCCCCTGGTAATAAAACCCCGAATAGCATCTCCCGGAACAGGGTTACAGCATTTACCGTAGCGCACCATCAGATCATCAATTCCATTAATACGTATGCCCCTGCCCGCCTTATCGGTGGCTTTTTTATCGGCTGAGACACCATATTCCTTATCATGTTTTTTATCAACGGCCTGTTCTTTTGGCAGAAGGCGGTTAATCAGCTGCTTAACGCTCACGCGGCCCTGCCCGACAGCGGCAAAAAGATCATCCAGCGTTTTCACATCCCTGCCGGCACAGGCAAATACATCGGCCTCTTTCTGAAGGCTTGCGGTCGTCAGCTTATGCTTTCGCAACTCCCGTTCGCATATATCCCGCCCCAGGGCGAGACTTCTTCCCCGCTCCTGCTGTTTGACGAACTGGTGAATCTTACTGCGCGCGCGCGTAGTTTTTACAAATTTAAGCCAGTCCCGGCTCGGCATGTGGTTGGCAAGGGTGAGAATTTCAACCATATCCCCGGTTTTAAGCTCATAGCGCAGCGGGACGATGTTGCCATTGGCTTTAGCGCCGATACACTTATGGCCGACGCTTGTATGAATACGATACGCAAAATCGACAGGGGTTGCCCCCTTGGGCAGCTCAATTACCTTGCCTGCCGGTGTGAACACATAGACCTCATCAGGGAAGACATCTACCCGAAATGCTTGAAGAAAATCCCGTGAATCCTTTAGCTCACTCTGCGTTTCCATCACCTGCTGCAGCCAGGCGAACCGTTCGTCGTCTTTCTGCTGAATATGGCGGCCTTCCTTGTAGCGCCAGTGAGCGGCAATACCATGCTTTGCTATACGATCCATATCATCGGTGCGAATCTGAATCTCAATCCTCTGGCCATAGGGTCCGATCACCGTAGTGTGCAGAGACTGATACATATTGGCTTTGGGCATGGAAATATAGTCCTTAAACCGCCCCGGCACCGGTTTCCATATCGAATGAATTATGCCAAGCACTTCATAGCATTCCTGGCGGGAAACAACGATGATGCGAAATGCCATGATGTCATAGATTTCGGCAAAGTTAAGGTTTTGATCAACCATCTTGTTGTAGATGCTGAAAATATGTTTGGGACGCCCCTGCACAGCTGCTCTGATCCCGAATTCCTGGAGCTTTTCCTCTATAATAGCTATGACTTCGGAAACATATTTCTTCCGCTGTTCCGCAGTGACAACAAGATTACTCTCAATATCCAGATACATCTCGGTTTGTGTGTAGCTCAATCCCAGGTCTTCAAGCTCACGCTTGATCTCGTACAATCCCAGACGATTTGCCAGCGGTGCATAAATGTCAAGTGTTTGATGGGCTATTTTTTTCTGTTTATCCGGAGGGACATACTGCAGGGTACGCATATTGTGCAGGCGGTCGGCGAGTTTGACAAGAATAACGCGTATATCTTTGGACATGGCAAGAATCATTTTGCGGAAATTTTCCGCCTGACGATCCTCATGGCTCGTGCTGGCAATTTTGCTTATTTTAGTTACACCATCAACTAAAAAGGACACCTCATGGCCGAAAATATTTTCAATTTCACCAAGCGTGGCGTACGTGTCTTCAACAGTATCATGTAGTAGGCCGGTGGAAACCGTATATTCGTCAAGGTTTAAATCGGCAAGAATTCTGGCCACGCCCAGCGGATGTATCAGATACGGCTCACCGGAGAGGCGCTTCTGCCCATGATGCACCTTGGCCGAATAGACATATGCTCTCTGCAAAAGCCCGGTATCGGCCTCAGGATGATAGGATAGAACCTGCTCAATGATATCGTTTATACGGACAATATTGGGTTGGTTCATAACTCCGGATGTTTTAGCCGGCGCGCAATGACGGCAACAGCATCGCAGATTGCAACCTGCCGCATATCTCCGCCCCTGCGCTCCTTTATATCAACCTGGTTCTTTTCTACGGCATTCTTGCCGACAATAACCCGAAGGGGGATTCCTATCAGGTCTGCATCTTTGAACTTGCTGCCGGGCCGCTCGTCCCGGTCGTCAAGCA
>CAIWCT010000281.1 GCA_903911225.1 uncultured delta proteobacterium
AATGGCCGCCACCAGGCCGAAGGCCGTTGCGATGAGCGCCTCGGAGATGCCCGGGGCAACGGTGGCCAGGTTTGCCGAGCCCTTGAGCCCGATCATGCGAAACGAATCCATAATGCCCCAGACGGTGCCGAAAAGGCCGATAAAGGGTGCTGTGCTGCCCGTGGTGGCAAGCAGCCCCAGATTTTTTTCAAGGCGTGCAAGCTCTGAGGTAAAAGCCTGATCAAGAGTGCGCTTAAGATTGCCCGTGCCGAAAAACTGCGCGCTCGGCGGATCGGCATCGGGGGCTGATTCATCAGATGGCGGCCGCTTGCGCATTTTCTTGGAGCGCTCAAACTCCATGTAGCCGCAGCGAAAAATTTCGGCAAGGGGGCTTTGCTGGAATTCCTGCGCAGCCTGATAGGTACGGGAAAACTGCGGCGTATCCCAGAAAATATTCAGAAATTCAACCGACTCATTGATGGCAGCTCGAACCGAGAGGTATTTAAAAAGTGCTATGCCCCAGCAGGCTACCGACAGCAGCACAAGCAGCAGCAGCACGAACTTTGCCACCGGCCCGGCATGAAGCACCAGCTCCCATACCTCACCCTGAAGGCCGGGGGCTGCATCAGAGGTGGTAATCTGCATGGTAATGATGTTCTGTAAAAGTGAATCAAGCATGTAGCACACTTTCTTTTAGTGGGTCAGCAGTATTTATACCGCGCATGTCGATAAATATGCCCACTCGGTTATTGTTTTACTTTTACTTCAGCGCTGCAACCGCCTTCTCAATGCGGTCAAGGCCCTTCTCTATATTTCCCATCGACGTGGCATAGGATAGACGTATATTATTGTCGGCGCCGAATGCTCCGCCCGCAACCACCGCAACACCCGCCTTTTCAAGCAGATAGGTTGCAAAATCGTTTGAATTCTTGACCGCTATATCCCCCGCGCTTTTACCGTAGACGCCTGATACATTGGGAAATGCGTAAAACGCGCCATTCGGCGTGAGGCATGAAAACTCCGAAATACCGTTCAAGCGCTTGACCATATAGGTGCGCCGGCTGTCGAACTCAGAGACCATCTCACGTATAAAGTCCTGCGGCCCCTGAATAGCCTCCACCGCGCCTTTCTGAGCAAATGAGGTTGGATTCGAGGTGCTCTGGCTCTGGATATTAGCCATGGCCTTAATAGCATCAGCAGGCCCTGCGGCATAGCCGATGCGCCAGCCGGTCATGGAATAGGTTTTGGAAACGCCGTTCACGATGATGGTCTGCGCCTTGAGCCTGGGCTCGACCGTGACGATACTGGTGGAAGTGAAGCCATCATAGACAAGTTTTTCATAGATCTCATCGCTCACCACGATGATATCTGTGCCCAGCAGCACCTGCGCCAAACCTGCCAGATCATCGCGGGAATAGGATGCGCCGGTGGGGTTTGAGGGTGAGTTGAGAATAAGCATCTTTGTTTTCGGCGTGATTGCCTTCTTCAACTGCCCGGGTGTTATCTTGAATCCGCTTTGTTCGGTGGTGGATATGGGCACAGGTACAGCCCCTGCAAGATATGCCATATCGGGATAGGACACCCAGTAAGGCGCAGGAATTATGACCTCGTCGCCATCGTCCAGCAGGGCCTGAAAAATATTGTACAGGCTGTGTTTGGCGCCGCAGGAAATAAGAATATCAGCGGAATTGTACTCGATGCCGTTGTCGCGTCTAAACTTGTCGCACACAGCAGTTTTAAGCTCGTCTGTGCCGCTTGCAGGCGTATACTTGGTAAACCCTGCTTTAAGGGCTTTTATTGCCGCGTCCTTTATGTTTTCCGGCGTATCAAAATCAGGCTCACCCACGCCAAATCCGATTACATCTATGCCCTGGGCCTTCATGGCCTTTGCCTTGGCATCAACGGCAAGAGTGGGTGAGGGTTTGATCATTGCCATGCGTTTTGCAAGTTTCATGGGGCGCTGCTCCTATAACTGTTTTGCTTTAAATTTTTCCTGCAACTTTTCACAGACGATATCGGGCACAAGCCCCTCAACGCAGGCGCCAGCCTTCACCGCCGATTTGATGATCTTTGAATTAACGAAGAACCACCGCAGTCCCGTCATCATGAAGATGGTCTCAATCTCGCGGTCGAGCTTGCGGTTCATGAACGTCATCTGAAACTCGTATTCGAAGTCCGACAGCGCCCGCATGCCCCGAACCACCACGTGTACGCCAATCTTGCGGCAGTAATCAACAAGCAGTCCGTCGATCTGATCCACAATCACGCGATCATTGTAATTGACTGCGGCTCGGATCATCTCTTTGCGCTCCTCAACGGTGAAAAGCGCATTTTTGTCTGGGTTGTTCGCCACACCGACAATCACATACTCGAAGATGTGGAGGCTCCGCTCTATCAGGTCAAGATGGCCGTTGGTGATGGGGTCGAAGGACCCTGGATAAATGACTTTGCCGGAGTTTTTGCTCATGGCGCACATGTCTTTCTCTAAAGTAAATTCAGAAGGAATTTAAACAGAAAAGGTTGTAACATGAGAGAAGTGCATTGTCAAATTCTGATTTAAAGGAAGCACGCAGGCTCATCTTAAAAAGACCCTTACGGCGAACTGCGCGGGCTACGGCAGGGAGGGCTTTATTATGCAAGCTCTGATTTTTCCCGAAGCCGTGCTATGCAATCCGCACGACCGAGCGCTTCCAGCAGGGAGCTTTTCTGGAGCCCGCGGCCCAACCGCGGATGGCATAATATTCATCCATCATGGCCTCAAATTTATCGCACTCAAGCACCGCGCCTTTGCGCGTGATCAACTCGCCGCCGGGGCCTGGCAGCATGAACTCAGGGTTAAAAATGCCCAGAAAGCCCGGCTCATCCATCATGGACTCGGTGAAATAGAACTCATTGGGCCTGTCGTCTTTTCTCTCCACCCTTCCCTCCACGGTTTGTATTGCTCACTGTAGATTAAAAGCGCGCTCGCCGATTCTGTAATAATAGAGCTGGAAAGTGTTTTTCGTCAAGCAATCCAGGCCTACGTTGAAAAAAATGTTAAGTTTGCCGATGCGATCATGGCCTACTGGGGGATCGAAAAGAATCCGACCATAGTTTACACCTTTGATGAAAAGCACTGTAAGCGAATAGACGGGCTTAGCGTAAAAAAACCGGTCTAAATATTTTCAATAATGCCACTGCACGACACTATTCCCTCCAGTGCCTTTTCCATGATACATTCATCTATCGTAATCACTTTTGAGACACCCAATGCCATCGTTGCAGAATGTGCTGCCGGGGCTTACGTACTATTCTATTTTCTCTATAGTGCTGAAAATATTGATTTTTGGGGAAATAGGGAAGAAAATAAAACCGTTATTGATTTATTCATGGATATCCAGTCTTTGTTCCCGACATGCTTTTTCTGTCCTGTCAAAGAATGCCGATGGTTATCGAAGTAACAGAAAAGAAAATGGAGTTTAATCTCAATGATAGCCCCCCCCCAAGATTCACTGATTGAACAGATGCAACTCTATCTGTCATCAACTATCAGATGTACGATATAACAGTTGTCGTTTCAACATTCACGTAATGTGGAATTTTATAAAAAGGCCTGACCACTATATCTAACAGCCAAGCATTCGTACTACTTCAGTCTCAGTTTTAATTTTTCCCTACCCACGCCGAGATGTTCACTGCTCCACCGGAGACCCAATGCGAATAACTTGTGGCTACTGTCGAACCTCATAAGACTTGAGCCGTGCGCGGATTGACTCTGCGAGCGCAGTGTTGTTCTGGGCCGTGGCCAGATTTAAGGCTTGTTGCAAATGTGGGGTGGCTTCAGGCGATTTCCCTTGCCTGGTCAGCGCGATGCTTAAATTATAGTGGGCTTTTGCATAAGCCGGGTTGATTTGGAGCGCCCGCTCAAAATGTTCAACTGCTTCAGGCAACATCCCTTGCCTAGCCAGCGCGACGCCTAAACTATCGTGAGCTTGGGCATCATCTGGGCTGATCTGGAGTGCCCGCTCGTGGTGTTCAATTGCATCAGGTAACTTCCCCTGCTCGACCAGTGCTACACCTAAATTATTGTGGGTTTCAGCATAATTGGGTTTGAGTTGAAGCGCAAACTCGTAATGTTCAATGGCTTCGGGCAACTTTCCTTGCTCAACCAGAGCAAGGCCTAAATTATTGTGGGTTTCGGCATAATTCGGGTTGAGCTGGAGCGTCCGCTCGTAGTGTTCTATAGCTTCGGAAAACTTCCCCTGCTCAACCAGCGCAAGGCCTAAATTGTTGTGGGCTACATAATTTTCTGAGGTGCAAGAGAGTGTGTGCGTCCAGAGAGATATACTGTCTTTCCAATAACCCGTTTGGACATAGGCCCCAGCCAGCAGTCCCGTGAGAATTGCCCCAGTAGCGGACCCCAAAACTGCGCGGCGGTAACGCCAACCGCCGCATAGTTCTGCCGCACCCCAAGCAATGATGATGAAAATACCGATCAGGGGTATATAGGTATACCTGTCCGCCATAGTTTGGGCGCCTACCTGCACGAAACCGATGACGGGTATGAGCGTTCCGAGATACCAGAGCCAGCCAAACAGAAAATAGCCTCGTCGGCGGATTTCCTTTACAGCGGCAAACGTCACGCCCGCAAGCACACAACAGGCCCCGATGATTTCCCACCACGGTTGCATGCCCGAATACAAATACGGAATATACAAATATGAGGGCCAGAGCATTTTCCAAAGATACAGGACATAGGCTATGAAAGCATTGGCGATACGGCTGCCCAGAGAAATATTTTGCAGAGATGCTACATAACCGGCTTGATACTGGGCAATAAAAGTGATGGATAATGATGCCAGGGAAAGAACGATGAAAGGAAGTTTTTCCAGACAAATACGTGCTGGGCTGAAAGTGCCGGCCATGGCGCATACCTTTACGCTCTGCGCTCCGCGGGTTGGTTGTCTAACTTCAGACTTTTCTTTTTTGCCTCCAGCGAAGGAATACACTCCTGAGATGTCGATCCTCCCCAGGGGCCACCAGTCAAGCAGCAGCAGCACCGCAGGCAACGTCATAAGCATTGGTTTTGCCATGAGCCCCAGGGCGAAAAAAAGAAGTGCCGTAAGATATCGGGCAGCCCCCGGCCGTTCGACATACCGCAGGTAACCCCACATGGTGAGCATCCAGAAAAGAGCACTCAGCACATCTTTGCGCTCCGTCACCCAAGCCACGGATTCCACATGCAGGGGGTGCAGCGCAAAAAGCGCTGCCACAAAAAGGCTCCGCCAGATCCCTCCTCCCATACGGCGCAGGACAACAAGCAGCAACAGCGTATTGGCTATATGAAGCAGTACATTGGTCAGATGAAATAAGCCCGCTTTCAGTCCGTGCAGTTCATAATCGATCATGAACGACAGCCAGACCAAGGGGTGCCAGTTGCCCATATGCACCGCTGTTAAAGCCCAGGAGAGGTTTTCAGGTGTAAGCCCTGTGAGCACATGACGGTTCTCGTAAACATAAGCGGTGTCATCGTAATTGACGAAATCGTGGTGCAGGGTCTGGCCGAAAACGGCCCACACGGCCAGCACCAGAAACAGGCATGCCGCGAAAGACAGACGGCCAGGGTGCGATTGGGCTTCCGGCGGGGATGTCTTGCCGCTCCGGCTGACCTTGGGACTGGAAGCCGCCAGCGACCGGGGGACACCGGAAAGGTTGCTTTTTGCTCGTCGGCTCATGATGAACTTCCCCTGGATTAGTGAAATTGACAAAAGCTTGCTTTGATACATACAAAATATAAAATGTGGGTCATTGTGTGTCAATGCAATTGTGGCGCAAGGTATGGGGCAGCGGATAAGGCGAAGCGGGGCAGAGGTGCAGCATCACTCCTGACTCTGAAGTCTATTTATCGCAACATCTTATGCCAGTGCTTGCTCGATAAAATTTCCAAATTACGGCTCTGCTGTTGGAGAAATAAAAGTCTAAAAAATTGCAACTTACCAGATATAACTGCAAAAAATCGAACCCTTGGCAGGCAGTCTGATTCCCGAATTGTTTTAAGCGATTTTCCGGGACCGCAAAGGTCGATGTATAAAATACACTTATTTTTTATAAGGCTATACTTCTGAATTATTGATACTGGTTTTATTTATTGAAAACAGCCGGTAGGTGAACCCCGCCATTTCTTTTCAGAAAGACTACCTTCAACCTTTTATCAAAACGCTGCGAGCGGCGGGAGAATGGGCCCGAGCAGTGCCTCGGGCGGAATGCCCTTGTCGAGGCCGAAGCGCGTGCCCTCGTCTTCAAGCAGTATCCACTGGGCGAGCTGGCCATGGGTCTTCAGCCGGTGCTGCATCTGCTCTGGGGTGCAGGGGATGTCTTTATATTTCCCCACAAGTTCGCCGTAAGAAGTGAAAAAACCTTCAGCCATATCTTTAAAGAAGGGAAACTGGCCTTCATCAAGCTGAAAAAAATAAATGCCCGCGTGGCTTCCCAACGGCGCGCCGGTATATTTTGATTTGAAAAAATCGGCCCGTACTTTTCGCAGCGCCTCATAGTCCACATTATGTTTTTTGCAGATACGCTGAATGGGGGCGGCAAACATGTTGTGCGCTTCGGGGTTTGGATAATAGGGAAAGATATCGGAGCCGCCGGCAAAAATTGTCTTGTCCGCAATGTTTGCCCGCAGCTCCATATAAGGCTTGGGCAGGTGGGGATTCACGGGGAAGAAATGTATTTCGAGCACAAGTGCCTGCATCTTCGGCACCGTGAGGCCCATGCTTTTTGCAAGCACGGGCGGCGTGTCGATCTCGAGATCGCAATACACGGTGCTTGCCTTTTCAAAGACATCGCCGCGCTGCACAACCGCGTTTATTTTGCCCAGAGGGCAATCCCACGACTTCCGCTCGAAATCACTGCTGCCGTTCCAACGGGTACAGAAATGCTCGAAAGATTTTTGCACATCTGCCAGAAATCCGGTTATATCCTGAGGCATGCTGGTGTCTCCAAAAAAAATTGTTTTTTGCTATATGTACAGAATAAGTCGGTAGGGAACGTGAAACTCACCATTATTCTGCAACATCAAGCCATTTATTGGTGCGTTGCAGCTACCCTTTCTTTTCAGAAAGCACACTCTGCCTTTTATAGATCCAGTGCGATTGTGCGTCAAGCCAAATGCGAATGCAAAATATCAGGGCATGGACTTTAACGCAGTGTCCGGCTGCGGTGTGAACCGAAAAACTTGATGCGTGCTCTCTGGGCTCTGCCAGATTAAATTAAACAGTTCAGGATGCCCGCTGACAAAGCGCAGCACTGCATGTGGCGCCATTTTAAGGTTAACGAGCATATAGCGCACAGAGGATGCAGCATATGCGGCCTCAAGGCCGGACACAATCTGACGATATTGAAATTCAGCGCTATCGCCGTCGACATAAAAACGCTGCCATGTGCGCTCGGGTCCGCTGTAAAGGTCAAACGGATCATTGTCATGCCACAGGCAGACGCCGCGCCTGCCTGTCTGGAGAAAGAGCCGGGCCGGCAGGGCTGAGGCTATCACGTCATCGTCTTTTGTCATGCGGCGCAGGTAGTCAGCCGCTGCTTGATCTTCCTTAAGAACAATTGCTGTTTGACCAAGCCGGTAAAAGCTTTCCGTGCGGCTGCCGATATTGCGCAGGGCACCATGTACAAAAAATGCAGCAAGCAGGATGGCGGCTGCACTTGCAACGACCGAACCACTCCGTGGTTGCTGAAGTATGCGGGCAGCTGCCACTTCAATCCCCCGGACAAGAAAACAGAGCAGAAAAGGGGTCCAGACTATAATAAAACGGTAGGGTTCAAAAGGCCATGCAAGCATAAAAACTGTATAGAGTAAAAAATATATGTGGATAGTCTTTAGGCTTTTTTTGACTGTTGCACGGAATCCGACAGCCAGCAAGCCAATCAGAGAATATACCAGCCCGTGGAGGCCAATGGTGCGCCAGGAAAATTCACGCATGCCCGCTAAAAAAAACGACTCCGGCAGGGCAAGTTCAAAATAGGCAATACCAAAAAAGGTGCGAAATATATTCTGCCAAACTGTTCGTAGGGATTGAATGATGCTGTTTGGGGCGAATGCGCTGTAGGCAAGATCAGGTGTAAGGAGGACAGAGTGCTCCAAGGCGCCGTTTTGGTACGATGCCCATACCTGCCAGCACCACCATGGGCTCATACACAAAACGATAACCACAGCGGCCAGCACTGCATCTGTCCATCGCCGGCGAAGCATAAGCCGGATTATTACAGCAGCCGCCAGTGTGATGCCGAAGGACCGGGTGTGCATGGCCGCAGCGACAAGCAGTGCGCCCACAATAAGCCATATGCGCTTGCACGAATCGGATCGGGCGGATGCGTATCGGCCATCTATACAGAGAAGAGCCAGCACGGACAGGCACGCATACGGGAAATCCGTGAGGATGAAGCGTGCCAGCGATACTATGCTTGGGCTGAATGCGGCAAGGGCTGCAGTTGCAAGTACAACAGCGCGGGACATGCCAAGAACTCTTCGCATAAAAACCAGTGAAGCGACGACGAAAACAGCAGCTGTCAAGGCCACAGAGAGAAACAGGGCCGGGGCCAGAGGATAGCCCGGGAAGAATCGTAAGGCAACCGACAGGATGGCTGGATAAAGAATGGGGTACTTGGTCTGATAGGGGCTACCCGGATTTTCAATATGACGATAGCCTGTGCCCTGTGCAAGCGAGCGAGCTGTTGTAATGTATATGCCGTCGTCCTGCCATCCCCCGGCAGTGTCAGGTTCCGACGCCGCCACATACCAGTAGAACACGCAAAGCACACAGATGAGTCCCCAGGGCAGCGCTTGACGCAACAGCTGAGCATTGCCGGTCGACAACTGCTTGGTGATATGAGATGACGAAAACGACTTTTTCTTCACGAAGAACCCCTCGCCCTAGCCGGATGGGTAAAAACACCATTCCTGTGCAGCAGCAGGCCCTTTACTTGTGGGTTTCGCCCACCATTTCCCGATTTCACTTCAGCCTAAGCGCCCTCTCCGGTGCGGCGGATCGAGATGACAGCATAGACAAACTGTCTGTAGTACATCAAACCAACCCCGCCCTTTGCTGCATAACGACTTTACTTCTGCAGCAGTTCTATTTCCAGAATCCGGTCAACGCGAAAAGTCCGGTTTTCCTGCCGCTGCAGGCAAAAAGCCTGCATGCCCAGATACAGCGTGCCCTGAAATTCAAGCTCTCCCACATACCGGGGCCGCACCGTGCGCCGTGATTTCTGATCATTGGGCTTGAGATATGTTATGGCAAGCTTCCCGTCGTGCTGTATGGCCTGCTCGATCAGTGCGACTTTATCATCAATTGAACATTCTTTATCCGCCATGCCGTACTGAAACTGCGTAAGAAATTTGATAACGCGCCAGTCCATGATGATATGGCTTTTTTTGAGGGGATGCTTCAGCGTCATGCCCTCCAGTGTTCGGCAGCGGCTCAGGGCGACATAGGCCTGGCCGTGGGCAAAGGTGCCGCGGCCAAAGTCTACAACAACGCGTTCGAAGGTTTTGCCCTGGCTTTTATGAATGGTCACGGCCCAGGCAAGGGTCAGGGGGTATTGCATAAAGGTCCCGATGCTCTCCTGCGAAAGGCTCTTTTTTTCTTTATCATAGACATAGCGGTAGAGCGTCCACTTGTAGGGTTCCACCGCAACAATGTCACCATCCGGCAGTTGCACGTCAAGTCCATTGTCGTCAATATTTTCAACCCTTCCGATGGTGCCGTTCACCCAAAGCCCCTCTGAATTATTGGTGAGCAGCATCACCTGCGCGCCCTCTTTAAGCCGCAGCTCCACATCGGCCGGGGCCTGCTTCAGGTCGAAATCGCCCCGCACCTGCGCGGTAAAGCTGTGCACCTTCTTTTTCAGCCGGCCAAGCATCTCCTCATTGACCTTGCCTGCGGCGTCATTGGTGGTTGTCAGATGAATGCAGCCGGAGGTGCTTCCTGCTGCCGAATCGCTTACACATTCATTGAGCGCTTCGATCACATCCTCTGTCACCTCATTTCTGCGAACGGCATTCAGAATGTCGATGAAACGTTCATCTTTCTGGCGGTAAACTTTTTCAAGCTCCACGTACTCCAGCTTAAAATCGCCTCCTGTCATAACCTGTGAAGAAAAAAAGTAAGGCGAATCATAGGCGGCCTTGAAGTGCTCACGGTCATGCGAGGTGACAACAGGCGGCAGCTGGTAGAGATCGCCGATGAAGATCATCTGCACACCGCCGAAGGGCTGCTTTTTTTTCAAAACCGTGCGAAGAAACACGTCGATGCAGTCAAGCAGATCGGCCCGAACCATGGATACTTCATCGATGACTATGGTTTTAATATGCTTATAAAAGGTGTCATTCTTGATCTGGGCGGCTCGTTTTTGCGCATCCTCAACAGTTATGCCCGGCATGAAGCGAAAAAATGAATGAATGGTCTGGCCCTGCACATTCAGGGCAGCAACGCCCGTTGGTGCAAGCACGGCAAGGGATTTTGCAGTTGTGTCGCGCAGCCAGGCAAGAAATGTTGATTTGCCCGTGCCCGCCTTCCCCGTTATAAAAACATTGCCACCGCTTTCAACAATGAGATTAAACGCGGTTTGAAACTGCCGGTTAATGTCGAGCTCTGTCACAGTGTAGAGACTCCGTTCTAATGTTTGAGGCAAATGTTACGTAAAAAACAGCCGGGCTCACAATAAACTTTCGCAATCACCCAAGGTTCACCCTCATATACTCCTTTCACACCTCGCATGCAGTATGCAACGGCAAAATGGAGGTTTCAAGCACCCGTAGGGAACGCTCGCTACCATTCCCTTGTAAGTAAGCTATTCCCAGACTGTCTCCTTCCCTGCATGTCAAAAACCGGCCGAAAGTTTCTCAGTGAATGGCGCAAAAAAATTACAGCGTTTTATCCTATAAATTGCAGCATATTGCTTGACCATTGCGTCTCGAGTGATTAGTGTATTGGGTAACCTATAGCAAGTTTAGTTCAAAGATATGCAAAAAAATTAGAGATATTTTTAAAAAACATTGATTCAAAATGTTTTTTGCTATTCTTTTTATGTAATATACTGCTTCTTGGCCTTGGCGCCATAGAAGAGTTGATTGAAATCGACTTGATACTGAAATCGCCCCTCTTTAGTGTGTGATGCTGCAATGACAAAACGAGACTATTATGAAATTCTGAATATCAGCCGTAATGCCTCTGACGATGAAATAAAAAAATCCTATCGCCAAATGGCTCTCAAATACCATCCCGACCGCAACCCCGGGGATTCTGAATGCGAGGAAAACTTCAAGGAAGCCAGTGAAGCCTACGAAGTTCTGCGGGACAGCCAGAAGCGCGAGCTCTATGACCGCTACGGCCATGACGGCTTGAAAAATTCGGGCTTCTCGGGTTTTTCGGGCTTTGAGGACATATTCTCGTCATTTGGAGATATTTTCGAGGACTTCTTCGGCATGGGCGGCCTGGGGGGCAGGCGAAGAAACCGCTCCAGCGCACGCCGTGGCTCGGATCTTCGCTACGATCTTGAAATTACGCTCAAGGACGCTGCCTTCGGTCTTGAAAAAGACATTGAGGTCAAAAAAAATATCGCCTGCAGCACATGCAACGGCTCCGGCGCAGAGCCCGGCACACAAGCTCAAACCTGCGCCACCTGCCATGGGCAGGGCCGCGTCATGCAGCAGCAGGGCTTTTTCAATGTTGCCACAACCTGTCCCCGCTGCCGCGGAACAGGCACAACCATAGCCAGCCCGTGCAAAAAGTGCCGCGGCACGGGTAAAACCCTTGAGACCAAAACGCTAAAAGTCAAAATCCCCCCGGGCGTTGAGACAGGCATGAAGCTCAAGCTCACCAATGAAGGGGAGCCAGGCGAACGCAGCGGGCCGCAGGGCGATCTGTATGTTTTTCTCCATGTGGCGGAAGATTCTTTTTTCCAGCGGCATAACAATGATATCGTCTGCCAGATACCCATCTCGTTTTCGCAGGCGGCACTGGGCGCTGAAATTGAGGTGCCCACGCTGTACGGAACTGAAAAGCTGCGCATCCCCAAAGGCATACAGTCTGGCGATCTGCTCTCAATCCGCGACAAGGGCATCGCACATCTCAACGGCCGCGGACGCGGCGACCAGATCGTGCAAGTGCTTGTGAAAACTCCCGGTAAACTCACCCGGAAACAGGAAGAACTTTTCCGGCAGCTTGCGGAACTTGATCAGGAAAGCGATGAAGACAAGAAGGGTTTTATCCAAAATCTTTTCAATTAGCAGCCTGCTGCTGCTCCTTCTTATCCCGACCGCCCCTGCCCATGCTGCTCCGCAGGTCGAAGCGGCTCTTGCCGCCCCTACGGTTTCAACAGGCACACCTTTCACACTATCTATTACCGTCTCGTGGCAAGGCGATGCCGACCAGTATGTAATCGTACCCCCCGAGCCCGAACTTCCCGAAGGGGTGGAAAAAATTTCTTCCTCCTTCGCATCTTCTGCAAGCACCGGCATGCAGCGCATGCACTACACATTTCTTCTGCGCGCAGTCTCAAACGGCGCCTACACCATAAAACCTGCTGAAGTGAAATACTGGGCCAGGGGCGAGGACAAGGAAGCCGCCACCGAAAGCCGGGAGATTACCTTCAAAGCCGTGCAGTTTGCCCTGGTAGAAAACAATACTACCCTGGTTGTCATTATCAGCCTGGTGGTGCTGGCTGGTGCGCTTGCAGGCATGGTGTTTGTCATGCTCAAAAGGAAAAAGGCGCGGCAGCAAAAAGCGGCAGCAGTCACTACTATGTCAGAGCGGGAGCGCGCCGCAGACAGCCTTCAGCACTGCCGCCAGTGCAAGCTCCGTGGCGATTATGCAGGCTTTTACCAGACGGCACTTGACTGCGCGCGCATGGTTGCCCCGCAGGACACGGCGCTCACCGGAAGTCTTGCCGCCATGTTTGAAAAAGTGCAGTTCGGCGGGTTTCGGCCACCGGCTGAAGAAATTGAGCGCGTACTGCGGCAGCTTGAAAAAAGCTCCGGCTGGCTCATTGACGGGGAGAAAAACAACGGGCTTGATTATCAGAAATACTGCAAGTAAAAATCTTGTTTGACTGGTTTGATTAGAGTTTTTTAATTTGATTGCCCGAATTGCTTTTAGTAGTATTGGCCCTTTGTAAAACCCATCTCAGTTAATTAAACCAATTGAACTAATTAAACACTAGTTTGGAGATTTTCAATGCAGCCCAATATTCAGGAAATAACAAAAGAGGTTGAAAAGTACGGCCAGCTCACCACAGCCATCAGCGCTGAAGTGAAAAAGGTCATTGTCGGGCAGGATTATCTGATCGAGCGACTGTTGATCGGGCTTCTTGCCAATGGCCACATTCTAGTGGAAGGCGTGCCGGGGCTGGCAAAAACTACTGCTGTAAAGACCCTTGCACGCACCGTCGACACAAGCTTTCAGCGCATACAGTTCACACCTGATCTGCTCCCGGCAGATCTTATCGGCACACAGATTTATGAGCCCAAAACAGGGAACTTCAACATCAAAAAAGGCCCGCTGTTCTCAAACATCATCCTGGCCGATGAAATAAACCGGGCCCCTGCCAAGGTACAAAGCGCGCTTCTGGAGGCCATGCAGGAGCGGCAGGTGACAATCGGCGAGACGACCTTCCCGCTTCAGGACCCGTTTCTTGTCATGGCCACGCAAAACCCCATTGAGCAGGAAGGCACCTATCCGCTTCCCGAGGCGCAGGTTGACCGGTTCATGCTGAAGCTGCGCATCAATTATCCCAATAAAGCCGAAGAAAAAGAGATTATCAAGCGCGTTTCAGAAAGGGCTGATGAGAACATCATCAAGGTGGCAACACCCGAGCAGATCCGTCAGGCCCGCGAGGTTGTGAGCAAAATCTACATCGATGAAAAGCTTCTGGACTATATCGTTGAGATCGTCTTTGCCACCCGTGAGCCCAAGGTTTTCGGCATTGATATCGAGTCGCTCATTCAATACGGCGCATCACCCCGGGCGTCAATCTATCTTGCGCAGGCTGCAAAAGCCTATGCGTTCCTTCAGGGCCGCGGGTACGTTATCCCGCAGGATATCAAGTCCATCGGCTCGGACGTGCTGCGGCACCGGGTTATCTTGAGCTACGAGGCAGAGGCCGAAGACCTGACCTCGGATGACATCATCTCGAAAATTTTTGACAATGTGGAAGTGCCTTAATAAATATTGTTTCAGCCGTTTCAGCCGTTCAAACAGTTTCAGCAGTTCAAACGGTTGAAACAGTTGAAACGGATGAAACGGATGAAACGGTTGAAACAGTTGAAACAGTTGAAACAGTTTATTTATGATCTCTAAAGAAGTCTTAAAAAATATCCGTCGCATTCATATCCGCACCAACCATATCGTCAATGATATTTTTGCGGGCGAATACGAAAGCGCGTTTCGCGGCCGCGGCATGGAGTTTGAGGAGGTGCGCGAATACGCACCCGGCGACGATGTGCGCGACATCGACTGGAATGTCACAGCCCGGTTCGGCCACCCCTTTGTAAAGGTGTACCGCGAAGAGCGCGAGCTGACGATCATGCTGCTGGTGGACGTAAGCTCATCCTGCTTTTTCGGCACGCAAAAGCAGCTCAAGCAGGAGCTTGCAGCCGAGATCGCATCCGTGCTGGCATTTGCCGCCACCAAAAGCAATGACAAGGTCGGCCTTATCATTTTCAGCGACCATATCGAAAAGTTCATCCCGCCAAAAAAGGGCAAGAACCATGTCTGGGCGGTAATCAAAAGCGTGCTTGAGCATCAGCCCGTATCGCATAAAACCGATATAGCCGGCGCTCTCAGCTATCTTAACCGCGTGGCGCGGCGCAAGGCGGTCGCCTTTCTCATCTCGGACTTCATCGCCACCGATTATGATAAACCCCTTCGAATCGCCAGTAAAAAACATGATCTCATTCCCATATTCATAACCGATCCGCGCGAGCTTGATCTTCCCAAAGTGGGCATGGTTGAGCTGCAGGATGCAGAAAGCGGAGAGACCATGCTCATCGACTCCTCTGATGCCGATTTCCGAACCGGCTACGGGCTTCTTGCCCGCAAGCGTCTGAAGGACCGCTTCGATCTCTTCCGCGCCTCGGGCATCGACGCCATCGACATCCGAACCGATGTGCCCTATATCGATCCGATCATGAAATTCTTCAGAATGCGGGAGAAGCGCCTATGAACAAATCATCGCTGATTATTAGCATTGCAAGCCTGTGCGTGGCGATAGCCGCGCTGCTGCTGGTTTATACAACCGGCGGACGGACAGCAACGACCGCGGCCTGGACAGCCGAGAGCCAGCGCGAGCTTGCCAACAAACTCAAAAGCGCTGGGCTGGCGCGGCAGGCTGCGCAGGAATATGAGCAATATATCAAAAGCGCGCAGCTTGAACCCAAACAGCTTGCAGGCCTGTGCTACACTATCGGCAAAATGTGCATGGAGTCCGGCGATTATGAAAAGGCCCTGTCCTGGCTCTACCGCGTGGAGCTTGCCGATCCGCAGACAAGCCTGAAGGCGGAGCTCGGCTCCAGCATCATCAACTGCCTTGAGCGCACAGGCCGCCACAGCGCAGCCGAATATGCCCTGGCCAAACGCACCTCACCAACCGACAATGCCACCCGCACAAGCGGCACGGTGGTAGCTGAAATAGGAAGTGATAAAGTTTATCTGGAGGATATCAATGAATCCTTTGACAACCTGCCGGACTGGATGCGCAAACAGTTTGAGGGTAAACAGGCAAAAGCCGAATTTGCAAAAAAATACGTCGCCGATGAGCTTTTCTTTCGCAAAGCGCTGAAGCTGGAGCTTGATAAGGATGCCGATATTCGCAAAAAGGTAAAAATGGCTCAGCGCGAGCTTATGGTCAACCGCATACTTGAAAGTGAGCTGAAAGAGAAAGTTAAGATAGAAGAAGATGATCTGAAAAATTATTTTGAGGCGAACAAGACCAGGTACGATCAAAAAGAAGCTGTAAAATTAGCTCTTATCAAGGCTGTCAACAAGGAGATCTCGGAAAAAATTTTAAAAGAGCTCAAGGCAGGAAAAGATTTCAATTCCTATGCAAAAGAAATATCGCTCGATAAGAACACGTCAAAAGACGGCGGCATTTTCCCTGGCTGGGTGCGCAAGGGAGAGGATGACCTTGGCATCGGGAATGTTGAGGCTGTTTCTCAGGCTCTCTTTGCGGCAAAGCAGGGCGAATTGACAGACCCCATTCAGGCTGGCGAGGACTGGTATGTGTTCCGGGTGGATGAAAAACGACCCGCGCAGGCGGCTGCCTATAGCGATGTACAAGAGCGGGTGAAAAACGACTACTCCATGCAAAAGCTCAAAAGCACCTATAAGGCCCTGCTCGACCAGATACTCAAAAGCTCGGATGTGAAGCTGCACCTTGAGGCAGTAACGGGTGAAGAGAAGAAGTAAAAGGCTGCGTGCAATCTTTTTCAAAAAAATTGAACTATTAATGTATAGCATATACAAAAATAACGAAACCAGACATCCTATCAGGCCCGCTCAGCTGCGCAGGGTGCGCAGTGCGCACCGTCTTATGTCGAATTTTAATTTCGGTGCGCAGTGCGCACCCTACATGGCAATCATCCTTTTAATCTGCTGTTCTGCCTGCGCCGGCAATAAACAGGATGCGCAGAAAAAGCCCGCAGTGCTCCCGGTTGAGGTCAGCGCTCAAACCGACCGCACCACGGCCACGCTCTCGGAATCAATAACATTTACTTTAATCGCCCAGTACGACAAAAACCTCACGGTGAAGCTGCCCGAGGTTGGAACTCAGATTGCGGGCCTTCGCATAACCGACTTTGGCGAAGATGGGCCCAGGGAAATAGACACCCGGCTTGTACATAAAAAATGGTATAAGCTTCAGGCCGATATTGCTGGCTCCTACATTATACCCTCGCAGACACTGTCCTATGAGGCAGATAACGGCACAAGGGAGCTTAAAACGCCGCAGATATTCATTGAGGTAAAGTCTACCCTCAAGCAGGGCCCCGATGCGCTAAAAGACATTATCGAAATAAAGCCCCTTGAAGAAGTGCCCTTTAACTGGCGGCCCTATATCTGGGCAGGCTGCGCCGCGCTGGTTGTAATCTGTCTGGGCATCGGTGCTTTTATCTATTATCAAAAACGCAAAAAGAAGGCCGAAGAGCTGAAAAAGCCTGCTCACATAATCGCCCTTGAAGAAATTGAAAAGCTGAAAAACGAGCATCTTATTGAAAAGGGCGTTGTGCGCGAGTATTATTTCAGGCTCTCCGATATTTTCAGGCACTATATCGAGAACAGGTTTTCCATACCCGCAGTTGAGCAAACCACGCAGGAATTGCTGCCCGAAATCATGCGCCTTGATGCCATGAATGCTCCATCCAAATCAGGCGTCCGGGATTTCCTGAACCATTCCGACATGGTGAAATTTGCAAAGTACGTGCCTGCTGAAGATGAAGTAACACTAAACGAACAGAATGTTGTCCGGATAATCGACGAGACAAAAATAGAAGAAATTCTGACAAAAAGCAGTTCGATTGGTTGAATTGGTTCGATTTGTTTAATTGGTTGTATTAGTTGCATTCGATTCATTAGTTAAAAAAAACTATTCAAACCAATTAATCAAAACCAACAGAACTAATAAAACTAATAGAACCAATAGAACTAATTAAACAAATTAAACAGTTTTTATGCTCCGTTTCCAATCACCATGGCTGCTTCTGCTGCTTGCCTTCATCCCGCTCATGGGATGGTACGGGCTGCGGCGTTTTGCAAGCGCGCAAATACGGTTTTCATCGCTTCATGTGCTCGGGCAGCTAAAAACCCCGAAGACTCTCATGTGGCGCAGAGGGCTTGTGTTTGTGCGCTGCGCTGCAATGGCGCTTTTTATCCTGGCCCTTGCCCGGCCCCAGTCGGGCATAAAATCTACCGAGATTTCGACCGAAGGCGTTGATATCATGCTCTGCCTTGATACCTCCGGCAGCATGCAGGCCCTTGATTTCAAGGAGGGCGGCAACCGGGTTCCGCGCCTGCAGGTGGTGAAGCGCGTTGTGAACGATTTCATCAAGGGACGCGCCAATGACCGCATCGGCATGGTTGTGTTCGGGCAGGAAGCCTTCACCCAGTGCCCGCTCACGCTTGATTACGGCGTTCTTTTAAGCTTTCTTGAAAAAGTGGAAATCGGCATGGCAGGCGATTCCACGGCCATCGGCTCGGCCCTTGCCATCTGCGTCAAAAGGCTTAAAGATCTCCAGTCGAAATCAAAAGTTATCATTCTGCTGACCGATGGCCGCAACAATTCCGGCAGCGTCTCGCCCTCAACGGCTGCGGATATTGCAAAATCGTTCAACATCAAAATTTACACCATCGGCGTGGGCACAGAAGGCGAGGCGCCCTTTCTTGTTGATTCATTCTTCGGCAAGCAGTATGTCTATCAAAAAGTTGATCTGGATGAAGATACGCTCAAGGACGTGGCAAGCCGCTCCGGAGGGAAATACTTCAGAGCAACAAATACGGAAGCCCTTGAAAACATCTACAAGCAGATTGACGCCATGGAAAAAACCGAGGTAAAGCTCAAGGAGTATATGGAATACGAAGAGCTGTTCGGCTGGTTTCTCATTCCGGGGCTTGTGCTGCTGCTTTTAGAAATTATTTTGGCAAACACGCGACTCAGAATAATACCTTAAAAACAGAGTTCAAACGGTTTAAACAGCTTGAACGGTTCAAACGGCTTTTTTATGGACTTCGGAAATCTCTCATATCTGTTTCTGCTCTGGCTCATACCGGCGCTGGTGTTCTTCTTCATGTATTCATTCATGAAGAAGCAGCGTTATATTGAGCAGTTCTGCGGGCCGGATCTCAGCGGAAAGCTGCTGGGACAGGTGCAGCGGAGCCGCCAGAAGCTGAAGACATTTTTTATAATTCTTGCCGTTTTCTTTCTTATCATGGCGCTGGTGCAGCCCAGATGGGGCTTTCACTGGGAAGACATTAAGCGCACGGGGGTGGATGTCATGGTGGCGGTGGATGTATCCAAAAGCATGCTCGCCCAGGACATCGAGCCCAGCCGCCTTGAGCGCGCCAAGCGCAAAGTGCAGGACCTTGTCAAAATGCTTGAGGGTGACCGCATCGGCCTCATAGCCTTTGCCGGTGCCAGCTTCGTGCAGTGCCCCCTCACCCTTGACTACGGCGCATTCAACATGTTTCTCGACTATCTCTCGCCCGATCTGATTCCGGTCCCGGGCACTGCCATAGGAGATGCGATCAGAAAAGCCGTTGAATCCTTCAGCCGGACTGAGCGCACCTCAAAGGCGCTCATTCTCATCACCGATGGCGAAGATCATGACAGCAAGCCGCTTGAGGCTGCAGAACTGGCCAAAAAAGAAGGGGTTCGTATTTTTACCATCGGCATCGGCAAAGATGATGCGGGCGCGCCTATACCCGCAGGCGACGGCTCCGGAGGTTTCATGAAAGACCGGCAGGGCAATATGATCATGAGCAGACCGGATGAAAAAACCCTGCAAAAAATCGCCCTTGAAACCGGCGGCAGCTATGTGCGCTCGGTTACGGGTGATATGGACATTGAGGCAATCTACAAAAATGAAATCCGTAAAAACATGGAGCAAAAAGAGCTGACCTCAACGCGCAAGAAGCGCTGGGAGGAACGCTTCCAGTGGTTTCTTGCCGCAGCCGTGCTCCTGCTGCTTGCCGAATTCTTCATCCGCGAAAAAAGCACTGCCAAACCTACGGAGAAATAGCCTTTCAGATAACTGTTCAAGGTTCAAATATACCGGTCGTCGGCATCACGTATTTTTCAAAATCTCTTCAAGCTCTTCCCACCGGGAATAGAGAAGCGGCAGTTCCTGCTCGATTTGTTTATACTGGGAAGTTACCTGCGCCACTGCAGGGCCATCCTGCCGATAGAGCTCGGGACTTGAAAGCCTTTCATACAGGGCCTTGTGCTCGGCTTCCAGCTGGTCTATCTGTGCAGGCAGGGCCTCAAGCTCGCGCTGCTCCTTAAATGTAAGCTTTCGCCTGCCGGGCTGTTTTTCGCGCCGGGGTTTGGCTGCGGTTTTCTGCTGTGGCTCGGCCTGCGCAGCCTGGGGGCGCTGCCGAAGCCAGTCGTCATAGCCGCCAACATACTCGCCGATTCCGCCGCCGCCTTCAAAGACCAGTGTGCTGGTAACGACATTATTCAGGAAATAACGGTCGTGGCTCACCAGCAGTACGGTGCCTGCGTACTGCAGCAGCAGCTCCTCCAGAAGCTCAAGGGTCTCCACATCAAGGTCATTGGTGGGCTCATCAAGCACCAGCAGGTTTGACGGCTGCGTGAAAAGTTTCGCAAGCAGGAGCCGGTTGCGCTCTCCACCCGACAGGCTTCTCACAGGGCTTCTGGCCCGCTCGGGCGCAAAAAGAAAATCCTGCAGATAGCCGTAGACATGGCGTGCCTTACCGTCAATGATCACCATCTGATTGCCGCCGGCGATATTGTCAAACACGGTCCTGTCTTCATCAAGCTGGCCGCGCAGCTGATCAAAGTAGGCAATCTCCAGATTGGTTCCCAGACGCACAGTGCCTGCCTGCGGCTGCAGCTGCCCCAGCAGCAGCCTGATAAGCGTGGTCTTGCCCGCGCCGTTGGGGCCCATGATGCCGATGCGGTCTCCGCGTATGATGATGGTTGAAAAATCTTTGATAACCGGACTTCCGTCATAGGCAAAGGTTGCACCGGTAAGCTCGCAGACAATTTTCCCGCTCATGCCAGCATCCACTGCATTCATCTGAACCATGCCCGGCACAAACCTGCGCGCGCTGCGCTGCGAGCGCAGCAGCTCAAGCTCCCGCACACGGCCCTCATTGCGCGTGCGGCGCGCTTTAACGCCCTGCCTGATCCAGATTTCCTCCTGGGCCAGTTTTTTATCAAACACCTCCCGCTGGTTTTCTTCCGCAACGAGCTCTGCCTGCTTGCGCCTGAGATAGGCGTCATAATCACCCGGCATGCTTATGAGTCTGCCGCGGTCAAGCTCCACAATACGCGTGGCAAGACGGCGCAGAAACATGCGGTCATGGGTGACAAAAAGAATGCTGCCTTCAAAGCGCAGCAGAAAATCCTCCATCCAGCCGATGGATTCAATGTCGAGATGATTGGTAGGCTCGTCAAGCAGCAGCAGCTCCGGCTGCCGCACCAGAGCGCGGCCGAGCATGGTGCGGCGCTTGAGCCCGGCAGATAAAGTGGCAAAAGAGCTGTCCGCAGGAAGCTCAAGCCGGGAAATAACAGATGCAACCTTCTGCTCGATCTGCCAGCCGCCTTCAAGCTCAAGCCGGTGCTGCAGTTCACCAAGACGGGAGGTCAGAATTTCCTCATGTTCAGTTTCCATGCGGCGAC
>CAIWCT010000282.1 GCA_903911225.1 uncultured delta proteobacterium
AGCCCTGGGGCGTTAAGGTTATGCGCTACGAGGTAAAGAACATTGTGCCGCCGCAGACAATACGAGAGGCCATGGAAAAACAAATGCGCGCCGAGCGCGAGAAGCGGGCCCTGATTCTTGAATCTGAAGGCGAAAGGCAGTCGAAGATCAACAGGTCGGAAGGAGATAAGCAGGAATTTATCCTCCGGTCCGAGGGCGAAAAACAGCGCCGCATCAACGAGGCACAGGGGCGTGCGCAGGAGATTACGCTTGTGGCCGAGGCGACCGCCACTGGTATTGCCGAGATAGCCAAAGCCATCGGTTTGAACAATGGCCCTCAGGCGGTTAATCTGCGGATTGCAGAATTGTACATCGCCCAGTTCGGCAACCTTGCCAAGACAAACAACACCATGATCGTGCCATCAAATCTCACGGATATCTCCACCATGGTATCAACGGCACTCACGGTTATGAAGGGCACGCAGCAGGGCGGCAGTGCAGGCGTTGTTAAGCCGGTAGCCTAACAAGCACTATTGTGAAAACATGAGAAGGAGTCTCAGATGATACAAGCAATTATCTGCCTGCTTTTTTTCAGCATCATGCTTTCCGGAAACACCTGGGCCATAGACCCCGGCACGTCCAGCGGTACTTTGACAGTTGACTCTGACACTGTTAAACTAGGATATTCCTATGCGCACCTGCACGACAATGCCGAGGGGTGGCTGGACAAGCCAAAGGAGATGCGCATTCTGCTGTCCGACCGTGAAGTGCCGGAGCAGAGCCTTGCCGGGCTGAACGCTTTTATGACCCTGTCGGAGATGGTCAGGCAGAACAAAATTCGGGGAGTGCTGGTGCGGTTTGATCCTGCCAAACCAAATGATATTATCGCCACCGTGCTGTATCCACCGAAAAATCCGCAGCAGGCGCTGGCCAACGAGACGCTCAGCAACAGCAGCAAAAGCCCGATTGATAAGCTTAAAGTCTCGGCCCAGCGGGTGAGCGGGGCTATCGCGCATCATACCGATGGCAATGCGGATTTTGACTGGCCGACAGTTGACTATAAGGCTGATTTCAGCGCTCCGCTTTTCAATGAACCTGCCGTCACCGCCAACCTGACCGGCAAGCAGGCCTTAGACAGTGTTCAGGTCAAGGCTGTGCTGGCAAAGGCAAGGGCGCTGGCCAAAGGCGATTTGAAGGCCTCACAGCAGTATTCAACCCGGCGCTCGAACCTTGAGACTGAAGCCTTTATGGCACAGGCCGGTGCTGAGGCCGCAAAGATGGCAAAGCAGATGGGCGTTGAAATGGAAAAGGAACTGAAGAAAAGCAAGTTGAAATTGGTCGTGCGGGGCTCAACGGCGGCGTTAATTGTGGGCGAAAAAGGTGCGACACTGCTGAGCCTTGTACTGGAAGGGGATTCCTGGAAAGTGGATTGACCAGCTTAGGGTGGATTTGCGAAAGCACGTCCACCATGTGTTGAGAATTTGGTGGACACACTTCGTGAGTCCACCCTACGAAACTGACCCCCTGTGTACATTCGGCGCAGTAATGATTAATCCGGGGCCGATACAGCTTAAAGCTTTTTTTTGCAACAAACCGGATTTATTATTGTTTAAAAACTGGTGGATTCGCGATAGCGCACCAACCGAAATTAAAAAAAACGGTGTGCGCTGTTTTGCCTATTCTTCGTAAGGATGCCCAATGTGTGAATTTTGCTCAGAGCATGGCGACGGGAAGGTCTGGTACAAGAATGCGAAAAACTATTCGCAGGATCTGCTTTCTGATATTCAGCGCCGCAAATATATAGCGCATTTTCTTGACGGTACAATCAAAGACGGGTTTGAAACTCTGGGCAGGCTCGAAGCGCTTTTTAAGCGGCGGGGCAAGCTGCCTGATGCCATCAAAAAAGGCATGGAAGAGCAGGCAAAGCGCGAACATTACGGCCAGGTTCTGCCCATTGAAGAAATCCGCGAGCTTGTTATGAAGGCAGATACTATTGTGCGCATGCCATGCGCCTGCCGGTGGACCATCAGCCACACCGAAGTGCGATGCTGCTACGGCGTAAGCTTTTCTCCGGATGCCTGGTATAAAGACCTCGACATGAGCTACTTTGGGAAAGCCTCCGGTGAAGGCCTTGAGACTGTTGAGCGCGAAGAGGCAATTCACCAGATGGAGCATTTGGAGGAAAAGGGCGCTGTCCACACCATCTGGACGATGATGACGCCGTTTATCGGCGCTATCTGCAATTGTACCCTGCATGACTGCATTGCCATGAAAACTCTGTCTGGCATAAAAGTGGATACCATGGCGCGGGCTGAGTATGTCGCAACCGTTGATGAGAAAGCCTGCACCGGGTGCGGGCTGTGTCGCGATACATGCCAGTTTGAGGCAATAGGCGACAGGCAGGATGCCGGGAACTTTTTCGCAGCCATTGATGCCAGCAAATGCTATGGCTGCGGCCTGTGCCGCGCTGCATGTTCTGCTGAAGCGATAACACTTGTGCCGCGATAGGCCTATGCGGGAAGTTGAAAGTGGCGCCGGCTTACCGGATTATTCGTTTTGACTCTTGGTTAGATAAAGTTTAAAATAGAAAAACCGGCATCAAGCCGGACTTGTTATTATTATTTCTATATAAGGAGGATGTTATGAGGAAAAGAGCAGCTGTTTTATTTCTTGCATGCGGCATGATTGGCTGTATGCTTACCTCGGGAGCGCAGGCGGCACCTTCGGCACTGAATCAGGCAGTTGCACGCAACCTTGCAGCATCGCTTCGTGCCGATTTGCAGATCGCAGACCAGCAGCCGGAGTTGGCTCCTTTGGTAAGCAGCACCTATGTACTGCTTGATGCTCTTGAGGCAGCACTGGCGAAGAAAGATGTTGAGGCAATGAGGTTTGCGGTTGAGCAGTATGTCGAGGAGATTAAGTTTTTCCAGACTCAGGCGATTGATCTGCAGTGCGCCTTGCCCCTTACTATAACCGTTGGCTCGAAAATCCCGACTTTGGTTGAAATCGTGTCCAGCGGCGGAACACCGCTGTGCATATTTATTAATCTCAGCAACAATATCGCTGATATACTTTCAGCCACCGTGGGCTATCAGATTTGCGTTATCAATGGAGATTCCGACAATACAACCGATAATACCTCTCTTGTGGCGAAGCAGCAGAACTACAAAATATTCGGTTTTACCACTGCGGTGCTGAATCTCGCTTTCTGCAAGCGACCGTTAGCATCGTCTGATTTTATCAGCCTTGCATTTGAGTTTATCGGTCTCATTCCGAAAGCGAAATGATGTAACCTGCTTTTATTGCTCGTGAATAAAAAAGGCGGAGCCGGAAACGGCCCCGCCTTTTTTGTGAGCGTGTGTGAGGAACCCACCAACAAAAAGCCGTTTTTTATTTTCGAACTTGCAGATGCGGCGACAGATTTTGAACCCGGCTTCGCATGGACTTTCCGCCCCTCCAGCAATCGTTTGTCAGGTTTATCCGAGCAGGGACTGACGAAGGCTTGCAAGCAGCTGCGCTTTTGCATCTTCCAGACTGCCGGTAAACATGCCGCCGCCGGCATTTCGGTGGCCGCCTGCCTTGAAGCCTGCCTGCCGTGCGATAGCGCCTATTGACAGATGGCTGCCGTAGCCGCGCGTGCGCCAGCCAAGGCGCACGGTGCCGTCGAGCTTGTCGGTAAGGATGACGCCGTAATGAAAGCCTGCAACCTGCCGCTGAATGGTTTCTTTGTAGATCGTGTCATAATCCAGGAAGTCTTTGCCCAGTTTCGCCTCAAGCTCTGCCGAGCGCTTCGTATCGATTACCAGCAGCATAAGACACAGGTCGCTTATGAATTCGGTATGCTCGATGGCCCATGTCAGATACTGCACCTCGCGCATGTCGTAGTTGACATCAACTGCTCTGGCATGGTCGGCGCCGAGGGTTGTGAGGGCTTCGGCAAAACGGTAGGCGCCGGTATGCATTTCGTTTCTGAATCCGCGCGTGTCGTAGAGCAGCGCCAGGTAGAGGACGTCGGCAATGCCGGTGGGAGGGCTCAGCTGTGACGGCTCGATAAAATGCTCGTAGAGAACCTGCGCAGTGGAAGATGTTTTGTCATTCATGCACCGGTCGGGTATGGCCTGCATAATCTCATCAGGCTCATGATGGTCTATATTGACAATGCGCGCCATGTCAATGCGGCCAAGTATCTTTTTCCACTCAGCCCCAAGAAACTGTTCCCAGGAGCTACCGTCGACGGTGATGATGAGGTCAAAGGGGGAAAAATCAAACGAGTCGGCCTCTGCGACCGTTGCCTCACCCATGCCGGGGAAATCGCGCATATTGGAAGGTATGCTGAAAAAGCAGACTATGGAGGTAGTATGCCCTTGCGCGACAAGCAGCCACCGCAGCGCCAGGGCCGTTCCGATACAGTCGGGGTCGACAGGCCGGGAAACGATGACGAGCGCGTTGGCCGTGGATGCCATGAGGCTGCTTATATTCTTGTGCTGAGATTCTGCATTCATGTGATTTCCGTAACTGTTCAAGGTTTAAAGTGCAGAGTGAGGAGTTGGACTTTTGTCTTTGCCCCTTCTACAGCCTACAGCCTAAATGCCTACAGGCTGTTTTTCTGCTTTTCTTAATTCTGCCTCATGAACCCTTGCTGCCTGAGCAGTTTGCTTGTTTTCGTTAAGCATAGGGTCATATTGCCCTGTGTCGGCAGCGGATATCGGCACCGATTGTTATCACGCCGTAGAACCCGCCGGTGACAGGCCCGGGGTTGAAAAGAACTGCCGGGCCGTCTCGATAAAATGCCTTGTGCGTATGCCCGAAACAGATGATATCCACACCCTGCAGCATACCCTCTTCGAGCAGCATTGACAGATCCTGATCGACTCTAAACATATCGCCATGGGTGACCATAATCCGCCTGCTGTAGATTTCTGCAATGATGGTCCGCTCAAAAATATACCCTCGGGAAATATCCATATTGCCGGTCACTTTGATCACTCGAGTGGTGACGGGAATGATGATTCGCGAAAGATCATCCACTCCGTCGCCGCAATGCACCAAGACATCGAAGGGCTCTTCGTGCCGAACGATGGCGTCAAGCTTCTGCCTGGCGCCGTGGCTGTCTGAAACTACAAGTATTTTGCCGGGCATAGGGTGCTGGTCTTTAAGATCAAAGATTTAATATGACGATAGGAAAGAGCCAGGGGAAAAGAGGTTTTTATTCATTAGTTTGGGAATGCCGGCCTCCTGGTGCAGTGGCTCATATGAGATTTATGATAAAGCATTCTTATAAACTTTGCAATGTATCCTTGCGGGCAAACTTCGACTGCAGCAGGCTGTTGTGCGCGAAATCGGCATCATACTCTTCAATGGTGCGCAGCATGGCTTCTTTATCCCCGGGCAGTTTGCCGTTCAGGGGGATATAATTTGTTATGTGGTCGCTCAGATACTCTGAGTTGACGTTGAGATTTTCAACCAAAACGCGCTGCTCGCGGAGTATGGTTTTATGCGAACACTTGATGAATGAGCCCGATTCCATGGCAGCGTAGAGCTCTGAGCCGGGCTGCGGCAGCAGGGTGCGCACCCGGATAAAGTGCGGGTCGATCAGGTTGAGCACCGCTGCCGTGTCGCGGGCATGCGCCTCTGAAAGATCCTCGCCTCCCAGCCCGAGCAGCACATACAGCGACAGCTCGAAACCGGCGTCTTTTGCCTTGAGGCAGCCTGCAACCATTTCTTCAGGCGTGGGGCCTTTTTTGATTTTTTTCAGAAGCGCTGCATTGCCGGTCTCCAGGCCCACATGCAGCCGCGTGAGCCCTGCCTGCCTGAGCTGTTTAAGCTCATCCAAAGGTTTCCCGAGAAGCGTTTTGGCGCGGGCATAGCTCGTAACCCTTTCGATTGCGGGAAACGAAGCGTAGAGCTGGCGCAGTATGTCCACAAAGTCAGCGGTCTTAATTGAAGGGCTGTTGGAATCGCCTATAAACACGGTGCGCACTTCGTCGCAGTAAAGCGATGCGGCTGTCAGTATGTCTGCCTTTATTTCTTCCAGCGGCCTGCGCTGGAAGGTGAAATGCTTGTACATGGCGCAGAAGGTGCAGCGGTTCCATGTGCAGCCCCGCGTCACGCGCAGAAGCAGGCTGTTTGCCTCATTTGGCGGACGCCAGGGAGGGAAATCATATGACAGGGGTTTTAATCGTAAACGACCGATAGCCATGATTTTGAATGCCTGGTTTAAAAGTTGACTGAAAATTAAACGAGAAGCCAGAAGTAAGAATAAAAAGACTCAAAGACTGAAATGTTTTTGCATGTATTTTTTCTACCTGTACTGGGCAACTTTATTTTTTTTGAAGTCTATTTATGAAAAATCCGTCGCTCCCGCGAAAGCGGGAGTCCAGTTTTTGGGCGTTTTATGGATTCCTGCTCCCCGATCTGGCCGAGGACAAGCTTCGCAGGAATGCCGTTCCCCGAGGTTCTTTTTATTAAGTTGAACAGTACAGCTGCTGGATTCCGGCATCTTTTCTACTATACCATAGCCTCAGTCAACGTGAACCCAATTTATTTCCCTGGCTGTTGCCGGTCCTATAACGGTTTCATCGAGGCTTTCGGCCATCTCTGCTTCCGTGGTGCTCACCGGGATCGAGCACGCCATGATTTCAGCCTGCGACTGGGGGTAGCGCGGATTTGCCTCCGGGGCAGCGTACCCCGCGGGATATACGGGCAGGTCATTTGACGGATCGTATTTGTCGGTGGCGCCGACAAGATGCAGCAGTTCATGGGCTATAACGACGTTTGTTTTGCCTTCCATCTTCTGCACGGCATAGCCGTTGACAATGCCGATATAGCCTTTCTGCATGACATAGGATTCATCCACGATGGCCCGGCTTTTGTTAAAGTAGAGGACAAACAGCTGTATGTCCTGCACCGGGGCTTTTGCTTTGTCAATGCGCCATGCCCAGAGGCGCAGTTTCAGGCTCCAAAAAATCATGCTCAGGGGGGTGGGCTTATCGGGTATCTGCGGCGGCAATTTATCGAGCCGCGGGGCAAGAACAAGAGTGAAAGGCTCTTTTGTTTTTAAGCTGTAGCGCCCGGCCTCGCCGGAGAAATAATCCGTTACCGGCTTGAAGTTTTCCGGGGTCAGCGAGTCGATATACGCACGGGTTTCGGGGCTTGCATCGCCGCAGATCGGATGGACGACCACCCAGAGCGACCGGTCCCATTCACCTACGCGCCACTTGACAAGCCAGACATTAAAGCCCAGTCCGAACAGCACAAGCAGCAGGATTGTAATTCGCATGGCCTGAAAAAAACCGGTTTGTTTTATCGGCGCCTTCTGCCTTGCCGGGGCAGGCGGGCCCGGCTTCGTGATGTGGATGCGCGAAAAGATAATGCCGCAGCGCCGGCATTCAGGTGATGCGGGCTGCTGGAGCCCGCATTTGGGGCATGTTATTGTTTTTTCAGTCATGGTTTTCTATCTTCTGCATGGTTGTGTGGCTGGTGTCCGTGATGACAATGCCAAGCTCCCGCGGTGTGCTGCCGTTTGCAAGCCCCTCCTGCACAGTGCTTAAGGCCTGCTGAAGTTCCGGGCTGCCGAGAGTGCCCAGAGCATCAAGCCCCGCAGCGCACTCAGTGAGAAGAGCCTGCGGAACTGCAGGAATTGTTGCCGTGGCAAGCTTGCGGGCCAGTGGCAGCATGTCGACAAGCAAATGAAGCATGTGAGCTCGCAGTGCCGGATATTTTTCAAGCAGGAGACTTACCTCTGCGGTGTGCCGGTAGTACAGCGCGGCAAGCCGTATGCCCGTTTCCGTGCGGCCAAGCACCCGGTCTCGCAGCGTGTACAAACAGGCAAGTCCTGAATGATCACTTCCCAACAGATTTTTTGCCGCGCAGCTGTCCCATGTCTTTTTCCCTCTCAGCGGTAGGCCATTGTCATCAAAAAAATAAAATATCAGGGGCGGCTCGGCGTCGGCAGGGATTGCCAGCGTTAAGACTTTCCGGTACACGATGCCGCCATTATTGATATGTGCGGGGTTTGCCGTCGGGCCGTGTGCTTTGAGCTCAAAGGCGTTTTTATAGCCTGCGTGGCCCGATGGTTTATTGAGCAGGTTTGCAGCGGCCCAGTGTTTCAGCAGATCATCCCATGAGCATGTGCCTGGCAGCTGCCAGACTGCAACGGCACCCACGGCCTGGTAGTCAAAAGTATCATGGGCCAACATGTAGTCGAGGATATCCTTGAAAATTTTTTGGCCCCGCAACGCATGCACGCTAAGATACTGCCCCATGAGATATGACAGGCTGTAATTTGCAAGCGTCTGCCCGGAGTATTCCCAGTTGGTCAGCCCATGGCCGTTGCGGATGGCATAGCCCGCATCCTGCGTATAGTATTTTATGCGGCTTGCAAGATAGCCGCCGGGCAGCATGTCGGGATGCGTAAAGCCGGGAGCCGTGCGCAGTTTTTCTTTGAAGTACATGGTCTCTGCGGCAAGGGCCATCATCTCGTCGATCCAGACATCGGCTGTGCTGCCGGAGCCGGTGTTCCAGGAAATCATGCTGAACTGCACCATGTGGGCATATTCATGGGCAAGGGTGGCGATGTTGAAGGTGTAAAAATTTCCGTAGGTGCTTTCCACGGTGTCCCAGCCGCCGGGCTGATTGCCGCGGATATAGATGATGTCCATTTCATTGCTGTGGCTGTCAGCGGCTGCGTCCAGATAGTCTTTGTCCCAGAAATAGCCTGCAATATAGCCTGCCGTAGTGCCGCTGTCGTTCATTGCGTACAGCAGAATTGATACTTTGCCGTTGCCGTCGCGGTCGGCAAATACGCCCATGTTGCCCTGCATCTCTTCGTATATCACGTCGAACTCTTCGGCATAGAGGGCTATGGAGCTGTCCGGCACGGGAAAGCTGTCGTCAACAAAAACATAGCCGTGGGCCGATTCTTTTTTGCAGGTGGCCTCAACCTGACGCCAGGCGAAGTCATTATCGTCTTTGACCCAGAAGCTTTTCTGCTGCCCCTGGGCATAGGCCTGCATGCCGGGGGCGGCCTTGGACGCGCGCCTGTCCGCGAGAAATTGTTTTGTCTGCCGCAGCGAGCCGGGGTCGATTTTCGGAAATTTGCGCTCCTGCCAGAGTGCCATGGGAAAGTCATCGCCGCTTGCGCGCAGGGGGCTGCGCACAGAAATTGCCGCGTTTGGGTTTGTACCAGGCAGAATACCCGAGGAGGCGGTTAAGGCCCCGCTGCTTCCGTCGGGATTGATGGCGGCTACATACCATGCTGCCCGTGCATGAGCGCCGGGCAGGCACCAGAGCAGGCAGCAGATGACGATGAGCAGAGATTTTCGAAGCATGTGAAATTATTCTCTTCCAAGGTGTTTATATATTTTGATTTTAACAGCATTTTTAAGTATTTTGCAGATTAAAGCAAAATTTTTTTTGGTTACCCCGTATGGCTGCTCACTCAATCATAACACTGACCACGGACTTCGGCCTTGATGATATCTGCGTGGGAGTCATGAAGGGCGTGATCCTGTCTATAAACCCTGGCTGCACCATAGTCGATATCACCCACGGCGTAGAGCCTCAGGACATTGCCGCCGGAGCTCTGGCGCTTGAGTCGGCCTGTCAGTATTTCCCCCAAGGCGCCATACATGTGGCAATTGTCGATCCCGGTGTGGGTGGCGGCAGGCGCCCTCTTGTGCTAGAAACTAATAAAGGCTTGTTTGTCGGGCCGGATAATGGAATTTTTAGTTTTGCCCTGCAAGGCCCCGGCCTGAAGGCGGTATATGAGCTAACGGCGAAAAACTATTTCCTGCCCGACCCGTCCTCAACTTTTCATGGCAGGGATATTTTTGCCCCTGCTGCCGCCCATCTTTCTAAAGGAGTGCAGCCCGAACAATTGGGCAGAAAAATTGATAATCCGATTATCCTGCCTTCAGCCATGCCGGAAATTCACGGCGATATACTTGAGGGCCGCATTATTCATATTGACCGGTTCGGCAATCTCATCAGCAATGTCAGCCGTGATATGCTGCAGGAATTTGTCCGGGAGTCAAAGATGCGAGCCGAAGTGAAAGGAGCCACCATGACGAAACTTATGCCCTCGTATGCTGCCGCGCAGGAGGGTGAGTTGTTTTGTATAATCGGCAGCACCGGCAGGCTTGAGGTATCGCTAAAAAACAGCAGCGCCGTAAAACGTATCGGGGCAAGCCGTGGCGACAGTATTGTGCTGAAAAAAGTATAGCTTTAAACAAGGAGTGGAGATGAACACAAAACGGTTGTACGGCTTATTATTTTTAATAGTTTTTTTCTGCTGTACTGGCCTGTGCGGCCCTGCATGGGCAGTGACTGCCGCGCCGATAGTGCATGAACTGACACAGCCCGACGGCACGAAGGTGAAAGCCGTACAGTGGGGCGATGAGTTCAGACACGGCTGGGAGACAGAGGAGGGTTATGCCATAGGACGTGATGCAGCGAGTGCGCACTGGAGATATGCCGCACGCGATGCTGCAGGGGCGGTAGTCCTGCTGCCGCAGCGCGCCGGCATCGATGCGCCGCCAGTTGATCTGCTGCGGCACAGTGAAAGAAATAGCAAGCCTTTGGGCGCAGGACAGCCTTTACATAAAAGTATCAGGCAAAGTGCTCATTACAAAGACATACCGTTAACAGGCACTGCAAACATTCCGGTCATCCTGGTAAATTTTAAAAATACGACCACCACCTATGCGATTTCCGATTTTAACAGCATGATTTTTGGCAGCGGCGTCTACAGCATGCGTGATTATTATGATGAGGCATCCTATGGCGCATTCAACGTTTCATCTGGTCCCGGCGGCATAGCAGGCTGGTATATCGCATCGCAAAACCATGATTACTACGGACAGAATTATCCTGACCCCGTGAAAGGCGATGACCGGCATCCAGAAGAGCTCGTGCGCGAGGCTGTGGTGGCTGCCGATCACGCGGGATTTAAATTTGCCCCTTATGATAATGATGGCGACGGCGAAGTCGACGTTGTTGCAATTGTGCACCAGGGCACGGGCGAAGAGGCTAGCCGCTTGGCCACCGACATTTGGTCGCATTCGTGGAGTCTTAGTGGTTCTGGCGCAGGCGTGTATGTCACCAGCGATAATGTCACCGTTGATAATTACATAATAATGCCCGAAAAATTCGACAGCGGCATCAGCACTTTCGGGGTCTTTGCCCATGAGTATGGCCATGCGCTCGGTTTGCCCGACCTGTACGATACGGATGATACCTCTGAAGGAGTGGGCGAATGGAGCCTCATGGCCAGCGGTTCGTGGACTGGAGTTTCACGACAGGGCGACCGGCCCGCGCATATGGATGCATGGTGCAAATATTATCTCGGATGGGTAACGCCTACGCTTGTTTCGTCGGCGCAGGACAATATCACCATAGCCGAGGCATCTGAAAACGCTGACGTGTACCAGTTCCGTGCAGGCAGCCCTGATGCGGGGGGGGAATATTTTTTGGTTGAAAACAGGCAAAAGACCATAGGGAGCTTTGACGAGGCACTGCCCGGCGCAGGACTTTTGATATGGCATATTGATGAAAACAAGGCAACAAACAATCAGGAATGCAAATCAGGCCCGGGAGCACTGAACTGCGTTTCGGCGCACTACCACGTGGCGCTTATGCAGGCCGATGGTTTGTGGAATTTGGAAAAAGACAATAACCGGGGCGATGCGGGAGACCCTTTCCCCGGAACAAGCGATAACCGCACTTTCGGTTACGGCACTTCTCCCAGCAATAAGCTGTGGAGCGGGGCGCCAAGCAATGTTGCCTTGAGCAGCATCAGCAATTCCGGGCCGGTTATGTCTTTTAATTTCAGCAATGCATCAACCTCATCAACAACGACTACAACCACAGTGCAGCCTGCCTGCATCGATAATGACGGAGACGGATACGGTGTCGGCACGGCTTGCGTCAGAGAGCAGGATTGCGATGATACCGATGCGGACGTGAATCCGGGGGCTGATGAAATTTGCGGCGATGGCATTGACAATAACTGCGACGGCCAGACAGATGAGGGCTGTACCTTTAAATGCCCGTTTGTGCAGGTGCTCGGCGAGGATAATCCCCGGCTTGCAGCCGTGCGCTCGTTCCGGGACAGTAAGCTGGCCAAAAGCACCTTCGGCCGGATGATAATAAGGCTTTATTACGGCAATGCAGAGTGGGTATCCGGGGAGATCGAGCGCAATCCCGGCATGAAGGCGGCAGTAAAGAAAATACTTGAGACAGTGATTCCACCCGGCCGGTAATTGCTGTTGTTCGAATTTTTGCACGGAATTTTAACGGAGGTTGCAGCAATAAAACAGCAGGGGCTTCATGCGCATACTGCGGGCATGAAGCCTTTTTTATGTTTTGTCAAGCATCGGAGCGGAGATGCTGCCCGCAAAATCCGTAAGCTCCTGTTTGACACTTGTAAAGAATGCATTAACGGCCTGCTTGTCTTTAGGTGCTGCTTTGCCTGCCCCCTGCGTGCCGCGGGCAAGTACGTAGAATTTTATTTTTGGCTCCGTGCCCGAGGGCCGTGCTATTATTTTCGAGCCGTCGGCAAGCACGTATAAAAGCATATTGGCCTCGTCAAGGCGCGCCCGCTGCCCGATTATTTTATAGTCACCGTGCCAGAACAGCGGCACCTGCACGCCCTGCACTTCCTGATAGCCCGTATGAGCATCGGGGTCGGCAGGCATGGCGTCGTCAAACAGAACGCTGCCGTCGGCTGCCCGCGCCGTGCGGCTACCGCCGCCCTCGGGGCTGCGGTAGTCGATTGCTGCTATGATCGGCCTGCCGCAAAACCGGCGGGGCGGCCGCGCCCGAAACTCTGCCATGATGGCCCTGATGATGTCATTGCCCACAGAGCCTGTATAGCCAAGTGATATGGTCTCCTCGCGGGCATAGCCGTACTGGCGGAAAATTTCTTCGAGCCGCTGCATAAGCGTTTTGCCCTGCAGCTTGTAAAAGCCCGCCATTTCGGCAAACATGGCGCTCACGGTTATGGCGTCTTTGTCCTTTACATAATCACCTATCAGCGAGCCGTAGGATTCCTCGCCGCCGAACAGCACGCAGAGGCTGTGCCGTGAGAGCAGCTCTATTCGCTCGCGGCGCGACAGGTGTTTGTAGGGCCTGCCCGTATCCGCGACGAAGCAGGCATGCCCGGCATACCAGGCCAGCTTTTCTCCGAGGAATTTAAATCCCACATGGGGCTCGACGGTCATGACGCCCCGGACGTCGGCAATTATTTTGGCAAGGTCGGTTGAAACGAGCGTTTTTGAGATGACGCTGTTTGCGGGCAGGCCGCCGTCCCGGGCAATGGTCTGGCTCAGGATATAGTCGGTAAGCAGCACCAGCTGCTGATTGCCGGTGAGCAGATAGTAGCCATCTTTCACGGCGCTGTCATCGGCATACAGGGCCTTTTCGCTGTTGTGCAGGCGCACCCCCACGCCCAGGCGGTCGGCATCGGGATCTGTGGCGATGAGCATGTCGGCCAATGTTTCATTGGCAAGTTTCACCGCTTCATTGAGGGCCGGCTTTTCCTCGGGATTGGGCTTGGGGCAGGTCGCAAAATCACCATCCGGCATGCACTGAGCCGCAACCGGAAACAGGTTCTGCAAATTAAATCCGCGGCGCTTAAGCACCCGGGGCACCAGGCGCTGCGAAGTGCCGTTCAGGGCTGAGAATACAATCGTGAGAGAGGGGTCGATTTTATCGGGCAGAAAACGGCCCTGCCCGTCAACCCATATGGCGGTTTGATTTTCCTTTTCGATATATGCCTCATCCACCTCAGGGCCTACTGTTGCGATAAGCCCCAGCGCCACGCCTTCCTCATAGGCCATGGTTCCAACCGCGCCGTAGTCGGTGATGCTGTCGGCGATCTGCTGCACCCGCTTATGCACGACCTGTCCGCCATGAAAGTCATAGGGCTTGAAACCGTTGTCGGTTGCAGGGTTGTGCGAGGCCGTGAAAACACCTCCTGCATACGGGGCAATGCCGTCAAGCTCGGCTATGGCAAAGGACAGCTCCGGCGTGGGCGCCACCGAGTCAAACACATAGGCTTTGATGCCGTGGGCTGCATAGATGCCCGCAGCTTCGCGCACCATAAATCCGGGACCGCCGGTCTGCGGATCATATGAGCCACGCCGCGAATCATAGGCGATGATGACGGCTTTCTCCCGCCCGAGAACGGCGCCATTTTCAGCATAGGCGCCTTCGATATAGCGGGCATGGGCCTCAACTCCCAGGCCAAGTATTATCTTGTTGAAATAGGCTGTGCCGATGGCAAGTTTGCCGCGCACGCCGGCAGTGCCGAAACCGTTTGTTTCAAAAAAAGCATTGTCGATTTCAGCCCAGCTTTGCTGTGCCGCCAGTCCGGCAATATGGTCTCCCACCAGCCTGTCGTCGATTTCAATTGCAGCAAATGACGGGGCCAGCCATGCGCAGGCATTGGCGCAGGAAGAGGACTTAATGAATCCACTGTCACGGGCGGCAACGAGTGCCGCAGCAGTATCTTTATAGTCCGGCATGGGGTCCTTCTATGATAGAAATTATTTTTGCAGGAGCGACTTACTGTCGCCGTAATGAATACTACCAAAAGACAGAGGAAAAATCTAAGTAAAAGCATAAGTGTTGGCTGCGGAGATGCGCCCGCTAATGAGAAGCATAAAATATATTTCTATTGTCATTGACACCTCATGGGCAACAATTTATAGTCAGACAAAGTCCATCCTGTCTTTATCTGCCTGCGGGGGTATTAGAAAATGGCATCAACGGGTCAGTGGAAAATCGTTTTAACGGTCATCCTTGGGGCTGATCCGGGCAAGGTATTTAAATTTAATTTTGATTTCAACAAAGTCTAAA
>CAIWCT010000283.1 GCA_903911225.1 uncultured delta proteobacterium
CTGTTGGGGAGTTCCATAGGCTTTGGTCCATTCTTCAAGCAGGCTTCTGTCAGCGGCATTCAACACGAGTGGTTTTTTCATTCCCCCAAACTAACATAGTCACCCAACTATGTCTAGTTATTTAAGATACACTAGACTAGCAGCCGGCCCTCTGCCGCTTCTGCGCAAATTCGTCAACAATTTCCCGTATCCGGTGTGTAAAGCGCTCCACAGAAAACAGTTCCCTGCGCGGCGCAAGGCATGCCCTCAGGCGCTCCTGTTCATCCGCCGAAGAAAGCACGGCATGGATCTTTCGCACGGCATCATCAGGGCCAAGATAGCGAAGCTCAGCGCAGGCGCCCACGATTTCCGTCTGGCCGCCGCCATCCGGCACGAAGACGATGCAGCCGCCGGTGAGCATTTCGGCCACGGACATCCCGAAATGCTCACCGGGCATGCCGTGTATGCCGTAGCGGTGCGAGCAGATGCGGCGCACAAGCTCCGGCCGCGGGAGGTTCTGCTCGAGTGCTATCCATGATGCATGCTCCCGCACCAGGCCCGCAATACGGGCATAGTAGGCATCATCATCCGGGGTGCCGATTATATGCAGGTGCACATCATGGCCGGCGGCCCTGACCGCCCTGAGTATGGAGATTATTTTTTCGATCTGCTTTTCGGGCGATATCCTGCCTATGCAGAGAAAGCCGTTTTCGCGCTCTGGCCAGGGGGGGTCGAAAAAATCTCCTGCAACGGGTGGGTATACGGTTTGCGTTTTAATGGCGCCGTAGGTCTCTTGTACCCTGGCTGCGGTCCAGTTCGAGTTTACCAGCGTCGCATTTTCCCTGATCCTGTCTTCGGAAAAACCGCCGATCATCCTGCACAGTTGGTAGTAGCCCCTGACGGCAAGGCCGAAATGATACCACCGCAGATCAACATCGGGCCGGGGGAACTTGTTCCAGGGGTAATGAATATACTGTATTCCAGGCCTTCCGAAGTCCGCCTCATTGTTGGTGGTCAGCAGCACATCGAAGCGCTGCTGCAGGGCTTGGGCGTGCCGCAGCAGAAGGGCCGTTTTCAGGAGGCTCGAAGGTGTCGGCAGGCTGTCAAGCGTTCTTCTCAGAATCGGGTTTATTGCATGGAATGTTATGTCTTCAGCCTGAAGCGAGGTGCCAAAAAAATGATTGACGGGCGCGAGGTCAACGTGCCGCCACGACAGCACGCTCAGGTCGTAGCTGCCTTTGAGCGCCTGCAGAATCCAGGCGCACACTGATTGGCCGCCGCCCGGCGGCTGCAGACTCGGCTGGATCATGAGGATTTTTTTCTGTTTCATGGCCGTACCGTATGCGCGCGTGCGCCTGTCTATTAATTTCTTACCAAGGAGCGCGAGATATAGTACTATATCCCCGGGTATAAAAAAAGCAGGATACCGTTTTTTTTATGAAAAAAATACTGTTTCTCACGCATCAGCCCCCGTATCCGCCTGTCGGCGGAGGAGCGATCAAACGCTGGAGGCTTGTTGAATATTTGTCGCAGCACTACTGTCTCGGGCTGGCCCTTTTTTACCAGGAGCAGGGGTTTCCCGGCAGGCAGGAGATGCTCTCCCGGCTTGAGCTTTGCCATTTTTACGCCGAACGCCTTGTAAAAAAACGCAGCCCCGCAAACCTCATCAAAAGCAGTCTTCAGGGCATGCCACTGTCGCTGTACCGGTCGTACTCCCCGGCGTTTAAAAAACATATCGCTGCAATCGCCGATGGCTACGACATTCTGTTTCTTGACTCCTATCTCATGAGTCAGTATGTGCCCGAAAGTTATGCTGGCCGGGTGATTCTGCACGCCCATAATGCAGAACACGTTATCTGGCGGCAGTATGCCTGTCTGGAAAAAAATTACCTGAAACGGGCGCTGATCCTGCGTGAGGCCGGATATATCATGGACTGTGAGCGGCGCATCTGCGACCGGGCCCACGCTGTTCTGGCGGCCCCCGGGGACCGGGAAAATCTGGAAAAAATCGGGGCCGATGCCGGTAAGTTTTATGAGACCCTGCACCTTGGAGATGAACAGCTCCTGCACCAGCAGGACATCGCATTCGAGGAAACAGAGGAAGCTTTGCTCAGCGTCGGCTCGCTCGGCTGGGCACCTAATGACGACGGCCTGGTCTGGTTTATCCGTCACGTCTGGGACAGGCTGCAGCAGCAGCATCCCGGGCTGCGGTTTTATATAGTCGGCGCCGGCGCCAGCCCGCTTCTGCGCAGGCTCTGTGCGCACAAGAAGGGCATCGTGCTCACGGGGTTTGCCGAAGACCTTGAGCCGTATTATGCCCGCTGCAGGGTTTTTGTCGCCCCCCTGCGGTTCGGCAGCGGCATGAAGGTAAAAATAGTAAATGCATTCTACCGGGGCATACCTGTTGTTACGAGCCCAACGGGAGCTGAAAGCCTTGACGTGAAGCATATGCAGCATGCCGCCATTGCGGACAACCCTGAAACAATGGCGGAGCTGTGCAGCCTGCTTCTGC
>CAIWCT010000284.1 GCA_903911225.1 uncultured delta proteobacterium
AACCTGCCCGTTGTTGAGTAATACTCAAAATCCCTCATTTGCCGGATTTCATCGAGCACCGCGGCTTTCTTTTCCTCAGATGCACAAAAATCTTTAAAGCCAGAGCTGCGCTTTAAAAATTCGAACCACAACCGATAATCTTTTTTTTTGGGTAATAACATTTTTGCCCCAACTGACGTGGTTGCCGAATGCAAGGACTTTACTAGTGCCCCACAGACAGGATCAGTTTGTTTTAAGCAGCGGCAAAACCTTGGCCCCGGCTTTTAATCCGTCGAGATAGTCGGCCCATAGCTGCATCATCTGTTTGCGCTGCTCAAGATGTGCTGTGCGATTATATGCCCTACCGTTCGGATCGCGCACAGCATGGGCAAGCTGGTGCTCAATAAGATCAACGCGCTGTTGCAGAACTTCATCAAGCATAGTGCGAGCTGCTGCCCTAAAGCCATGTCCGGTCATTTGCTCTTTAGTGTAGCCAGAAGATCTCAACGCTGCCAGAACAGCATTCTCGCTCATAGGCCGTTTAAATGAACGACCGCCTGGAAACAGATACTTCCCGCTGCCGGTCAAGGGTTTCAGATCCTTCAGGATTGCAACAGCCTGCTCGGATAATGGCACCAGGTGAGCCTCGCGCATCTTCATTTTACCAGCCGGTATACTCCACAATGCCGCGTCAAGATCGACCTCTGCCCACTCGGCATGTCTCAACTCACCTGGTCGTACAAAAGTAAGGGCTGCAAGCTGTAAAGCACAGCGAACAGAGAAGGATCCTTGATAGCTGTCCAATGCTCGCAGGAGCGCACCAAACTGCTTGGGGTCTGTAATTGCTGCCCGGTGCATTGCCTGTGTCGGTGGCAGGGCACCTTTTATATCAACTGTTATATCCCTATCGGCACGACCGGTGGCAACTGCATACCTGAAAACCTGACCACAAATAACTCTAATACGGTGAGCGGTTTCAAGCGCCCCGCGTGACTCAACCCGCTGCAGATGCCCCAGCAGTTCGAGTGGTGTGATCTCGTGAATAGGGCGCTGGCCCATCCATGGAAATACATCGCGTTCAAGCCGTGACATGATGGTCACAGCATGGCCTGGTGTCCACGTGGGTAAGAATTTCAAATGGAACTCCCTGGCGACGTATTCAAAACTGTTTTTTGTTTGTTCTGCAATTACTTTTTGAGCTTTTTTCATTTCATTAGGGTCAATGCCATTGGCTATCTGTTTGCGTGCCTCGTTCCGCCGATCTCGTGCGTCAAGCAGGCTGATTTCAGGATAGGTGCCAAAGGCAACTGTCTTCTCCTTGCCTCCCATGCGATATTTAAAACGCCAATACTTCGACCTGTTCGGCATCACAAGCAGGAAAAGCCCATCTCCATCGAACAACTTATACTGTTTATCTTTCGCCTTTAGGTTCTTAACTTTGACATCTGTTAAAGCCATGGTATTTCCTCCTTTTGGGGGTACAAGCCTTTTTATAAAAGCTTGATACCCCCAAAAATACCCCTAAAAATCATAATTGTCAATGCACTTTGTTGGACAG
>CAIWCT010000285.1 GCA_903911225.1 uncultured delta proteobacterium
GCTATTGAGGCCGGACTCGTTATCAAGCCCGAGGAGAAAAACTGCAAAGTCTGCCACAATGAAAAAAGCCCGACCTTCAAGCCCTTCGACTTCAAGGCTCGCTATGAACTGATCAAGCACCCCAAATAAGAAGCCGCATTTTGAACTTGCTCAGGCCTGCCCTCTAGCGGCAGGCCTTTTATTTTCCGGATTGCAGGCTTGCCGGGAAAATTATACCATATACGGCGCAGAGAGCAATGCACCACAGACTCAAACAACAGCTTGATTTTCTTCTCGAGATTGACCGGCTCAAGGAGGTGATGCGCCAGTCCTATATCTGCAGGGGTTTGCGCAAAGAGAACTCATCGGAACACAGCTGGCATTTGGCTGTTATGGCCCTGGTGCTTGCAGAGCATGCAAACCAGGCTATCGACATCACGCGCGTTGTAAAAATGGCCCTGGTGCATGACCTGGTGGAAATCGATGCAGGCGACACCTTCTGCTATGACGATGCGGGCAATGCCGGCAAAGCCTGCCGCGAAACAGTTGCCGCCGACCACATTTTCGGGCTGCTGCCCGAAGACCAGCGCCGGGAGTTTCGCGGGCTGTGGGAAGAGTTTGAAGCGCGCGCCACCCCCGAAGCGCGCTTTGCCGCAGCACTTGACCGGCTCATGCCGCTTATGCACAATTATTACAGCAATGGTAAAACCTGGCGTGAGCACGGCGTTCCCGCCGCCAAAGTACTGGAGCGCAACCGGCACATTGAGGAAGGCTCGGCCCGGCTCTGGGCAGTTGCCGAATCGCTGATCGAAGACGCCATTGCAAAGGGATGGCTTAAAAAATGATCATCGACACAGGGCATCTTACACTCAGGCTCTATCCGCCAGTTTACACACTCTGCCTGAAAAACGGCGGCGCATGCTCGCTGGCATTCATAGCAGACTTCAACGCCGCCCTTGACGCTGTCGAGGCCTCACAGGGGCCCGCATGCCTTATCATCACCGGCCAGGGCAAATCATTTTCAACAGGATTTCATCTCGATGATTTTTTCAGCGGCGACGCCTCCCTTCGCGATGACATGCTCAGCTGCTCGATCAGGCTACTGGGCCGCGTGGCCGAACTGCCCATGCCAACCGTAGCTGCCCTGAACGGCCATGCTTTCGGCTTCGGGGCCATGCTTGCCCTTGCCTGCGACCGGCGCCTCATGCGCAGCGACCGGGGCTTTTTCTGCCTGCCGGAACTCGACCTGCAGGTTGCCGTCCCCCGGGCCATGATGGAGCTGCTGAAACTGAAGGTGCGCCATGATGTTCTGCAAGACCTGCTGTTTACCGGCAGGCGCGTCGGCGGGCAGGAAGCATGCGGGCTCGGCATTGTCGATGCCGCATGCCCGGCTGAGGCGCTTCTGGAGCAGGCACAGGATATGGTGCTGCCGCTGGCCGGCAAAGACCGCGCCACCCTGATGGCCATAAAGCGGGAGCTTTACCGGCAGTTTCTTGATACTGTTGCGGCTACCTGATTATGTCAAATCCCTGCAGCGTGTCACTTATACCCTTTGAGTCTTCAGCTGCTGAAAAGTTTTCCTGCAGCGTGAATTTCAAGATTGAAAACGGAGTGCTGCTGCTGGAATATGGCATTTTCGGCCCGCTTCCTGAGCTCAGCATTCCGCTGGAAACGTCCACATCCGGTTTCACTCCGGGTCTGTGGCGGCACACCTGCTGCGAGTGCTTCCTGCGGCAGGGCAATGAGACAAGCTATACTGAATGGAATTTTTCGCTGGACTGCAACTGGTGGAGCTGCCGGTTTGATGCCTACAGGACGCCCGCGCAGGTGCAGCCTTCTGACGTACAGCCGCAGGATTTTCAAATTATTTTCAGGGAAAACAAGATGGCGCTCACTGCGGCAATTGCCTGCCCTGCCCCCGCAGGGCTGCGCATCGGCCTGGCGCTCATACTTGAACATGCCGGCGGCAACCGCTCGCACTGGGCCATGAAGCATCCCGGCGGAAAGCCTGATTTTCATCTTGCAGAAACCTGCGCTTACGTCCTGTGAACAATAAATCCTATCTCCATTTGGATCCACTCCGAGAATATATTGACAACAATCCCGCAAATTAGATACAAGATATATTAATTTCTAAAAGCATAACGGTGTGCCCGGCGTACACTTCCAATCAAACTTTCATATTCATACTCCCATGGTACGACGTATAATTAATTTTGGTGAATTTGCCTGGCGCAGGTTTGAAAACATCGGGACCGTTGCCGTTCTGTCTCTCATGGTTGCGCTGCCCGTGATAGAGGCGCTCCTGCGCAAATTTTTTAACACAACCCTGCCCGGCGCAGCCGAATATGTGCGCCACGGCACTCTCTGGATAGCCTTCATCGGCGCTACGCTTGCCGCGCGCGAAGGGGCCCATCTTAAAATGGCCTCCGGCGATCTCATCAAAAAAGAACCTTATAAAACGATACTGTTTATCTTCCAGACCTCCATCGCCGTGGCGGTAACGGGGGCCTTTGTCATTGCCTGCTATGAGCTTATATCCGCCGAGCGGGCAAACCTGATGAATGTGGCGCCCTTTCTACCGACTTGGATTGCACAGCTTCCCATGCTCGTGTGCATGGCCATGGTCGGGATAAGCTTTACGTTCAAAGCTAAAGGAGCAACTGAACAAATTATCGTACTCGTGCTCGCGGGCGCATTTCTCTGCATCGGCTTTGTGCCGGAGGCAAGCCGCGCCGGGCTGCTTATGCCCACAATCATTGTGCTGCTGCTGGGACTGGTGGCCGGCGCCCCCCTGTTTACGGTATTTGGCGGGCTTGCGCTCTTTCTTTTTTTCAAAGATGGCATACCCCTTGCCGCAGTGCCGTCGGAAGCCTACCGCGTTGTTTCATCGCCCACGCTCCCGACAATACCGCTGTTTACCCTTGCCGGCTATATTCTCTCGGAAGGCGGGGCATCAAAAAGGCTCGTGCACCTGTTTCATGCGCTCTTCAGCTGGATGCCCGGCGGTGTGGCAGTTGCAACGGTGCTGGTGTGCGCGTTCTTCACTACATTTACCGGCGCCTCGGGCGTAACAATTCTGGCACTTGGCGGCCTGCTGTTTCCCATGCTCGTTAAAGAGGCCTACCCCGAACGTTTCTCTCTGGGGCTTGTGACAGCCTCGGGCTCCATAGGGCTTCTCTTTCCCCCATCGCTGCCTATTATTATTTTTGGCGTGGTGGCGGCCATTCCCATCGACAGAATGTTTATCGCCTGCCTGATCCCGGGCCTGCTTCTGGTGACGCTGGTGTCGGGGTTCGGGGTGGGGCTGGCAAAGTTCAAGCGAATAGAATCAACGCCGTTTCATTTCTCGACGCTGCGGCGCGCGCTTTCCGTTGCAAAATGGGACCTGCTGCTGCCGGTCATCGTCATTGCAGGTATTTTCGGAGGCCTTGCAACCATTGTCGAGGCTGCGGCCCTGACCGTGCTCTACGCTATCATTCTTGAGTGCTTCATAC
>CAIWCT010000286.1 GCA_903911225.1 uncultured delta proteobacterium
GTTCCTTTCTCTCTACAGCTATGGTGGCAAGGTGGCAAAACCAAATTATCAATATGAAAAGCGCCAGCGAGACTTGGCAAAGAAAAAGAAGCAGGAAGAAAAAAGGCGCATCAGGGTAGAAAAAAAGAAACTACCGCCAGAGGCCGATGCGGAAAACCCCACGAATGCAGGGACAGACTGAAATTGTTCTTTCCGGCACGGAGCTTGTGCTCTGCTGCCGAAGAGGTTAGATGCCAGCCTCGTAGTGAGGCTTGCGTTTTATAATGCCAATTGAAGTTGGCGAACTTTTAAGTGAAGAGGTTTGTATGGCAGATTTAGTTACCGGAACCGTTAAATGGTTCAACGAAGAAAAAGGGTTTGGTTTCATTGAAAGAGAAGGCGGTAAGGATGTTTTTGTACATCATAGCGCCATTAATGGAACAGGGCGCAAAACGCTCTCTGAAGGCCAGAAGGTTACCATGGAAGTTACACAAGGTCCAAAAGGCCCACAGGCAGAAAATGTGAGCCCGGCCTAACAAGTAGATGCATGGCAGGCCTGCCAAACCACTCAAGCGGTTTGGCAGGCCTATCCTTTTGGTAGTTAGCAAAACTCCGCATCAGTACGAGCGGGTGCAAACCAGCCTTTTAAATCGATGGGTTTATACGCAACTGGGGCCTGCACGTATACGCGCGCACTGTTTATCGTGTTTGATTATTAAGGAAAGACACGGCACAACAGGCTTACTGGCAGCCGACCCTAAGGGCCCTCGCACATAAATCATCTCTTTGTTCATCAGAAGTTTCGCAGGATAAAGCCCCGAAAAATCCATTCCACCCGCTTGTCACTCAAGCTCTTTAAGCTTTTTGCGCTTATATCGGTACGTATAGTAGGTCATGCCGAGCAGCTGCGCCGCCTTCATTTCATTGCCCTCCGCCTTACTGTAAGCCTGCCGCACATAGTGCTCTTCAAGGGCTTCAAAATCAATGCCTTCCTCTGGCAGGTTGGGGAAAGCATCTGCGGCTGCAGGCCCTGTCTCACGCTGCAGTGCGGCAGAGGGCCGCATGAGGCCTAAATCTTCAAGCTGCAGCACCGGCCCCTCCCCGATGAGCACGCCGCGCTCTATGATATTGCGCAGTTCCCGCACATTGCCCTTATAGGTATAGTCGTGCAGAAACTGCTCAACTGCGGGTGCGATGCCCGTAAATGTACGGCCATGCCTGCGCCCCAGCTCAAGCAGAAAATGGCGGGCTATGGGCACAATGTCATCACGGCGCTGGGTGAGCGACGGCAGCTGGACTTTGATGACTGCCAGGCGGTAATAGAGGTCTTCGCGAAAAAGCTCCTGTCCGATCAGCCGGTCAAGATCTTTGTTGGTGGCCGACACGATGCGTGCCTGCACAATCAATTTTTGCAGCCCGCCAACGCGGTAATATTCGCCGTCCTGCAAAAATCGCAGCAGCTTTGCCTGAGCCGGGCCGCTAAGATCGCCCACTTCGTCCAGAAAAAGCGTGCCGCCTGCAGCCTCCTCCACAAGCCCTTTTTTCCCAGCCACCCCCGCCCCGCTGAAGGCGCCTTTTTCATAGCCGAACAGCTCGCTTTCGATCAGGTCTTTCGGAATGGCCGCACAGTTGATGGAGACAAAAGGCCCTGCGAAGTTGGGGCTCTTGTAGTGAATTGCCTGGGCTATCAGCTCCTTGCCCGTGCCGGTTTCGCCGGCAATAAGAATGGGCGTATCGGGGCTTTTGGCCACCTTGCCGACAAAGCCCATAACATCCTGAATCACATTGCTTTCACCGATGAAGCAGGGCACATTTTCAAGCAGATATTGCTCCTGCAGGGCTTGAATCTCCTTGCGCATGCGGATGGACTCAAGGGCATTGCCGATGCTCACCCTGAGCGGATCCAGGCGCAGGGGCTTTACCACATAGTCATAGGCGCCTGCTTTCATGGCCGCCACGACTGTGTCGATGGCCTCAAAGCCCGTTATCATAATGACAAGGCCGTCGGGATGCAGGCGCTTCATTTCCCGCAGGGCCTCAAGCCCGCTCATGCCCGGCAGCCCGATATCAAGCAGTATCAGATCCGGTTTATCTGCACACAGCTCCTTCAGAGCGGCCTCGGCGCTTGCAAACGCAGTTATCCTGTAGTGCCGCTTCAGGCCTGCAAGTACCGCCTGCCGTATGCTCTGCTCATCATCGACAATATAGAGGGAAAATTCTATGGGCTTCACGTGCATGCTCCTGCCGGTATGCGGATAATAAACTCGGCGCCCTCCCCCGGCGACGTGCCGACCGTAATCGTGCCGCGATGGTCGGCAACAATGCGCCGGACAATCGAGAGGCCAATGCCCGAGCCGTCTTTTTTCGTGGTGTAAAAGGGATCAAAAATCTTCTCGCGGTACTCGGGCGGTATGCCCGGGCCCGAGTCGCCGAACTGAAGAAACACATCGTTGCCATCGGAACATGTTTTGATAAAAATCCTGCGGGCGCCAGTTGAGGCTTTCAGCGCTTCAGCGGCATTGGTGATGAGATTGAGCATAATCTGCTCGATCTGCTGCACATCGACACGCACGGGCGGCAGCCCTTCATCCAAAGTCGTTTCAACATCAATTTGGCTCTTGCGCAGCATGGCATGGGACAGGCGCAGAGCATCACGGATGGGCTCATTGATGTCTGCCTGATCAAAGCGCGGCGTGCTGGGGCGGGCAAAATCAAGCACGCCCTTTACGACCGACTCAATCTTTCCGGCCGCAGACTGCGCCTGTGTGACCAGGCTTAAGATATCCTCTGCGCTTTCAGGGTCCTGAAAATTTTCCCGGATCGAGTCAAGAAAAACATTGATGCCGGACAGGGGGTTGCGGATTTCATGGGCTATGCCTGCAGCCACATGCCCCAGCGATATCATTTTATCCTTGATGCCGATCATGTACTCGAGCTCTTTGGACCGCGTGACATCCATCATGTTTATCAGCAGGGCGCGCCGGCCGAGATAATCAATAGCGCAGGCCCGGCAATAGGCCCAGCGCACCGCAGCGGTTTTGTCGCCGCTCATGGGGTAGAAGCGGTAGTCGATATCAAAGCTATCAGCCTCTCCGGAAAGTATGCTTTGATAAAACCGGCGCACACGGGGGATATCCTCGGCGTAGACCTTGTCGAAATTGGTCATAACAAAGTCAGGCGGTATGGGCCCGAACAGGCGCTCCTGCTCGGGGTTGTAATACACGATACGGTCATCCTGTATGATGAATATGCCTGTCAGGGAATTTTCCACCAGACTGCGCAAGCGCTCCTCGCTTTCCAAGCGCTGCTGCAGGGCCTGCTTGTAATCGGTCATGTCAAGAAACGAGGCTACGCAGAGCTTTGTTTCGGGGATGAGGGCGATGGTCATAAAAATATTTTTCACGGCCCCGCCGCGATCGATAAAGCGGAACTCGTAGTTGCGTGGCGCGGCGGACGGATTTACGATGCGGGCATAATGATAGCCTTCCATCACGTCATAGTCATCGGGATGCACGAAGTCATGGAGCGTCTTTTTGCCTTCTATGTCGGTTTTAGAAAATCCCGACAGCTCGGCAAATATGCTGTTCACCAGCGCCAGGATCATATCCTCATCGATAATACTGGTGGCCGTACCGGTGGTTTCAAAAATGGTGCGATAGCGTTCTTCGGATGCTTTCAGCGCCTTGAGGGCGCTACGCCGAAGCATGTCGGTGCGGTAGGTCTGCATAATGCTGCCTGAAAGCAGCACTACAATCAGCGCAAGAATAACAAGCGATACGGTGACGCTTGTGTAGGTCAGGGAGGCAACGGTTTGCCGGATGTCCTCCGTGTACACCCCGGTTCCGACCACCCAGCCCCAGGGCGCAAATCCTTTTACATAGGACAGCTTTGTCCCGCCGATGCGGTCCGGATCGTCGGAGCGCTGCCAGCGATACTGCACAAAGCCCGCTCCCTGGCGTTTGACCATGTCGGTCATTTCTACAAACAGTCGCTTGCCGTCGGCATCGAGATAGTCTGAAAGGTCCCGGCCGCTCAGATCTTTGCGGTACGGGTGCATAATCATGCGCGGCTGCATGTTGGTGATCCAAAAATAGTCTTTCATCTGCCTGCCGTACTGCAGGCTGCCGACCTGCCTGATTGCCTGCTGCTGTGCCTCATCCTGCGTGAGCATACCCTGGCTTTCTTCATGCTCGCAACTTGCAATAATGCTCCAGGCCGCTGTGGTGAGCTCGTAGAGCAGTTCCTTTTTCTGTTCAAGGCTTGCCCGTTCGATGGCAGGAATGAACAGAAATACTATGGCTGCAAAAAACAGCACCACCGCCAGTATGGTGGGCAGTATGATGCGCACCAGAAAAAGACGCCACTCCACAGATGATGAGCGTTCGGTCATGGAACAATCCTACAGGAGGTTACACTGTCTGTCGACAGCCAGTATAGGATAAACGCGGCTGCAGTGTCAATGTATACAGGCGTATGCATTCTGAAGACACTATTTGACATCCCCTGTCTGCCGCACTACACTGTCAAAAAAACATTTCGGACATGAATATGAAAACCATTGTCGTTCTTGCCGCTCATGGCGCTCCGGCCACTGATTGCCCGCACCGCAAAATCGGCATGCTCATGGCCCTTGAATCAATGCAGGGGCTCACCCGGCGGCTGGGTTTTCTGCGCGCGCAGCAGCAAGCCCTTGATCATGAAGTGCGATCATGGAAGCGAACGGCCGACAATGACCCGTATAAGATGGGTGTCGACGCGCTGGCCGGGCGCATTGCCGCGCATACGGGATTCGATGTAATAGCAGGCTATAACGAATTTTGCTCTCCCACAATCGGCGGGGCCATAGATGAGGCTGCTGCGCGGGGAGCAGCGCAGGTGATCGTTGCAACGACCATGACAACGCGCGGGGGCGAACACTCTGAAATTGAAATTCGCGATATTGTCGATGAAGCTCAGAAGCGGCACCCAGAGGTGCGAATCTGCTATGCCTGGCCGTTTGACCAAAACCGGGTGGCGCAGCTTTTCGTCGATGAGATTAAAAAATGCTGCGCACAGACAGTGGGATTAAAAGGCTGCCCGATGAAGATAACACGGCTGTATACGGGTGATGATAATGAATCGCACTTCGAGGATATTGACCTCCCACTGGAAGACAAAGGCGCTATCGGCATGCTGTCCCGGCCGCTGCAGGCAAAAAGCATCATATTCCGGGAAACCGGCCCGGACTATGATTACGATTGGCACCCGGCTCCACGGCGGCAGTTTGTTATCATGCTTGAAGGCTCAGTGGATATAGAGGTATCGGGCGGCATTAAACGACGGTTCGGGCCGGGAGATATAGTGCTTGCAGAAGACACCCATGGCCGGGGTCATATCAGCCGGGCGGTTGACGGCAAGGCGCGCCGGTCTATTTTCGTGACACTTGACGAGAACGCAGCAGCAAGCCACTAACCTCCCTGCTGCCCTGCAATGTTTATCTGCCCCTGATCTAACAGTGCATATTTTCCTTCGTAATAAACCTTCAACGCTGGTACAATGACTGCCATGGGAAAAAAGATAGAGCTGCTGGCGCCTGCGGGCTCATGTGAAATCGGCCGGGTCGCCATCAACTGCGGAGCCGATGCCGTGTATATCGGCGCTCCGCGCTTCAGCGCTCGCGAGGCTGCGGGAAACACGCTGGCCGATATTGAAAATCTGTGCGCGTATGCGCATCGGTACTGGGCTCGCGTGTATGCCGCTGTAAATACGATTCTAACCGATGCCGAGCTTGAAGATGCGCAGCGGCTCATCTGGCGGCTGTATGAAGCAGGCGTCGATGCCGTTATCATCCAGGACCCGGGACTTCTTGAAATTGATCTTCCGCCCCTGCCTCTTTTTGCCAGCACGCAGATGCACAATGCCACAGCCGCAAAAGTTGCGTTTCTTGAAAAAGCCGGCTTCTCCCGCGTCATCCTTGCCCGCGAGCTGAGCCTTCAAGACATTCGCACAATACGGGCTGGTACGCAGGTGGAGCTTGAATGTTTTGTGCATGGCGCGCTCTGCGTAAGCTACAGCGGCCAGTGCTCCATGAGCTATGCCATCGGCGGCCGCAGCGGCAACCGGGGCCAGTGCGCTCAGCCCTGCCGCAGGCGCTACCGCCTGCAGGACAGCGCGGGCATAACCCTGCGCGAGGCGGCCCATTTTTTGTGCTTAAAAGACTTAAACCTTTCAGAGGACCTTCAGGCCCTCATCGATGCGGGCATCACCTCATTTAAAATCGAAGGAAGGCTCAAGGACATGACCTATGTGGCAAATGTCGTGAGCAGCTACCGCTGCAGGCTTGACGCATTGCTTGACGGAGCACATCTGCAAAAAAGCTCGTCGGGCATTGCAGCGCCCGGTTTTGAGCCAGACCTGCACAAAACATTCAATCGCGGCTATACCCGGTATTTTTTTTCCGGCACGGCAAGCGACTGCTCATCCATGGAGACACCGGCATTTCAGGGCGAGCTGCTTGGCCCTGTCAGCCGCGTTGCCCCGGGTCATATCGAAATTAAAACAAACAAAGAGCTGCACAACGGCGACGGCATCTGTTTTTTTGATGCCCGAGCTCAGCTGCAGGGCACCCAGATAAATACCGTGCAGGGCCGCAAAATTGTTCCGGAAAAGCTGGCAGACATTCATCCGGGCATGCCTGTTTATAGAAACTATGACCACCCCTTCATGCAGCAGCTTAAAAAGTGCCCTGCACGGCGCCATATCATCGTGCGGTTTTGCCTGGCAGATACCCCTGACGGCTTTGTGCTCTGTGCATCCGATGAGGACGGCATCACCGCAGAGGTAAAACTTGCCGTGCTGAAACAGCCGGCTGAGAAGCAGCAGCAGGCTGCGGCAACAATTGAAAAACAACTCGCAAAGCTGGGGGATACCGATTTTACCTGCGGGCAGGTAACCATTGATATGCAGCAGATATATTTTCTGCCGGTGTCGGCGCTCAATGAGCTTCGGCGGGAGGTGATCGCGCTGCTTGCCAGTGCCCGTGATCGGGCGCGTCCCATTATGCGCGGCGGCGCGATGAGAAACGATGCTCCCTATCCTGAAAAATGTCTTTCATATCGCGGCAATGTGCTCAACCAACAAGCAGCGTCATTCTACCGCCGCCATGGTGTTGAACAGATCGAGCCCGCTGCCGAGTCCGGCCTTGACCTGCATGGACGCTGTGTCATGACCACGAAATACTGCCTCAGGCATGAGCTGTGCTGCTGCCTGGCAAAAAACCCGGGGGGCGCTTTGCCTGAAGATATTTTCCTTGTCGATCATGAGGGCAGCAGGTTTGAGCTGCGCTTTGACTGTGAGAGTTGCGTAATGGAAGTATATTATGCGGGGTGATTGTCGAGCGAACATCTGTTTATACCCCAACGGGCATGCAAAAAGCGAGGTGGGTCTTAGCCCCAATACTGGTGAATTAAGTGCAGCGTATTTCTTCCTCGCCCCCGCGAGGGGGAGAGGATTAGAGGTGAGGGGGCATTTTATATCACCCCTCATCCCGACCTTCTCCCGCAAGGGGAGAAGAAGCTCTTAATTCACAGGTATTGGGTCTTAGCCCTTGATTTCAGGGCTTCTCGCCTTGCGCCACCGCAGCAGAAAAAACTCCTCCACATATTTTTTTCTATACGGCTTGCCCAGAAACGTGTTTTTGCACCCCATATAGGCGCTGCACTCGAAAGGCTTTGCACCCTGTATGGCGCAGGCGCCCTGTTCGTCAAGAAATATGCAGACCCCGCGCTCCCGGGTATAATAATCAGGGGCCACCGTTCCCGGCGCTGCGATAAAGCGCTTGCCCTTGCGCTTTGCCGGCGCCAGCCCGTAGATTGTATCCTTGGGGGAGAGAAGAATTTTTACCAGATACTGCTTCAGCAGCTCCTCTTCTGGTATGCCCAGCAAACAGGCAAGCTTCTGCACATCCTCGGGCAGAAGCCTGCCCGGATCAGTACTGCAGGCGCTGACGCATTCCGGGCAATTGCAGCTTTCCATAATTGACTTCCTCGAGTAATTTTATTATGAGACACAACCCTTATTTGTATCAGCAACAGAGCCTGCTGTCACCCGAATTTATGCGCCAGCAGCCTTTGCCGCCTTTCCCGTTGACATCACGGCAGGCCAGGTGTATGTGCTCGTGCAGGATTAAAGCGCTGCGCGCAAAAAACCTTTTAGCTTGAAACATATCTGACAGCTGACACTGCATGCTCACCAAAAAGCTTCACGCCTATCTTGAATCCCTCTACGCAGCATTCAACCGCCGCGAATTCGTAGCGCCGGATCCGCTGCAGTTTTTGTATAATTATCCCGGGGCTGCCGACAGGGAGGTCGCAGCTCTTGTCTGTGCAACGCTTGCCTATGGCCGGGTGGCGCAGATACTGCGCAGTCTTGAGGCCGTATTTGCACGGCTGGGGCCCCACCCGGCAGACTTTATTATGCAGGCCACACACGGCGAGCTATTGCTGGCCCTTTCCGGAATCAAGCACCGGTTTACGTCGGGCGAGGAAATTGCGCGGCTGCTGTGCGGCACAAAAAAGATCAGGCTCAAGCACGGCTCCCTCGGGCAATGCCTGAGCAGTCATCTTGCGCAGGGCGATGCAAACATCCTGCCGGCGCTGGAAGCATTTACACAGGAGCTGCGTTCCGCTTCCGGCGGGCTCGATCTCTATACGCTGCCATCCCCGGTGCGAGGCAGCGCCTGCAAGCGTCTGAATCTCATGCTTCGGTGGCTGGTCCGCCGTGACGATGTTGATCCTGGCGGATGGGAAGGCATTTCTCCGGCGCTGCTTATAATCCCCCTTGATACGCACATGGACGCCATCGGTCGCAGCCTGGGGTTCACCTGCCGCAAACAGGCCGATCTGAAAGCAGCACTTGAAATTACGGAAGGCTTTAGAAAAATCGCTCCCCATGACCCCGTGCGCTATGATTTTTCGCTCACGCGCTTCGGCATCAGAGCCGAGCTTGAAATCAGGCATGTCACCGGCGCCATTAAAGACCTGCGCAAGCACCGCGGCCAGGCCTCATAGCCCCGGTCTACAGACCCAGCTGTCTTGCGCTCACTCTCAAATAAACGAGCAGCCCCCCGGTGATATAGGCCCCCAGCACCCACCAGAGGTAGGCATACCGCGACAAAAGGTGCAAAGCCCGGGGCACTTCCTGATCACTGTACTTTAACCGGTGGCGCATAATCAACGTAGAATCGACAGCCATTGCCAGCAGGCAGGAGTATCCGAGAAAACCGTGCAGGGAAATAAAGCCGCGGGCGGATCCAGTTATCATACATGCGGTGGCGGCGATGTCAAAGATCAGCCCGCATCCGAGAAACATGATAATAAACCGTGTCACCCGGTGCTTGATCTGCTCGGCAATAATACCAATGCCGTAGGATATAAGTGCAAAATGGACGAAAATGGTGCCAACAATAATAATAGGTTTCACCGGCGCCTCTCAATTTTTTACCAATATAAAATGGGTGCCGTGGAGTGTCAATATATAAGTCCGCGCAAACCGGGAACTGATCGAGCGGTTCGAGAAAAAAAGTCAAGCCACCATCGCTCGCGTCTGGGGTGAAGAGTAGGGGCGCACCTGCGTGTGCGCCCTTGTTTGGGCAGACACGCAGGTCTGCCCCTACGGGGAATTGATCGAAAAATGGCTAAGACTGCATGACTTCCATAAATAAAATCAAAATCCAGCCTGCGCCTCACCCGCATCTTGCTGCTGCACCGGTTTATTTTCGGCGAGGGGGGGGGATAAGGGTAATTCGTGTAAATAAATCCCCCATGAGGCTGTATCTCAACTCAAAATTCTGTCGTCCCTGCTGCAGGGGGGAGGCCACAGGTTGCGCCCTTGCCAATAAATTTTGGCTTAAGTACAATTAAGGGCTTAAGATTCCTCATATTTGTTCGAAATGACAACAAGTGGAAGTATAATGACACAATCTCTGACGTGGGCGAGGAAGCTCATTTAGGTTAAGCGGTAGCCGCACACCGGACGGCTTATCAAGTAAAGGGGGATTATGGAGCGCTTAAGTTTAAAGAAAACAAGTAAGTCCTCGAAAACTGCTAAGAAAGGGCCGCTGGCAAAATCTCCTGGAAGGTCCAGTAAACCAGCCCAAAAGAAACAAGTTTTAAAGAAAAAACCCCAGCCACAGCACAAAAAAACACCGGTAAAAAAAATACCGCCAACCAGCCAAAGGGCTCCGAAACTTCTCAAAAAAAATGAAGCCGTAGTCTTGGATTATACAGAATACAAATGGTCAGGAAGTATGTGGGTAAATACTAAAGACAACATGGTAGCTCCCCTATACACTTCCGATAGGCTCAATATCTTATATCCCAATCGAGAAGGCATACAAAAAATTTCCGATAAAGATCCTGAAAAAGATCAGGGGGCAGTTGCGGGTCGCCCATAAATAAATCAAAATCCGGCCTGCAGCGAACCCACAACCGGCAGGGGGAATACAAGGCAGTCAACAACCACCCGCATAGCGGGTGGTTTGATTTCGCCCTGAAAGGGCGGAAACAAAAAACACGCAGTGTTTAAGTTGCCTTCTTCAGGAACCATCGCCACAGGCGATGGTTCCTGAAGACAATAAAAATGCAAAAACCGGCTCATGTTCTGAGCCGGTTTTTTTATTATCGGTATGGTGCGCCTTGTCAGGGCTTGTGCGGAAGAGCCATGCCGCGCTTTTTATACTTCGTATGCAGCAGCTCATGGGACTTGTGCCCGAGGGGCTCTTTCAGGAATGTCTCATAGAGTTTCTTGACGGATTCATTTTCATGGGACTGCCGCTTCTTCTGCACCCCGGCGTCATCGCGGTAAAGGGCCTCGGAACGCAGCTTGCGGATTTCATTGGTCGTGGGAATGGGCTGGCCGCCGCCAGCGATGCAGCCGCCCGGGCAGCACATGACCTCAATGAAATGATAATTTGCCTTACCCGCACGAATGCGATCCATGAGCTGGCGGGCATTAGCCAGGCCATGGGCCACGGCCACGCGCACTTCTCCGAGATCTCCCACGGTGACGGCTGCTTCCTTTACGCCCTCAAGGCCGCGAACGGGTGTGATATTGAGATCTGGCAGATTCTTGCCCGTGACCACTGCATAGACGGTGCGGATGGCAGCTTCCATCACGCCGCCCGTGGCGCCGAATATGGTTCCCGCTCCTGTGTACTCGCCCATGGGTGCGTCATAGTCTTCATCGGGAAGACTGGTAAATTCGATGCCAGCCTCCTTTATCATGCGGCCAAGCTCGCGGGTGGTGAGCACATAGTCAACATCCTGAAAACCGCTGTCAGCCATCTCGTCGCGCTGGCACTCGAACTTCTTTGCCGTGCAGGGCATGATCGAGACAACCACGATATCTTTGGGATCAATGTTTGCAATCTTGGCATAATAGGTTTTTGCAAGAGCTCCGAACATCTGCTGGGGTGACTTGCAGGTGGAAAGGTGGTCAAGCAGATCCGGAAAAAAATGCTCGCAGAATTTGATCCAGCCCGGCGAGCAGGAGGTGATCATCGGCAGCTTGCCGCCTTTCTTTACACGGTCCAGAAGCTCGGTGCCTTCCTCCATAATGGTAAGGTCTGCGGCGAAGTTGGTATCAAACACCTTGTCAAAACCCAGGCGCCGCAGGGCCGTAATCATTTTGCCAGTGACCAGAGTGCCGGGCGCCATGCCGAACTCTTCGCCAAGGGCTGCGCGTATGGCAGGCGCCTCCTGAACGACCACATGCTTTGAAGGATCCTGCAGCACTTTCCAGACATCGGCTATATCGTCTTTTTCATACAGCGCCCCCACCGGGCAGGCCATGACGCACTGGCCGCAGAAAACGCAGTTGGTCTGCATAAGCGGCAGATTAAAGGCCGGGCCCACCGTTACATCATCGCCCCGGAAGGCGAGGGATAAAACAGCCGGCGTCTGTATGCTTTCGCATACGGTCACGCAGCGGTAGCACTTGATACACTTGCGGCTGTCCCGGACAATAGAGGGTGAGGAGGTGTCCATGGAGGCCTCTTTATTTTTTTCCGCCAGCGCGAACCGGACCTCCCGCAGCCCCACCTGCTCTGCCACCTTCTGCAGGTCGCAGCCTCCGTTGCGCACGCAGACATTGCATTCGGTGGGGTGATTTGACAGCAGCAGCTCTACATTGAGCCTGCGGGCCCTGCGCACGCGCTCGGTTGCGGTGTGCACCACCATGCCGTCGTCGACCGGATAGACGCATGAGGCGGCAAGATTTCTTACGCCCTCGACCTCAACGACGCATACGCGGCAGGCGCCGGGCTGATGCCCGATTTCAGGCCAGGTGCACAGTGTCGGAATTTTAATACCGGCCTTTTTGGCTGCTTCCAGCAGGGTTGAGCCCTTCTCAACCTGCACTTTTATTTTGTCGATTGTTACCGTTACCAGTGACATATACCTTCTCCTGTTTTAATTCTGGGAGAGACTCTTTTTATTATGGTGCTCAACTGCACACCCTGCATTAGTCAAGCAAACCCTGCCGGCCTGCAAGCCTCTATTCATGCTCGCAGCCGTCGCAGCGCTGACACCGGCAGGCCTCGGCCCAGGCTATGTCAGCCGTATATCCGAGCTCTACTTCCTTAAAGCTTGCGATACGCTCCTGCTGCGTCAGCTCAGGCATTTTGCCCCGCGGCGTGACCCGTGGCTCTTTGTCGACCTCGAAAGGAATCGCGATCGGCTCCTCGGGCGGAGCCTTATAAGGCGGCTCGCTGTTTTTCTCGCGGATGAAGCCGTCCACCTCGTCGGCTGCCTGGTGGCCCATGGCAATAGCCTCAACAACTGTGGCAGGGCCCAGCACCGCATCGCCTGCGGCAAAAATGCCTGCTGCCGCAGTGCGCGTCTTGGCCTGCGGGACTACTGCAAATGTGCCGTTTTTGGTCGCCCCCACGCCTGCCTCTGCCGGAATAAAACTCATATCGCCGGACTGGGAGATTGCAGGTATTGCGCTGTCAACGGCCAAGGTAAACTGGCTGCCCTCAACAGGCACAGCCTTGCGACGGCCTGATTTGTCAAACTCGCCAAGCCGCATGCGCTGGCACACAATGCCGGTCAGCTTGCCGCCCGTGCCGGTGAACTTCACCGGATTTACAAGGCACTCGATTTTTACGCCTTCGGCCTCGGCAGCCTCGATTTCATTTGCCCATGCAGGCATGTCTTTCTTCTCGCGGCGGTAGAGAATGGTCACATCGCGGGCGCCAAGCCGAATGGCCGTGCGCGCGGCATCGATTGCCGTATTGCCGCCGCCGATGACCGCCACCATAGTGCCCACCTTTGCCTGCTTGCCCAGATTCACCTCGCGCAAAAACTCAGCCGCGCCCCAGACGCCGGCAAGGTTTTCGCCTTCCACATCCAGGGTCCAGCTCTTGTGCGCGCCAGTGGCAAGCACGATGCAATCATAATCAGCTTTGAGCTGCGTAAAGTCAATGTCGCGGCCTACGCGGCAATTGGTTTTCAGTTCCACGCCAAGGGCTGCTATATCATCGACCTCGGCCTGTATGACTGTGCGCGACAGCCGGTACTCGGGGATGCCATAGCGCAGCATGCCGCCGGCAAAGGGCAGCTCTTCAAAGACCGTCACCTGATAGCCCCGTTTGGCAAGGTCCTGCGCAGCGGTAAGCCCTGCGGGCCCGGCTCCGATAACTGCGATTTTTTCTATACGGGTCACGGCAGCGGGTTCAACCCGGGGCCGCCGTGTATTGTCCGTCACATAGCGCTTGAGCCAGGCAATGGCCATGGCCTCATCAAGCTGGCTTCGGCGGCACTTGGACGCGCAA
>CAIWCT010000287.1 GCA_903911225.1 uncultured delta proteobacterium
AGCGGCTTAAGGAAAATCTCTCGATCTTCATCCATGCGGATTATGTCGAAATAGAGCCCGCTGCCGTCCTTTAGCGTGCAGTCCGCCCATTCGTCCGACGCGACATCAATGGAAGCCAGGCCCTGCGCAGAAATGCAGAAAGCCGAAAACGTAAGAATCGCGGCCATCACTGATTTTTTCATGTGTTCTCCTCGATTATTTTTCATTCTATCCACGTTTTAAACCTTAAAATAAGAGTAACGCACAGATTGGGCCACTTCAAGCAATGGACAACAAATACTGGATCTGTGTGATGCAAAAAATCTATGGGAATAAAATCGAGTTGCCATAGTCGTAACACTATATCCTGAAACAAAATGAATCTTTGCTTCAGTTGACACTCAATCATTTTGCTTCACGACTGACCCGATTTTTCTCCGATGGTACATCGTTTTTTACTCAAAGATGTGGTGTTTCAGGACTTCTTAATGGTAATATGTTAACATAAGCACTGCTTCAAGCCATGCTGTTAACATATTAGCTATATGGGGGTTCCCATGAGAACGCGCAACTTGACGCTTGATGAGCAAACCCTTGCGTCCTTTGATCAGCACAAGGTGCTTACCGCCGACCAGCTCGCGGAGATCCTCAAGTGTTCGCCCATCACCGTTCACCGTCGCCTGAAAGAGTGGAAGGCCCATACCAGCTATAACCAGAACGGCAGGTTTCACACGCTTCCCTCGATTCCGGTCTTCAATGCACACGGCATCTGGCAGTGGGGAGCCGTTTTCTTCTCCCGCTACGGTACGCTGAAGCAGTCGGTCATTGAGCTTGCGGCAGCATCGCCACAGGGTCTGGATCACCGTCAGCTGCAGGAGATCCTGGGGCTGAATCCCAAATGTTTTCTCTCGCGATATGAGGAGCTTCCTGGCATCCGCAAGGAGCAGCATCACCACCAGATGGTCTATTTTTCCGCCGATGACCAGCGGTATGACCTGCAGAAGCGTCGGCGCTTTCCGCCTGAGCCGACCGCCGCCCTGCTGCCTGACGACGCTGTCGCGGTCCTGGTACTGGTGACGCAGATTCGGAATCCCAAAATGGACGCACCAGCGTTGGCCGAAGCGCTGCGCGCACAGGGGCATGCCATATCGGATGCAAGCATTGCCGCGTTGTTTGAAGCCCATGGCATCGGTAAAAAAAAACCGACTATGCGTGGGTGATGTTGTTGCGGGAGCGGGTCGACGCGCTGATGGCGCACCTGGACATGGCCCAGCTGTTCCCCGTTCCGGTGACCATCCATTTCCGTCCAGACCAGGATACCTGCGAGCCGTGCAACGTCCCCCTGCAGGTGCTGAAAACCAGGCTGGGCAAACGGGCTGCGACCCTGGCCATCGGTGAGTTCGCCGTTCATGAAACGATACTCCGCTGCCCGCGCTGTTCTGCGGTTTTCCATAGTGCCGAGCTGCGCGGCATCATTCCCCCCGGCGCCAATTTCGGCTATGACCTCAGCGTGTTTGTCGGCCGGATGCTGTTTCTCCAGTGCAAGGGGTTCAAGGAGATCCGCGAGGCGCTGAGGGAACGCAATATCATCCTTTCGGGCAGCGAGATCGCGGTGCTGGCAAAAAGGTTTGTCCTTTCCCTTGGCATGTTGCATCGCAGCCTGCGGGAAGACATCCGGTCAGCCATGCGGCTGCGGGGAGGCTACATCCTGCATTTGGATGGCACCTGTGAGGGAGCCAGCCCGCACCTGATCAGCGTGCTTGACGGAATGAGCGAGATCGTGCTGGGAAATCGGAAGCTGGCATCCGAAAACGCCGAAGACCTCGAACCATTCCTGCAAGGCATCCGAAGCCAGTACGGTGATCCGGTGGCTGTCGTCAGCGACATGGGCAAAGGCTTTGCGATGGCAATCGCCGGGGTGTTCCCCGGCATTCCCGCCTACATCTGCCATTTCCATTTTCTCAAGGCGGTGGGGACCGAACTGTTGGGAGAAGAGCACGACAGCATCCGGGCGTCATTGCGCGCCCACAAGGTGCGAGCCAGCCTGCTGGCCACAAGGAAGCGGCTGGAAAGCATGATCGTCGCCTCCATCCCGGGCCTTGACGCGGTCATCGAAGGAGTGGCCGGACATCCTCTCGGCCCGGCCTGCCCGCTTGGGGAGGTCCCTGCAGCGGCCGCGTATTCCCTGATTTCCTGGGCTTTGGATTCAGGCAGTGAAGGTGATGGATTGGGCTTCCCCTTTGATCAATCCTACCTTGAGTTCTACCGCAGGATCGTGGAACTCCACCTGAGGCTGCAGGAGCTGTTTCCCCTGCAGCTTCGGGGAGACTGGAAGGAAAACCGCTGCTACGGCTGGGTGCTCCATGATCTGCACGGTGTCACCATGGACGCGAAACTCAAGGAGACTGCGGCGCGGATGGAAGAGAAGGTCATCGTCTTCACCCGCCTGCGCACGGCCATGCGCATCGCCCTGCCGCGGCAGAAAAAGGGACTCAATGATGCCGGCGAAATGCAGGCCAACATGAAGAGCATCGCCCGCGAGGTTCAAAAATTCTGCTCGTGGCTGTCACGTAAAAAAGAGCATCCAAGTACAAAGGCATACCAGAAACTCGTGGGGAAAATTGACGCCTACAAGAACCAGCTGTTTGCCGATCCCATCGTGGTCTCCACCGTGGCGGGCAAGATGCTGATTCAGCCGCAGCGGACCAACAACATCATGGAAAGATTTTTCAGGATGCTGATGCGTGGCTTCCGCAAGCGCAATGGCTTCAATTCTGTCGAACGCATCCTGAAAGCCATGCTGCCCGATACGCCGTTGGTCATGAACCTGAAAAACGAGGACTACATGCGCATGATCCTTGGGGAAGGCAAGACGTTGGAACAACGGTTTGCCGAACTCGACATCCATCAGGTTCGCTGCCTGCAAAAACAGTCGGCTGTCGATTCACGGGCAACCTTCCCCCAAGTCAGGAAAATCATCAGATTGCCGAACCTGCCAAAGGCACTCGTTACGTTTATCAGACAATTGGCGTCGTAGCGTCACGCGAACCACCTGCGAAATGATCAGAGTCGTAGCTTTGGGCCGGGAATCCAACTCGATTTTGTTCCCATAGGATAAATATGGCGAAACTCGAATAGCTTCTGTGTCATCGGGATGTCCAATCAGAAATGTAATATAAAAATCACTAATGCAAAATGCAACTCTGGGCGTTTTCACCCTACACTCTTAGACAATCAGGACTCCTGTAATCCCGGGGCGGTTCAAATTGACTAACAAAACACGATGCCCGGACAACTCTAGGCATCGTGCTTCAGAGTGTCTCGGTTGTGACGATGCGGACATGCTCCGCGGTGACGACAGAGCACTTTTCGCTTGCGGCGGCAAGCATGGCGCCGCGGGCAAGGAAGCAGGCTCCCACGAATATCCCTCCCAAGCTCTGATGGAGCGCCTTTGGATCTCCAGATTTCACGTCGTTCAATGATCTGACTGAGTTTCGTTTGCACTCTGGACTTTCACATTCTGCTGCCCTCTGTGACTGGGTGCCCGAGGTCTGCTCGGGCACCGACTATTCTGAGTTTTCGTATCAGGCCGTTTTGTCGCGCTTCACGACGATCCCAAACATGGTTACGATGACGAGGGCCTCGGCAACAAAGAAGGCAAGGGGCATGAGGAGGCTGACCTGCAATCCGCCCTGGACGATCTGAATGACGAAGTCCTGCGCCTCGATGAGAGCCCTGATGATCATGGTGATCGCGATGGATTCCGGCACGCCGACGATCGACACGAGGAGGATAGCAACTCCTATCGCCGTGTTTCTTGCGGCGAAGGGCAGTCCCGCAGCGCCGGGAGATATATACCCCATGATTCCGAATCCAAGATTGAGCAGGGCTATGAGCCCGACGAGGATCCTAGCCCAGGCAGGAACTGATTTCGCGGCATCGCTCATTGTGTTCTCCTTGTCCTCCACCCTACTGGAGGAGTATTTTTAGTCAGCTAGGCTGACGAGATTGAAAGTAAGCTCAGCTGACTATTTTGGCAAGGAGATTCGATTGAAAACACCATCGC
>CAIWCT010000288.1 GCA_903911225.1 uncultured delta proteobacterium
GTGCATTGCGATCACAAGTGACAAACTTTAATGACATCTGGCGTATCCTTTGAAATCAATTGTTTAATGTTACGCCATTATATCATAGGATGCTTGGAAAGTCCGACAGACTCCTAGACGGCCTGCACATTAAAGTGCTACCTGTAGCAAAGCTTCGACATACACATCATCGGGAGAAAAGCCTGTGGAAAAAGTCAAAGAGATGCAGATGAAGTTCGGGAAAGTGCAACCTTGCCGATATCGAGTTTGATTTTCGGTCATGGCGTGAGATCCTGTAGCTTCTAATGGAGCTGCGGCATAGATGGTGCACGCTGAAACTGCGCCAGTATATCTTTGGAATACTGGAGAAGCTGATACTTAATGCCGCCCCCTTTTTTAAAGGGGGAAAGTCTAATTGTTTAGTTGAATCCGTCGGCTGGTTATTTTTTTTCGGTTAGGGCCTCAAAATTTTTTTGAAAAAACCCAGCGTATAGTTCTTAAGGCCGATTCCCCGAATCAATTCTTCACATTTATGTTCAACTGACTTGCTGAGATCAATCTCTTTTTCCATTGCCGATTCCCTGTTTACCTTATTCTCTCTTATAAAATTGCAGGCGTTTATTCCGTCACCGGATATTGTATACATTTTCAAATACGCATAATTGCCAAGACAATGTATTTTGCAATCCCACCTTGCATCCTGGCCAACCGGGTGTTTCCAGTTTAACTCATTCTTCAATAGTTCAATATTTTTGATTGAATTCCAATCGACATAATCAAAGAAGTGAACAAATCTGGCGGTTTTATTTTCAAAAGGGATAATAGCATGTGGTCTGAACGCAAACCGATAGGGGAACCCTAATGCCAGTCTTTGATAAATACTGTAGAAGTAATATTTGATCGAATGGTATCCAACATAAGAATATATGATACGCGGAATTGTTGAAATCTTTTCCGGGTTCTTTAGTAAAAATAGTATTTTTCGTTTAATTTTAAACAGGATGTTGTCTTGGGCACCCCCTAGGTTTTTATAGCTATCGTAGGTCTGGTCGTCGCCTGATTCCAGCGCAGAACTCCCCCATACTATAAATGGCGCCCCGTAAGTTTTTGCTGTATTGATGGACATGTTTCTAAGGATTGCCTCACAGTTTCCGCATTGATGCCAAAAATAACCCACTTTTTTTGACACCAGGAGGCTTTCCTTGAGCATTTTTGATCGAATGTTGACTGATGATTTTACCTCTATGAGCGGTACGTTTAAAATCCTACAGGCGTTCCTGGCATTTTCTATTGAGATTTCATGTTGAAATCCAGAATCATAGGTGACTGCAAGTGGCTTGAGCCCCAATTTTTTAACGATATAGTACAGGATATATGCGCTGTCTTTTCCTCCGCTTACCGGGACGACACAATGATATTGGCCTGTTTTGGGTTGTGAGGTTAAGACTTCAAGAAGTTTATCCCCGCCTAGTATTTCATGGTGTGGCTTATATTTGAGACAATAGTTGCATATGCCTTCCTCATTAAAGGATATTCCCGGATAACTCTCTGGCAAGATACATTTTTTGCAATAGCTCTTCGTATCCTTTAAGGCTTCGTTCATGAGATTCTCCTTTTTGTTGGCAATGAGGGGCTTTGCTTCTTCTGCCTGATCAGCTCGAGTTATGCTGCGTGTATATTTCCCCGGTCTTCGTTGAAATTCTCAGGGCGATGCTTGATTTAAGCTACACGGCATTTTGCATGGTGTCAACTCCTTCTGTGTGGTGTGTATAAGGTATTGACAGGCAATTATGCAATGCCTATACTGTGCATCACTTGAAACCTCTGGCCACATAAAATAACATATATTTAAATTATGGCGTTCAGCATTATCGTACTCATCAAGCAGGTTCCTGACACAACGGCTGTTTGCACGCAGGTCATGAAGGATGACGGCACGCTCAACCGTTCTGCGCTGTCGGCGGTATTTAACCCCGAGGACATGAACGCTCTGGAATTGGCGCTTGAGCTCAGAGACCGCTGCGGCGCCACTGTCACGGCGCTCACCATGGGCCCGGCTCATGCTGCCGAGGTGCTTCGTGAAGCTCTTTACATGGGCGCAGACCGCGCCATACTGCTCACTGACCGGATTTTTGCCGGATCGGATACCCTTGCAACATCCCTTGTGCTCAGCCAGGCCATCAGACATTTCGGAGCGGTCGACCTTATTCTGTGCGGCCGTGAGGCAATCGACGGCAATACGGCTCAGGTGGGGCCTCAGGTGGCTGAAAAACTTGATATGAATCAGATAACCTATGTCGATATGATCGAGCAGATAGATGCTTTAAAATGCTCCTGCTGGCATGAAGTCGAAGAGGGGCGCGAACTGGTGGAGTCAAAGCTGCCGGTGCTGCTGACCGTGATGGCGAACGCCAATATGCCCCGGCCGTTTTCGGCAAAGCGGATAATGCGCTTTAAAAACGCCAAGGCGCCTTCGGAACTTGCCCCCGGCGCAGCCATGGAGGAGCTTGCCCGCTGCGGGCTGCTGATTGAAGAATGGAGCGCCCGCACCATCGGGGTCGATGCGGCGCAGTGCGGCCTTGCAGGCTCACCTACGCGCGTACAGAAAATTGAGAGCGTCGTGCTTGCGGGCAAAAATTTTAAAAAAATTGCCCCCGATGATGACGGCATACGACAGCTGCTTGAAGAACTCATAGCAGACTATACCTTTGACTGACAGAGCATACCCCATGGAGCAAGAAGGCGAAGTTTGGGTCTATATTCAGCATCAGGGCAAGGACGTGGTGGAGCCCTCCCTGGAAGTGCTCGGCAAGGCCTGTGAGCTTGCCGCCGCGCTCAAGGTGAGCGTTGCAGGCATACTTGCGGGCGAAAAAGTTGATGTGCTTGCCGAAAAAGTGCTCATGTACGGCGCCCAGAAGGTCTATGTGCTTCAGTCCCGCCATCTTGAAGCCTATTCCCCCGTGATTTATGCCAAGGCCCTGTGCAAGCTTATCCGCAGCAAGCGCCCCGCTATTTTTCTTACGGCAGCAACACTGCAGGGCCGTGATCTCGCGCCCCGCATCGCATCGGCTCTGCGCGTGGGGCTGACCGCAGATTGTACGGACCTGAAAATCGGCTCCTATACCGACCACAAAACCCGGCAGGAATATAATAATATTTTGCTGCAGATTCGTCCGGCCTGGGGAGGCAATATCATCGCAACCATCGTGAGCCCCCAAACACGGCCGCAGATGGCAACCATTCGCGAGGGCATCATGAAAATGCCGCCGCAAGTGCGCTCGTCACGGGGCGAGATTATGCACATCCCGCCCGACGTGCAGGCCGGCGACATAAAAACCACGGTGCTCAAGCGAATACTGACCGGGCGCAGGGTGAATCTCAAAGCCGCAGGCATCATCGTCGCGGGAGGCGCCGGCATGGGCACGAAGGATAATTTTGACCTGTTGCGCCAGCTGGCCCATGCGCTCGGGGGCGAGGTGGCAGCCACGCGTGCAGCGGTCGATGCCGGCTTCATCGATCATGAGTACCAGGTTGGCCAGACCGGCATAAGCGTCAGGCCCAAGCTCTATATAGCCTGCGGCATATCGGGCGCTGTGCAGCATCTGGCGGGCATGCAGGAGTCGGGCAAGATCATCGCCGTGAATACCGATCCCGATGCGCCCATTTTCAGCGTTGCTCATTATGGCATTATCGGCGATGCAAAAGATGTCGTTCCAAAACTTATTAACACGTACAGGCATTTGAGCCATTGAAAAAGCCATGAATTTTTTTACCGACAATCAGGATATTGCCTTCATTTTTGAAAACACGGATCTCGAAGCCATTGTGGCTGGCTATGAAGACGGCTTCCGCGAGCATGAGCGCTTTGACTATGCTCCTGCGGATTGCGCCGACGCCCGTGACAGCTATCGCCGGGTGCTTACACTTGCAGGCGACATGGCAGCCCGTATTGTAGCACCTTTAAGCAAATCACTTGACGATGAGCATACAACGATCAGCAATGGTTCTACCGTGTACAGCCCTGCCCTTGCCCGGTGCGTGCAGGCGCTCTCGCAGGCCGAGCTCATGGGCTGCTGCATTTCGCGGCAGTATGGCGGGCTGAACCTGCCAACTTTCATTTTCACCATGCTCGTTGAGATTATCTCGCGGGCCGACGGTGGCCTGCAGAATGTTTTCGGGCTGCAGGGCATTGCGGGCATCATCGAGACTTTTGCCGACCCTGAGCTGAAGGAAAAATATCTGCCACTGTTTGCCCGGGGCAGAGTTACGGGCGCCATGGCCCTCACCGAAGAGGAGGCTGGCAGCGATCTCCAGAATGTCAGGATGCAAGCTGCGGAACAGCCGGACGGCACCTGGCGCTTAAACGGCGTCAAGCGTTTCATTACCAATGGCGGCGCCGAGGTGCTGCTGGTGCTTGCACGCTCCGAGCAGGGCACGACCGACGGCCTTGGCCTGAGCCTGTTTCTGTGCGAGGCAGGCCCATCGATAACCGTGCGCAGGCTCGAGGACAAATTGGGCATTCACAGCTCACCGACCTGTGAGCTTGTTTTTCATGACGCGCCCGCCCGGCTTATCGGCGAGCGGCAGCGGGGCCTGGTGACCTATGTGCTCTCGCTTTTAAACGGCGCGCGGCTTGCAACAGCCGCCCAGGCCGTGGGCATTGCCCATGCTGCATTCTCCGAGGCCCGGGCATATGCCCGGTTGCGCAAACAGTACGGCCGGCGCATTGAGCTGCTGCCTGCTGTTGCCGCCATGCTTGTAGACATGCAGATGCAGATTGAAGCCTCCCGCGCCCTTACCTGTGAAACGGCACGCGTTATGGATATGGCGCTGGCAACCGACAGGCTGCTTGCAGCTGGCGGGCTTACCGCCGATGAAAAAAAGCAACTCAAAAAGGATTCCA
>CAIWCT010000289.1 GCA_903911225.1 uncultured delta proteobacterium
GCCTGCCAGTTCAAATTTGCGGTCAATGGTTACTTCAAATGTAATACCCTGCGCATTATGAGGAATTATTTTAGTTTTTATATTTTTTTGATACGTGATCCCAAGCAGTTCAAGAATCATATCGGTCATATGTACCGGATCGGCCTGTACATGGGTAGCCTCGTGAACAGAAGTATAAAGGACAGGCGCAGCTTTCGGCTGATTCTCTACAAGGCTCAGATGCACCAGTTGTATCCCCATGCCGGCAAGGTATGATACTAAACTGTCGGGAACCATCTGGCAGGAGTCTTTTGTAATGGTTATAACAAAAATATTTTTCTGCGCACTGTCATTATAAACTATCCAGTTACCGTTTACGCTGATTTGAATATTATCTTGATTGACTATGTAACGGTTGCCCGATTCTATTTTATGCAGGCCGCAACCATCGATTGCCCTGGCCAAAATAGTTTCTGCATCTTCGTGGTAGCCTGCTGTGATGATGTCCGTATGTTCCCATTGCGAGGAGATGATTGTGCGTATGGGAGCAGGCATCTGCTCACCGTAATCAAGGATAATTCTTTTCCCCCAAGGTAATTCATAGAGGGGGAATTGACTGCAATCCATGACAATGGTTCCCCCGTTTTCAATCGGAAGGGTTTTGATACAGGTTGTATTGTCATGGCCGCCAAAGGCTTTTGTGAAATCACGCAGCATAGCCCTGATTTTTTTTTCATGCAGCAGCGTATCTGTGCCGGCAAGGGGGGTTTCCTTAATCGATGGTTCATCGGTTGAAATATGAATAGCGTGCGCTGATTGTTCGTCGCTTCGCAGGTTGCCGGCGAAACCATTGGAAGCCTGCATTTTGCCGCTTTGTGTTTTTTTCGGCAACGGGGGTGGCGTTACAGTTGGTTCTGCGACAGAGGGCCCGGTCTGTTTACCAGTATCAGAGGCCATTGTTTTTTTCGGCGCATGTTCCAGAATTTGTGAAGGCACAAATAGTTTTTCGCCGGTATGCAAATCTTGAATATTGCGTATGTGAGGGTTTGACTTTTGAATAGTGAGGATTGTCTGCGGGCTGAATATTATTGCTTCAGGCAGCTTAAATACTTCGCGCAGAATTTTTGCGAGACAGTCGCCCGGCTGCACGGTATAGCTGGGTTGCCAGACTGGTTCCCCATCAGGGGGAACTGTTTCGTGCAATGGAGTTTTGTTATCAGTGGTTGCCGCACCGGAAGCCAGAGATGGTGTGCTGCTGGGATACATGCAGATGCAGAAAACGATAAATGCCCATAAGATGTATTGGCGATGGTCTTTCATAGAGTACATATTCCGGCATGCGCAATAATATTCAACGAATGTTTTAATCTCATGCATGGGTTCATGGAAGCCTTATTCCCATTTTTATTCAGCTCGTATAAAGTATAAGCTTAGCACACTTTAAATTTATCTGTAAACAGGATGCAACGCGTACTTCTGGCATATACATGCACTATGTGAATTATGTGGCTGTTCGGGCCTGTGGCCAGAGCGCTTGCACGGTTGTTCCCTGCTCAGGTAAAGATGTCAGGGTGAAAACGCCGCCGGAAAATTCAACCCGTTCTTTCATGCTTGATAAGCCCAGCCCGCGTCCGGACTCCTTGATTGCCTGTATTGCTTGAACATCAAAGCCGGTGCCGTTATCGTGTATGCTCAGTTGTATCGCTCCTGATACAGATGAGAGTTTTACCGTAACCCTGTCGGCATGGCTGTGCCGGACAATGTTGGTGCACGCCTCCTGTGTGATACGGTAGAGCACTATTTTTATCTGTTCAGGGATATCCTCGTCGCGGGCCTCTATAGCCCTGCTAACAGTGATAGGGGAATTGACCCTTTCAAAATCGATGCAAAATGAATTGATTGCAGCAATGATACCAAGATCGTCAAGAATTGATGGCCTTAAATCCCTTGAAATTCGCCGCACTTCATCTATGGCTGACTGAATGACGGCCAGCAGGTTATCAGCAGAAGGTTTTCTGTCCGAAACCTTCTGCTTTTTTTTGCCGTCGAGCATCGTTTTGACGCCGATTTTTGCAGCGCTTAAAATTTGTCCAAGACCATCGTGTAATTCATATGCCAGGCGTTTTCGCTCCTGTTCATGAGCGTTCAATAGACGGGATGACAGGTTTTTGAGCTCCTGTTCTGAATGCTGCAAAGATTTCTCAATATGCTTTCTGTGAGTTATGTCGCGAATGATTGCGGTAAAATAGATATCGCTAACAATCTTCCAGCTGGCTAGAGAAATCTCTATGGGGAAGATTGTTCCGTTTTTGCGTTTAGCCCGTCCCTCAACAGTTCGTCCGATCGCATCATTGGTATATGACTTCTCAGGTGCAGCAAAAATTTTTCCATGATCGTTCATGATATTTTCAGGCATGATGCAAAAGATGTTTTTACCTAAGACCTCATGCCCGGTGTAGCCAAAAATAAATGTTGCGGCCCTGTTCCAGAAGATAATCTCGCCGCTTTTGTTTACTGTAATTATTCCGTCGGTGGCGGTTTCAGCTATGGAGCGGAAACGGGTTTCGCTTTCAGAAAGTTTCACCTTTGTTGTATACTGCTCGCTGATGTCGGTGAACGTGCAGATAATGCCGTTAAAAGCGCCGTCAACATATCGCGGTATGCACCACCCGGAGAGAAATATTGTGAAGGCTGTTGCGGCATGTAAACTGTCAAAACGCACAGGGTTTCCGGTTACGAGGGCCTCCCTGTA
>CAIWCT010000290.1 GCA_903911225.1 uncultured delta proteobacterium
CAGCGGATTGGCAATGCCAGCGATCCAGTAGCCGATGCCGATTAAAATCCCCTGTGCCAGTGCTGTTGCTACCATGCCGGAAAACGTGCCGGTGATGACGCCCGAGACCTCTTTAGTCAGCACCTGCTTGTGCTCGGGCTCAAGGGGCAACAGGCTCATGAGCGCTTCTTTCAGCTGCTCTCCCTCGGCAAAAAAGATATAGAGAAATAGAACAACAAGAAGAAAGCCTGCAAAAAAACCCGCCGTTGCCGTAAAGACTTTGGGGGAGTACTCATAGACGACCACACCCATGGAAGAAAGCAGCCCTAAAAGCTTAGCCCTTATATTGAAATCTGCAGGAACAAACTGGGGCAGGGCCGCAGCTTTTGTCTGCATCCAGATATTTGCATGATCGAGGGCCTCGGCTATCGAGCCGACCTGAAGGTGCGATACAACTGACTTGAACGCATCCACTGAATTGAAGGCCGCAACGGTAATAATGGTGCTCAGCGGGCCCAAAACGCAAATCGATACGAGCAGCGTGGCAAGACCTGCCGCGGCATACCGCCGGCCCTTGCACAGCTTCATGCAGAGCCGGTTGATGGGCCAGCATATGACTGTTATGATGAGGGCCACCAGTGCAGACACGAGAAATGGCTGAATGATGACGCCGAAAGCCGCCATCAAAAGCAGCAAAAGCACAAGGAATGATATTCTTGAAGATTTACTGTTCATGTCTCAATCATATAACAAAACATGAATCACTGTCCATGATGAAATCTCAAGCACGCCGCACAGGCGGCAGTTGGCTGCGATTGCTCCTACAGGCAATCTGTGCTATGCTGACTTCATGCGGATAGGAAACCAACAGGTTATAGCATGCCTGCGGACTCCCGGGCTCTGGCTTGCCGCCTGCCTGGCAGAGGCGGCTGCAATACTTGTTTTATCGGTTGTTCCATCGATAGGAAACGGCATCAATGGAGGACCTGCAGCCCACGGCCTGGCCTATAGCACGCTATCATGCACCGCCGGGATTTTTCTTATCCTGAAAAAAACTCCCTGGAGCCTTGCTAAAGCAGCGGCTTCTGCCGCGCTCTACGGGGGGCTCATTGAGCTTGTGCAGTATTTCATACCTTACCGCAGCTGCGAAGCTGAAGATTTTGCAGTGAATTGCATTGCTGCACTTGCAGGTATGACAATGGCAGGTATCCTGCGGCCATTATTGATATCAAGGGGCAAACCATGATGCGCTTTAGCACTCAATATATATTCATTTCCATGCACAAAAATTTTTATTATAATCCGGCTGAAGTGTGCTGATAGCGCAACTACAACTCTGTCGAAGCGGCGCTGCTTTATGCACGCTGCAAAAAGAATGAGGAAGCGGCATGCCAATAATTCATGTCATAACAAGCAGCGGCAAGATATTCGACCATCCAATCGGGCAGCAGCCACAGACAATCGGGCGCAGCAAAGACTGCGATATTCCGCTGCCCGACAACACCGTCTCACGGGCCCATGTGCAGATTAAAAAAACCCGTGACGGCTACCTGCTGACTGACCTCGGGAGCTTCAACGGCACACGGCTCAATGGGGCATCCGTGCAAAGCGCTGTTTTGCAGCATGAAGATGTTATTGAAATCGGCCAGACGCGAATCACATTTCTTATCGGATCTTCGGACAATGCAGCCATTGCAAGCTCAATCTTCAGCGGTGCAGAAAACATTGATGATGAGCAGCAGGTTGTCGGCCGCAGCCCGCAGATTGGCTCCCAGGAGCCGGAAAAACTGCTGGTCTCGCTTGAATCGCAAAAAAGCGCCACACCAAGCAGACTTGCCGGCGCACCCGAGTGCCAGGAACTTGATTCAAAAATGCGGGCAGACATCTCCTCACTGGAGCGCACCAACAAGGTTCTTTTCATTCTGTATGAAATCAGCCGCGAGCTTAACGGTATCCAGGATTTCAAAGCGCTGCTGGACAAAATCATGGACCTCATCTTCCAGGTCATCAATGCCGACTTCGGATTCCTTATACTCACGGGCGGCCTGCAGGGCGATGAGCTGATTCCCATGGTTGTCAAGTATAAGGATGAGAGTCTCAAAGCCATGGGCCAGATCAGAGCAAGCCGCACCATCATCAACCGGGTCATTCATGACAAGGTGGCGCTGCTCACCTCAAACGCCATGGACGACTCGCGCCTGGACTCGGCAAAAAGCGTCTTTATTCAGCAGATACGCTCGGCCATGTGCGTACCCCTGTGGAACCGGGATGAAATCATCGGCGTCATCCAACTCGACAGTGTCCGGTTTGAAAACCAGTTCGTAGCCGATGACCTGGAACTGCTGAAAGCCATCGGCAGTCAGATGGCCATGATCATCGAACAGGCAAGCCTCAATGAAAAAATCCGCGAAGAATCAAAAATGCGCAGCCGCCTTGAGCGCTTTCACTCGCCGCAGATCATCGAAATGATACTGCACGGCGGTCAGGAAGACCTGATGGAGCCAAAGGATCTGACAGCAACCATCCTTTTTTCCGACATTGTCGGCTTCACGACCCTTTCGGAAAGCCTGCCGCCCCGTGAGATAAACATAGTGCTTAATCAGTATTTCACCCGCATGACTGACATACTTTTCAAACATGACGGTACGCTTGACAAGTATATCGGCGACGGGCTCATGGCGGTGTTTGGCGCTCCCATGGAAAAACCCGACGATGCCGAAAGGGCCATCCAGGCTGCCCTTGAAATGCGCCGCGAGCTAGCGGCCATGCGCGATGAAGTGGGCTCGAACAGCGCACAGCTCCATATCCGCATCGGCATCAATACGGGCCGCGTGGTTGCGGGCAATATGGGCTCACCCCGGCGCCTTGACTACACCGTTATCGGCGACCCGGTAAATCTGGCCGCGCGGCTTGAATCCAGCGGCACGCCAAACCAGATCCTGATCGGCGAAGAAACCTACAAACTGGTAAAGGGGAAATTCAACATCGTTGAAGTCGGCCCGCGCAAGGTTAAGGGCAAGGCCGCCGAGATTATGGTGTATGAAGTTATAGAATAGCAATAAGGGGATAGATTTTATTTTTATATTAACCAGCTTCTAAGTTTGCAGGCCGGACCTCCTCCTCGGCGAACATTCGGCAATAAAAAATACTGCATTTAAAAAATCCCGTAGCCGTACTTTTTATTGCGGATTCCTTGTAATTTGTGATTGCGCCACGTATAGATTTAGACTATAATTATAGTCACTTTTAAAAAGCGAAGGAACAATGGCCATGACCAAAACAATTCCCCTTGCCGAGGCGAAAAAGAGCCTCTCTGCCATCATCAAGGATGTTGATGAAAAGTTTGACCGTTTTGCCATCACGAAAAACGGCGTGAACAAAGCCGTAATACTCAGCAGTGACGAATTGGACGGCCTGCTTGAGACCCTTAATATTCTCTCCTGCCGGGAAGAGCGAGAAGCCATAGGCCGGGCAAAGAAACAGGTGCGCTCGGGGCAGACCGTTTCCCTGAAAGACGTGAAAAGCAAGTACGGGTTTAAATGATGCCGTACCGCATTGAATTTTCCCGCGAAGCGGTTAGCGATATTGACGGACTCCAAAGCGCCGACAGAAAACTGTGCGGTCGAATAATTAAAAAGCTGGAATCTCTTGCAGGCGCTCCGCATGCAGGCAAACCCCTTGTCGGCAATCATGCCGGTGAGTTTTCCCTGCGGGTCGGCGATTACCGGGTTGTGTATGAAATCGACAGTGCAAGCCATATTGTTTATATACTCACCATCAAGCACAGGCGGCATGTGTATCAACTGTGAGGAAAAAGGGAGAGAAGGATGGGCCGCCCCCGCTAACGAATTCAACTCAATTAACATCATCACTGAATCGTCTCTAAGCGGCAGCCACCACATATTTAAAACTCCGTGGCAGGGCGACCCGCGCTTAAATTTACAGCGTGATGGCAGCAAGGCAAAACCGTATCAGGTTCGCGATGTAGTCAAAGCCCTTAAAAAATTACAGGAGGAATCCTAATGGAAACTATGATTGATAAATACACATACCGTCTTGAATGGTCAGATGAAGACAAATGCCATGTGGCGCGGTGCCTTGAATTTCCGTCCCTCGGGGCGCACGGAAAAACTGCGGAAAAGGCATTAAAAGAAATAAGGGCTGTTGTTGCTGCATCGATTGCATGGATGCAGGAGGAAAATGAACTGGTGCCGGAGCCATTGAGCCTGCGCAAATATAAAGGGCATCTTACACTGAGGATACCGCCTGATAAGCACCGTGAGCTTGCCATAAAATCGGCTGAGGCTGGAGTATCGATGAATCAATTTCTATTGTCACGGCTGTAAAAGAAAAAATTTGCTGTGGTTGATATTCCCCAATATGACATTTAAAGATATGCCATCACCCGCTTCTTTTGTTTGTGTAATTTGTCAACAACGGCACTGTTAACAAATCGCCGACCAAAATCCCAATAAATAGAACCGTCCCCTTTTTCTTCTATCAGCGGGCTTTTCGGCAAGGACTCTTTCTCCGCCAAACTGCAGAACCACTGGATCAACCAGAATTTTGAACTGGCCACTTCAATTGAGATTCTCAAGGAGGTGAGCCGGGTGCTTCAATATCCACGAATTAGAGAGCGCTTCCAGCCAAAAGAAGAGACCCTCAAACGATTCTTTCATCTTGTCTTCAGAAAAGCTATTGTCACCAAAGACACGTATACAACAGACCGCATAACCGACGACCCCTCAGACAACAAATTTCTGGCCTGCGCAATGGAAGCGCAGGCTGACTTCATTCTCTCCCGAGACCCGCACCTGAGAAACTTGAAGCAGTACCAAGGCATCAAAATTATTGATGTCACGACCTTCCTGGAACTGCTCAAAAAAAAGAAATGACTTTCTTGCCGTCTGCCTCCTCGGGCTTCAGCCCCGCTAAAATACAGCGGGTCTTCCGCTTCCTGCGGGGGCAGCCGGGGAATCATCGAAAGATTTAATCCCCCGCCCGCCCTGTCCGTGCTTTTATTGCGGCCTGTACCACGCACGCGAATAGTAGAGCGCGGCACCAACGGCTGATATACGCTGCATTATGTTATCAGTGCAAAAA
>CAIWCT010000291.1 GCA_903911225.1 uncultured delta proteobacterium
CCCTTGGCGGCCTGCTGTTTCCCATGCTCGTTAAAGAGGCCTATCCCGAGCGCTTCTCTCTCGGGCTTGTGACCGCCTCGGGTTCCATCGGGCTTCTCTTCCCGCCGTCGCTACCCATTATAATTTTTGGCGTGGTAGCGGCCATTCCAATCGACAGAATGTTTATCGCCTGCCTGATCCCGGGCCTGCTTCTGGTGACACTGGTATCGGGTTTTGGGGTGGGGCTGGCAAAATTCAAGCGCATTGAGTCAACGCCATTTCATTTCTCGACTCTGTGGCGCGCTCTTTCCGTTGCAAAATGGGACCTGCTGCTGCCGGTCATCGTCATTGCAGGGATTTTTGGCGGCCTTACAACTATTGTCGAGGCTGCGGCCCTGACCGTGCTCTACGCTATCATTCTTGAGTGCTTCATACACAAGCAGCTGTCGCTTACGGTCGGCCTTCCCCGCACCATGGTGAAATGCGGCCAAATCGTGGGCGGCGTGCTGATTATCCTGGGGTTTGCCTTCGGCTTCACCAACTATCTTATCGATGCCGAAATCCCCGCGCTGCTTCGCGATTGGGTGCAGGCTACCATTCATTCAAGATTTTTATTTCTCATCATACTCAACCTGCTGCTCATCGTGGTTGCCAGCATGATGGACATTTTCAGCGCAATTGTCGTGGTAGTGCGCATCATGCTGCCCATAGCAACAGCCTATGGCATCGACCCGGTGCATCTGGGGGTCATGTTCCTGGTGAACCTGGAGCTCGGCTACCTCATGCCTCCCATGGGCCTCAACCTCTTCTTTTCGGCCTACAGGTTCGAGCGCCCGCTTACTGAAATCTACCGGGCGGTTGTGCCCTTCATCATACTCGGGGCCATCATCGTGGCGCTTGTCACCTATATCCCCTGGCTGTCCCTGTGCCTTGTCGGGAAGTAGGGGCGTATTGCCATACGCCCCTGCCAGCATGTATCAATAGATGGTTTTTAAGGCTGCGCCCCGGAAATAATGGGCAAGAATGGCGCTGCAGCCATATCCCTGTGCCGCCATGGCAGCGGCCCCTATCTGGCACAAGCCAACGCCGTGCCCCCAGCCTGCGCCGCGCAGAGTGAATGCTTCGGGTATTCCGTCTTTCTCTGCTGAAGATTCCACAATAAAGGCAGAGCTGTACAAATGCGAGGGAGAAAGAGCCCGGCGTATGGCAAGCTCCTTTGAGATACTCTTCTCTGCTTTTGTGCCGGTTATTTTAAGCTCATAGATGCGGCCTGAATCACCACGGGCAAGGGGGCTCAAGCTCTTTATGCCCCCGAAGTCTATGCCGGTCTTGTTGAGCAGCAGGCCCTGCAGTTCAGACTGCGAAAGCGTTACGCTCCAGCGAAAAAACTGCTGCGTCTCAAAATCAAAATCCGGCAGCACGCGGGCAAGAAGCCCGGGGTCGGTTACATTGCAGAAGGCGGGCGGATCGGCAAGGATAAACCTGCGGGCATCAGCCTCGGCGCTCACCGGCGGACAAAACACAACACTTCCCGGAGCGCAATCGGCAACAGGCTTGAGATAGGCAAAATCGGCATCCTGCCAGCAGGTGGAAAACCGCTCGCTGATGCCTCCGCAGCATTTTGAAAATCGCGTGTCACATATTTCGCCATCAGACATAAGCACCTGCCCCCGCGTTGCTGCAAGGGCATGCTGCGCTGCCGGGTTTACCCGCCCGATGCCATGATAGCGCTGGCAATGGTCGTCATTGCACACATCAAAGTTTTTGTGGGTGGCGGCATCGGTAAAGACGCCATCGGGGGATGAGGCGGGCACACCGGCTGCGCGCTTCAGTTCAAGCTGTGCTAACAGCCAGCTGCGGGAAATGATGCAGTGCGCCTTCAGGAACTCGCCATCGCTTTCAGGGCTCATCTCAGAGCAGATAACCGATTCAAGATATGCCTCAAGCCCGATACGGTTCACCGCTGTGATGCCCTCATGACCAAAGGCGGCAAAGGCAAGCTCGCCCCGAAAGCGCTGACTCTGCAGCCGCTCCCAGTGAAACTCATGGCCTATGGCCACATTGTGCAGAGTAAAATAATTGTCCTGCAATGCCACAGGATTTAAACAAACCTGCCGCCCCCGTATCAGCTCGCGGCTGCTGCCGTCTGACAGCGCCACGACACCAGCCGCATACACTGCGCGGTAGCACCCCTCAGGCACAGCCCTGCCGTCGAGCATATAATCGCCCTGCAGCTCAAAATCAATCTGTGCGGCATTTTCGATGAGACCAACGGAAATAAGAGGTTCGGTATGAAAAATCACGGCAGCTTTTGCTCATGCAGCTTCGTATATAAATTAATCGGGGATACCTGCCCCCGATTAGCTCTTCGTATATGCCTGCCGCAAAGCCCGGGGCTTGCGCCCCCACCCTGCCTCGCGGCATCTTTTCTAAAAAGAATTCACATCAGGTGATGTTGCCGGAAGACTCCCCCGCGTCGGAGGTGAGCCTTCTGAGCTTCATAGCGTCCCCGATGATTTCAACATAGCCGCAGTTCTTGCACATGATAGCCTTGGTCTGAATATCCCCGGTCTCAAGCGTCAGGAACTTCGCACCCTGCGGACGAAAGGCTGTGCGAATCGGGCTGTATATGGCGCCGTCGACAAGTGATTCACTTCCACACCTCAAACATTTCATCGCAGTCTCCATTGAATGAATTGCTGATTATTTGATCCTGACTGTAATTGCCTTGTATGCTCCAACAACTATAAAGTGAAATATCGAACTATGTCAAACAATTGATTTCGAACCTTCCATCATTTCAAAAGCTCGAACATTGCCGGATGCTTTCTCCAACACCTTCTTTATGCCTGTCGAAACACCGAAAAAAATCCGCCCTGTTGCGAAAAACTGCCGCTCCCCATAAAACTAATTCGGCATGGCCTTGATTTTTTTCACAATATCTCTACCGGCTGATGCACGAAATTATTTGCTTCAAATAATAGCAGGCAAGCTGTGACCTGTGAAGGTATTTATCAAAATAATCGCGGGCACTGCTTGCTATCATTTGCCGTTCATCTTTATGCTCGACGTAATACGCACAAAGATCCTGAAGATCTGACAAATCCGGCTTGGTGTAAACTATGTGCTTCCCGTTGACCAGAGGAACGGGCAGCATTGTCGAATGCGGATAAGCAATTATACAAGCGCCAACAGCCAGATAGTCGACGAGCCTGAAACAGAATGCTCCCTGTCCGGGCAGGTCTACACAGACCTTTGATTGTGCAATTTCCAGGAGTGAGCGGCTGTAGCGAACGGTATCCCATGTGCACGTGTACCGGAACCGCTGTTGCATTCTCAATTTTTCTATGGCACTGCCGCGAATTTCTGCGCCGAACTCTTTTCCGAATCGGCCATAAACATCAAATTTCAAGCTTCTAGAATCAAGTGCCCGCACATACGGTAAAAACCTGTACAGGAGTGGATACGTTATGAAACCACCCGGAACGATTTTCTGGTCGCCATAGCCGGCATTGGCATACTGCATACGAAAATACAGGGAGCACATCCTGAGGCATTCCGGATTTATGAGAGCATGGTCAGAATAATCAACAGCTATAGTATAGCGGGTAGTACGGTACAACAGATAAAAAAGAACAACATGGTTAAAGGGTTGCTCAATGCAGGCAGGCTCCAGATTGACATATTGTTTGAGCCCATCACGCAGGCTCTGCATCCAGATAGTGGCGCTTGGCCAGTCGTAAACTTTCGGCCACTGAATGGATATCTCAGACAATATATCCTGAGGCAGGTCCCAGGAAGGCTTCATGTTCTGCGCGGGAGGCTCGGGCATGACCCGCCAGACGCATTCTGTTGCATACGCTTTCCAGGCGGCAAAACTGGTGAAGCACGTTAAATTCATAGTCGGGTTATAGCTAAAACCCACGCAGTGTGTCAAGGTCAACACGTGGCTTTATTAAATAAAGTACGGCTGTGCTGCTGCGGATAAAGACACCGAAAATATTATTCCCCGATAATTTTTACGAGCACCCGTTTTTTTCTCCGCCCGTCAAACTCACCGTAAAAAATCTGCTCCCAGGGGCCGAAATCAAGCCTGCCTTCAGTTATCGCCACCATCACTTCGCGGCCCATGATCTGCCGCTTCAAATGCGCATCGCCATTGTCTTCGCCGGTGCGGTTATGCTGATACTGCGCCGTCGGCTCATGTGGCGCCAGACGCTCAAGCCATTTTTCATAGTCCTGATGCAGCCCCGGCTCATCATCGTTTATGAACACCGATGCCGTGATGTGCATGGCATTGACAAGCGCCAGCCCTTCCCGTATGCCGCTTTCCTGCAGGCATGCCTCAACCTCACGGGTAATGTTTATAAAAGCATGGCGCTTTGCCGTGCTAAACCAGAGCTCCTTGCGATAGCTTTTCATTACAGCCCCTTTCAGGATATAAAAAATTTAAAAAATCTTTATTGCCGTCAGGAATTAAAATAGTGTACAATGTTACTTTAACGGCAAAAATATATTAAAACTTAGCAGAAAGGGGGGTCCGATGAAAAGAAGTCTTTGTATCATTCTGACAGCGAGCTTAATGTTACTTGTATCACAGCAGGGGTGCAAGCGGGTGCAGCACATCACGATTTCCGGCACTGTTTATATTGCACCGCAACAGGGCGGCTCGGTGACGGCTGCTGACGGGGCAACAATTACAGTGTCAACTGATGTCAACGGCAATGGCCGCATTGGCCCGAGAGAGCGGGCAACCGCAACTACCGACAGCAATGGCCATTACACGATTCATGCGCCCGTTGCCGCGGGCATGCAGAGCGTTGTGCGTTTTTCTCTGGACGGCTACGCGCCGCTTCTGAAGACCGTACAGATAAATACCACTCGCGCAATTACAGGTTTTGACGGCGCACTGGTGGAAATGAATAGCCTCACTGACGTCAAGAACGGCAAATGGCGCAACTCGGCCGGCTCAGTTGAAATCAGCAACTCAAATATCAGCGGCGGCAAGGTGCGCAATTTCAACCCCGCAACCGAAGCCGACAAATTTCCCGGCTCATTTTCAGATAATAAAGGCAGCCTGCTCATTTCCGGCGTCTTTACGGCCTTTGAGCTTGAAGACACCCAGGGCAAACGCCTGGCCACCACTGAACCAGGCAATCCCGCCCGCATTCGCATGCGCATGCCGCGCGACACCTGGGGCGCCGTGGTCGACACTCATTCCGGCAATGACCGCATAGACGTGCCCATGTACTATTTCAATGAAGAAACAGGCCAGTGGGTTCGCGGCACAACCGAGGGGGGAGCCGACCTCAGCGGCTGGCTTGAGCGCGACAACGGCACCATCATAGCCGAAGCGCAGCTTGCAGCTGTTCGGAATGGCTCCTATAGCGGCGACATATTTGCCGCATCCGATGTCACGCATTTTTCATACTGGAACGTGGACTGGCCGATTGCAGACCATGGCTGCATCTCCGGCACCGTCGTTGACGCAGATGGCAATCCGGTGGCGGGAGCGACCATCAATGTAGCGGGCGTGACCTATACCGGCACCTCTTCTCCCCAGACTACCGATGAAAACGGCAAATTCTGTGTTGATGTGATGCGCTCGGAGGCGCCGGGTGAGGATATAAACAATAACGGCGTGACCGGCGAGAAGCAAAAAGTGCTTATATCGGGTTCAAGCGGGGGCAAGCTGTACAATTTCGGGGAGTATGAAATCCCCGTTCAGGCAGGCACCTGCCCCACGAACTGCCTGGCTGTGGAGCTGAAGGTTGCGCCGGAGAATGAAGTACAGGTATCTGTGTGTTCCGTATCAGGAACTGCAACTGTTGAGGGACAACCGAAGGCGGGCATTTTTGTGTATGGCTCTGATGACATGATTGATCCGGACACATGGAACAATGTATGCGGAACATCCGGGTGCACCTTTATTGCCAGCACTGATGATACGGGAGCTTTCAGCCTGACCGCACCCTATGCTTTTAAGCTCTCGCTCCTGGGCATCTATACTGAAAGTGACGATACCGGAACTTTTTTCTACGAATCCACCCGGTCGCTTTTAGGCTGCCCGTCGACACCGGTGAGCCTGAACCTTGAGCTCCTGTTCTGCACGGTCAACCTGCCTGCGATAAACTATTCTGGCGGCGTTATTTCCCTTGATCCTGCAGTGCCCTTATCCTTCCTGATCGTCAACGGCCCTCTCGGGCCGAAGTGGATGATCATGCAAAATACCGATGCTGGATTTTCAGGGCCCATAACCTATGGCACGGTCCCTGCGGACGCTCGTCAGGCCTTCCCATCCGGAGGCACACCCATGGCCATTGCAACGGGAGATATCATACAGGTCGTGCCGCTGGGCGGCTATGTGCCCTATAAGGGCAAGCAGTGCTACTCATCATCTATATACACCGTTCAATAGCCCGCCGAAAAAGCAAAGAGAGCCGGAACAGACTCTGCTCCGGCTCTCTTTTTATTCTAGCTGTCTGTCATACGCTTACTGAGCATTCACCTGCAGCGCTTCAGCCACCGATACGTCGCTGAAGCGCTTAAGCGTTGCGGCTAGGACTGGACGCTCGCGCTCGATCTGCGTCATATGATTAAAGAGGGCCGTTCGCACGGTCAGGGGATCTGAAAACTCATTGACAAAGCCGTGTATATCGTCGCCTGCGGTGAGGCCAAAAAGATAGTCGATGTCTTTATCTTCAAGCACGTGCAGTCCGAAACCCTGCGTAGAGCGCTTGATCTCCTCAGGGTCGTTATACTCAAATGAATTCCCCCATGACCGGGCGTACGCATCAAGCCCCGCGCCTGTTGCAAGCTGATTTGCAATGGCATGAGCTGCCTGGTAGCCGTACATGATGGCTCCCTGCACATAGGTCTCAATAAAGGCTGCAGCATCTCCCACCACAGCCACAGTGCCCTCCACAGGATTAACAAGGGGCGTCAAGAAGTTAAGCGCTGCAGCCCGTGTGTCAATGATGCGTGCATGCTGAAACCACGAAGCGAATTTGCCAGTGTTGATAAAATGGTCTATTTCCTGCTTTGCCGACGGCGCTGCGCCCCCGAGCGCCGGTACGCCCACGGTCAGCTCATAGACCGTTTTATCTGTTGCCCCGCCATGCGGCTTGGGGCACATATATATCTGCCCTCTGCCGCCAAGGGTATGTCCCTTTCCCATGAAGGTAATCCATGACTCGGGGTACGGGCAGTCGACCTCTTCCATGTGGTAGGATGCAACCATGAAGCGGCCGAGAAAAGTACGCCTGGTTTTATTGAGTCCCAGGCTCTCAACAAGGTGCGAATTAACGCCATCGGCCGCCACGGCATAGCTGCCCTGAACAGTAAACTCTGCTCCCTTTGAGCGCAGCTTTACCGCAACGCCGCCAGCCGTATTTTCAACCCCGAGAGCCTGCGTTTCGGGCATAATCTCGATATTATTTTGTGCCGCGGCACGCGCAAGCATTCCCTGCAGCAGCGCCTCCTTTTCGTATGAAACGGCGACTTGTCCTTCCGGGCTTTTCCCGGCAATGGTCAGCGTTTTCCCCCCGGCAGAAACCTTGACGCTGCGCTTCAGCCCAATGACCGCACCGCTGTACGGGATGGAAAACCTGTTTTCAGCAAAATGAAACGCTCCGTCTTTGCAGGTAACCCATTCCCGGTGCGTACCCGGCTCAATGATCAGATTAGCGCAGCAGGCGCGGTGCACCCGCGGGAGGTCCTTCTTAATATCGACAAGCAGAACGCGCGCGCCTTTTTCTCCCAGCACCTGCGCCGCCATAAGGCCAGCCGGCCCGGCGCCCGCAACAATGACATCGTATTTTTTTGACATATCGCACCTGCGTGTGGCAAAACGTATTCAACAAATCTCACATCACTGCTGCGGCGCTGCAACCCCGCACACCTGCGCGCATGTGCCGCAATCCGTGCAGGCTGCTTCATCAATCACCGCCCTGTCATCGATGAAGCTGATCGCATCAACAGGGCACAGGTTCACGCACCCCCCGCAGCCAACGCATTTTTCTTGCTCTATTTTCATAAAAACCTCATTCGCCGGCTGAAACAGCCGCCGGCGCATTAAACCTGCCGCCAAAATTACAGCCCGCCGTTGCCGCCGCAGCCGTAATGCATACAACAAGCACTGCAGCAACCTCGCCCTGTGCAATCTGTACAGCAAGCAGGCACAGCGTGCCGCCGATACAAACGCTTCCGGCCAGCGCTTTCAGCAAACAAACAATGCCGCCGCTTTTATAGAGTATCCTGGTACAGATAAACACAAAAAGCGCAGCGGCACAGGGAACAAACATGTACAGCAAACTCAAAGCTTCAGTATGACAGCCGTCGCACTGAATATCAATTCCGAGCGTAACATAAAAAAAACGGTCGATATGTGGCCACAGAACAGCAAAAGCAGCACCGCCTGCAACCGCACCCGCTGCTGCTGCTAAAAATTGCACAAAATTTTTCTTCATATCACAGCCTCAACGGTTTTAATATCCTGACAGTTTTAAAGGCTCACCTGCACCCAGACTGGCTTGATGCCCATGATATGCGTTATCTTAAATTTATTCAGCCATCTGCAATTTCAATTTCTTCCTGAATCCCGCAAGCGCGTTACTAACTCTTTTTTTCCATACGGTCTTCAAAGGATTTGCCGAAAATCTCACAGACATGTTCAAGCGATGACAGCAGCAGGTCGCGCTCATCATCAGTAATGTTGGCAAAAATCTCCTCGGCGATTTTACCGCGCTGCTGAAGGAATCCGTTGCGAATCTCTTTTCCCCTGTCAGTGAGCGTAACAAAAACCTTGCGCCGGTCTTCCTGTCCGCGCTCGCGCTCCACGATGCCTTCGTGCTCAAGCCCGTCGACTATCATGGTCATATTGGGGAACTTCACGCCAAGATTCATGGCAAATTCCTTCATGGTGATGCAGTCCTTGTCGCGAAAGGCATACAGAGCCTTAAGCTGCGAGAGCTTCAAGTCTGACTGCATCGGGACATTGCCTTCCATGATTTGCTGCGTATACACGCGGCTGAAATCGCGTAAAAAAGTCAGGTACTTAAAAAGTTTGTCTTCTTCCATCTTTCTCTCCTTAGTAACGCCACATAGGGCAATTTAAAAATACATTTTTCTTTTTCATACATACACTTGATCGATTTTAACTTTTTGATTGAAAGTCAAAAGTCCAAAATTAGAAATAATATTCGGCAATGAAAGTATGCCTTTACGGCAGCATATTGCTAAAGCTCGTTTTAAACTCAAAAGCGAACCACTTGTTCAATAAAAGAGCTGCTAATACCAATGACCACCGCATCAAAGTTCTGAATCCTGGTATCGTTTTAGCAAACAGTTTCAAAACATAATTCCCGCTTTAAGTATTTTAAAAATATAATTAAAAAGAGCCCCGAACAAAAAATCGTCAAAAACATAAGGTTCTATTTTTTTATCATTGTCATTATTATACGGGATACGCCGCATTAAATCAATATATAACCATATGAGCTTAAAATTTTATTAAGCATAATTGTTATGTTTTAGCATATTCTTATTTTATCTTTATTTAGAGGATTGGCGGCTTGGCAAAAAAAGTATCCCCCGAGTAAAAAAACCGTGGCAACAACAAAGGCATCTTTAACTGTCTCGTCAAAAAGGCGGACCTGATTTCTGTTGCACAAATCAAGACACCTATATCCTTTTTTGAGAATTTGAGCGCTTTTAAGCGTAAATAATATTTTTTCGTGTCTGATTTATGTATGTTACCTGGAATAATAATGCTATAGTTACTATAACTAGCGGCTTCCTTTTTAAGGAGAAGGCTATGATGTCAGCAATATTGCACAGACAGACAGACAGACAGACAGACAGACAGACAGACAGACAGACAGACAGACAGACAGACAGACAGACAGACAGACAGACAGACAGACAGACAGACAGACAGACAGACAGACAGA
>CAIWCT010000292.1 GCA_903911225.1 uncultured delta proteobacterium
CTGAAAATTCACCCATGAAATCGACCCGATGGGAAAAGTCCCCCTGGGCAATCATCTTCGTCTGCCAGGTGAGATGCCTTAAGCCTGCCTGGAGCGTTTTCAGTGCGCCTGCCAGATACCCCTTGATGCCGGGCGAACGGGAAAAATCCCCCTGGGCAATCGCCATGATAAACTCTCTGAGCTCAACGATATCGCTGTATAATTTTTTATACTCCGGGTTGCTGTTGAGCGGCTCGGGCAGCGTTGCAGGCAGCGTACTGTCATAGATGCTGGACTGCAGCAGCTTGATTAGCGTTTCGTTGTCTTCTGTCTGCATAACCGTCATCCCCTGACAGCCTCCGCTTTAAAACGGCATGTTCTATCCCCTGTGCACCAGCAGTCTATTTCCTTCACTTTGAATTTTTCCCCGCTGAAGCTTTCCAGAAGTGCTGCAATAAAGCCCTCATCATAGACGCATATTTCATAATCTTTTTCAGGAAGTCCCGAGCAGTCAAGATCTTCAGAAACAGTCAGTATGAATTCGCCTGCGACAAGGTCTGCTTTTTCAATATATAAAAGGCCTATTTGCATCTCCCTGAATATTTGCTGAAGCTTTTTTGCAAAAACCCCGAAGTCTGCAATATCTCCGAGCATATGTGCGTAAAATTCTTTTCCCGCAAGATAGCCTGCCTGGCGAAACAGCTCATCAGCTTTTTCAGCGCCAAACTGTTTTTCAAGAACATCGCGCAGAGTGAACTGCATGAGACGATATACTTCAAGCCGTGCTGTCGGCCCGAGTTTAGGCCTCCCAAGCTCTATATTTCCCAGAAGGTCCCAGGAAAAGTCATATTTAAAGTTTACCATACTTTCCGTTGCTTCGTAATGGTATGATTATTCACTCTTTATTTATTATTATAGCTTTTCAGCTTGATTGGCAAGAAAAGAACATGCTCAAGTAACGCAGTTTTAATGCATCTGCTGAATAAATAAAAACGCAAAAACCGATTCGTATCAGGATAATCCGACCATTCGGCTCTGGGGAGGGGATGCCGCAGTATAGCCATATTCCCATGACAGAAAACACTTGGGCGCTTCGGATTTATGCAGAAATAGAAAAAAAGGGGCTACAAATCATACAGAGTTTCATCACGCAACGGCGCGCTTTTTTTGCCGCGAGACCTTGTCTGCAGGGGCTGAAACGGGTCCTCGCTTTCAAGGATATCGCCCATCTCCGCCTCGATTGCATCAGGATCCTCTCCAGACTCGAGCCTGTTTAAAGCCTCCTGCATGCCGTCGCCCAGCTTCACGCCGGTCATGTCCGAGAACATACGCATCAGGCGGGCGGTCTGCCGCGGGTCGTTCTCATTGAGCTTTTCCGCCTCAGACGACAGTCTGGTCATGGCGCCCTCAAGCCTGCTTTCGTCCAGGGGGAAATCCTCAGCCCCTGAGTCCTGGCGAGATCGGTCAATGCAGGCAAACAGCGATACCTGGCGCTCCAGTGAGCGTTTGCATTTCGGGCAGACGGGAGTTGTAGATGTGTTGATCGACTTTGAAAAAAAACTAAAGATGGTATTGCAGTGATTGCAGTAAAATTCGTAAATAGGCATGGTAAATAAAAAATTTCCGTCAACAATAGTTCTGCTTGCGCAATTTGCCGCGCAGTCTGACCACAGCCTTGGTATGCAACTGCGAAACACGGGATTCCGTAAGTTTGAGCCGTCGGCCGATCTCTTTCATGGTCAGTTCATTAAAATAGTAAAGCGAAATGACGGTGCGCTCCTTTTCGGGCAGGCGCTCGATATTGCTGGAAATCATGCCGTTAAGCTCTTCATTGTCAAGCCTGTCTGATGGCTTTGCATGGCCCTCATCCACGATACGGTCAAGCAGAGAATGCCGTGAGCCTGAATTATGGGCGTCCTGTTCAAGGCTTATTATGGATATATTTGAAATGCGGTTGATGATTTTATAAAATCGTTCTACGCCCACATCCATGGATTTGGCCACCTCTTCATCGGTTGCCGGCCGGCCCAGTTTCTTTTCAAGATTGGAGCAGGTTATTTCCAGCATGCTTGCAACTTTGCGAACCGACCGGGGAACCCAGTCCATGGCGCGCAAGCTGTCAAGCATTGCGCCCTTTATGCGATATTCGGCATAGGTTTCAAATTTAACCCCCTTGCCTGAATCGAACTTATCTATTGCATCAATGAGCCCCAGAACACCGGAGTTGATCATGTCGTGAATGTCAATATGCATGGGGAGACGAGATGCCACGCGGCCCGCGATATATTTTATAAGCGGTGCATACTTGAGAATTAAAGCTTCTTTATCACTGCGATGCTGAGACCGCCCACTGGATGAGCAGGAGACATGTTCGGCGTTTTTTACTGCTAAACAAGTTTTTGGCATAACTAAGTTCTCCCACGTTTCGATTAAACTGAAATACACCCCTTAATTTCTTAGTTATTTATTCCGTACGGTATGTTTCACCTTCTGTTGTTTTAAATTATAGTGACTGACAAGAAAAATTCAAGTAAAAAAGAGAGGTTAATGCATTTTTCTTACAACCAGCCTCAACAAAGGTTGATTAACACACCCAATTATCAAGTCATTCCAATTCTATATACAGTATTGGGTGTTTTTTTGCTTTTTTACTACAGAAAGTTGCCAATAAAACCCATTGAATAAAAAAAGAAGTTTTTACGGCATATTACAAAAACACCTCGAAAACAAAAAAAAGTCCGAAGCATGTCAATACATGCTTCGGACTTTAAACTAACCACAATATATTGTGGTGGGTATCTAGCGACTACTTAAGACCGCAAAGCTTGTCGTCCTTCCAGCCCTGTTTAATGTCGGCTGCATAAAAAACCTTGAGAACCATGTGGCTCATCTTCCACTTGCCATTTTCCTTGCGGTATTTGTCGAACTCCTGACCGGCCAGGAAAATGTCCTTGCCGTTTGCCATGGTGCTGGTCTGCCAGAGGTAGAACACGCCTTCTGCCTCGGTCTCGCTCAACACTTTGATACGGGGCTGCAGAAACCAGTGCACGCCGAACTTCAGGGTGTCTTTTGCGCCATCGAAGAATTTGCACACTTCATCGATGCCGACATATTTACCGAAGCCTTCCTTTTCGCCATCCCAAACTGCATCTTTGGTAAAAAGGTCAAGCA
>CAIWCT010000293.1 GCA_903911225.1 uncultured delta proteobacterium
AGTCATGGCGGGCAGCGCAGGTGACGCTATAGTGATCGGGGTTGTAGGTCTGAATGATAACCTCACCGGGCAGCTCGCCCCGGCCCGACCGGCCCGCCACCTGCGTAAGCAGCTGAAAGGTACGCTCTGCTGCGCGGTAATCGGGCATGCTGAGCGCCTGATCGGCGCAGACCACGCCCACAAGCGTCACGCCCGGCAGATGATAGCCCTTGACGATCATCTGCGTGCCGATAAGAATATCTGTTTTGCCTCGGTGCATGTCACGCAAAATTTCATGGGTTGCACCGCGGCGCGCCGTGGTGTCACGGTCCATGCGCGCAATGCGTGCGGTCGGGAAAAGCTCGTGCAGCTCTGATTCAAGCCGCTCCGTGCCCCAACCCATTGAATCAAGAAAAAGCCCCCGGCACGCAGGGCACTGCTGGGGCACCGCAATGCTGAAATCGCAGTAGTGGCAGTTCAGGCTTTTGCTGCTCAAATGGTGAATGAGCGACACCGAACAGTTGGGGCAGCGGAAGGTATGGCCGCATTGGCGGCACAGGTGCACCGGGGCAAATCCGCGCCGGTTGAGAAAAAGCAGGCTCTGCCTTGCCTGGGCCAGGCGCTGGGCCAGAGCCTCTTTAAGCGTTTTAGAAATAATGCCGGTTTTTTTTCTGCGCATCGCTGTTTCAATCTTCATATCGATGATAGTGACACGGGGCAGGGTCCGGTCTTCAACGCGGGTCTTAAGCTCTGCAAAATGGTATTTGCCCGTGCGGGCATTGGTGTAGGTTTCAAGGCCGGGAGTCGCAGAGCCCAGAATCACCAGGCAGCCTGCTTCGCGGGCCTTCACGATAGAAAGATCACGTGCATTGTAGCGCAGGCTGTCATCCTGCTTGTAGGAGGAGTCATGCTCCTCATCGACAATGATAGCCCCCAGGTCTTTGAACGAAGCAAAGATTGCCGACCGCGCACCCACCACCACCTGCACCTGGCCGCGCTTGATCATGCGCCAGGCATCATAGCGCTCGGCATCACTGAGATTGCTGTGCAGCATGGCTATGGGTGCCTGCAGCCGGGAGCTGATACGGTCGTAAAGCTGGGCTGTCAGGGCAATTTCGGGAACCAGGTACAGGCACTGGCGGCCTTCACGCATAACATGGGCCATGACATTGAGATAAATCTCGGTCTTGCCGCTGCCGGTGACGCCGTGCAGCAGTAAAGGATGAAACACCTTTTCCTCAAGAGGCTGTTGCAGCCCTTCGATAATGTGCTTCTGATCAGGGTTAAGCTCATGCACGGGTTCGAAAAACACCGTTTCGCAGTCAGGTGGCCTTCTTAAGGATTCGCGCTCGGCAAACAGGATGAGCCCCTTTTTTTCAAGTGTCGCAAGCTGGGCTGCACTGGGGCCGCACTGCAGCCGAAGGGTGCTCATCGATACCGGCCCGCTGTGGGCAATATGTTCAAACACCTTGAGCTGTTTGCCCTTCAGCCCTCCGGAAGTTGCCCCCTCAGCCAGTGAAAACCATTTTTCAGTTTTGATGCCTACGCCAGCCGCCTTTTTTTTCTGAACCGCCGTGATGAAGCCCTGCTGCTGCAGGAGCTGAAGGCTGTAGGCAAGGCCCTGCAGCCCCGCTTTTTTTTGAAGACTTTTCAGCGACAGCGATTTTGCAGCGGTAAGCGCCCGGGCAATGGCCAGGCCGTAATCCGGTACAGCCCCCTGCGCAAGCGCCTCGCGACCAGCATCGGTGAGGGCAAAAGCGTCTATATATTCGATGTTCAGCCCTGACGGCAGGCCGGTGCGTATGGTAAGGCCCAGGGGGTAAAGGTAATAGGCTGCTATCCACTGAAAAAATCGCAGGTCAGCTTCATCAAAAAGCGGCTCTGCGTCAAGCACATCAGCAATTTCTTTTATTTTTTGTATTGGCGCTTCCAGCGGAAAGCCTATGGCATAGCCTGTTATCAGCCGCCGCCCGAACGGCGCCAGCACCCGCATGCCGATGCGCAGCCCATCGGCAAACTGCGGCGGCACGCCATAGGTAAAGGTGGTGTTGAGCGGCAATGGAACCGCCACCTCGACAAATTGCAGAAAAGTTTCAGTCTTTGTCATGGCAAATGATAATACTCAAATACGGGCAGGTATAACAAGTCTAAAATGACAGTCTAAAATGACGTGCTTCAAATACAGATAACCTTACATTTTGCGGGTTGAATGGTATTAACAAATATGTTATGTTTGGGTTATGTCATGGAAGATAGAATATTACAGCGAAAAAGTTCAGCAGGACATTATGCGCCTGCCGGAAGGCCTACAGGCCCGCTATATTCATCTCACCCGTCGCATGCTTGTATATGGCCCGAATTTGAGAGAGCCGCATACCAAGGCAATGGGCAATGGCCTGTTTGAACTGAGGCTCAAGAGCATGGAGGGAATTGCACGGGTCTTTTACTGCACAATCGTTGGCTCTTCCATTGTGATGCTGCATTCGTTTATAAAGAAAACTGATAAAACACCGGCCCGTGAGTTTGAAACGGCGGTAAAGAGAATGGAGGAGGTACAATCACATGCTCACTCATGAGAAAATGGTAAAGAAGATGCTTTCAAATCCCAAGGTGAACGCCTCTTACGATTCCATGGAGGATGAATTTACCTTTCTGGATGAATGCTTGAAAGCCCGCAAGCGCGCAAACATTACCCAAGAGCAGCTGGCATCCCGCATGGGCACCAAGGCACCAGCCATCGCACGGATCGAATCGGGCGGAGGCAAGGGCAAGCATTCACCCACAATTAATACGCTGCGAAAATATGCCGAAGCATGCGGATGCAAACTTGAAATAAAGTTTAAGCCGGAACAGAAAAAATCACTGCGCGCCGAATCTGGCACTTCGGGCTAAGGGGGTGGGATTAGCACCCTTCTATATACTGACTTTGCATCATAAAATAAAAACCTTCGTCTGCCGCCATGCCCACTCCACAAGCGTTATGCCCATGTAGCAGGCAAGTATCCAGTAGCCGTTGCCGATGAGCAAGCTTCCAAAAAATATCTTCCAATCGCGCACGGCCATGCCGTTAAATTTACCATGGCGCAGGTAGGCAGTGGTGATAAATGGATCATACCAGACAGTGAGGAACAGAAAAACCACAGGTTCGCTTTTTTTCAAAAACCAAGAGACGAAACGCCCGGCGCTTTTCTCTCCTTCATAATTCATAAGCTCTTTGATGGCTTCGATGCCCAACCAATCACGCTTTGACCAATCGTACAAGCGAAGGGCAAGCAAACAGGTAAAAACCGATATAAACAGCATGGTCACTCCGCCCCATACAAGACCACATGTGTAGATAATATATGGACAGAGCACATATTCTATAGACCAACTCACCAGCTGTTTTGTTGAAATCCCCACGACAAGTTCTGCAGCGCGAATTCGATAAGGCAAAAATTTTGCAACTAGGTTATTGGGATTCATTTTTTTCGATCTATTTTTAACAGTCTCGTAAAGAGTCGCCCGTCATGGTAGAAAATCGAATTCCAAAAAAGCATTAGCTATTTAATAGTCCCTTCAATATAGACAAACTCTTCAGCGCTACCATACCAATTACCTGAAACTTTCCTAACCTGCCGGACATTAGTATGAATTCTTTTTCTTATTAGATGCATAAATTTTTCAGATAAAGAGGCTCTGATATGCATGGAAAAGCCAAATATTCCCCTTTTAGCGGCTTCTTGAACCATAGAAAGAATCAGATTAATTGGTACTTTCGGATTTTTTAATTCCTCGACAATCTCAAGCAGATCAACATAATACCTTTTTGGATCTTCTTGCAGTAGAGGGTCAAAATCCTTGAATAATTCGCATGCATGATTATGCTCAATGGCTAACAGGTATCCACATATTTCTCCCTTTTCATTATTAGCCACAATCACTATGCTTCTTGTATCTTCAAGGTCCTCCTTCAATCCTACTGTGAGTTCTCCGTTCCCATTTTCCGAACAATATTGTTTGTGAATATCAAATATTTGAGAAATTTTATCTGGCTCGCGAGAATTAAGAGCTTTTATACTCACCATATACATCACCCCTTTCTTTATTGATTATTGCAGATGGTTCCATATTTATTTTGAATCCTTTGGAAAGCAAAAGAAGTCGTTTGAATTTCAAGCAAACGATTTAAAAACTCCCGTACACCATAGCCATTAAAACTCTTGCCCGGCCCAGATAGTCATTTGCCTCTGAAAAGGGATTTTGCATATAAGCGATATTAAAACCGCCGTGCTTAAAATAGAGACCTGCACCACAGGTCGGTCCGTTTGCGGCCCACCCGCTGTAAAGATAGAAAATGTCCTTCACTATCCCCTGCTCAATACCAGCAAAGACCTGCCCCTTACGCATCTTCGGCAGATTTAAGAATTGATAATCACAGGCAAGAAACGTCAGCGGTAAGACTTGAAAACTTGCACCGATCTTAATCTGGTCGGTTGCTGAAGAGTCATGGCTGGAATTCTCTGAAAGGTAATTCGTTTCGCGTGACCGGTCCCAATACCGGCCATAGAACCCGCCAATATTGATTCTTTCGCTGGGCTTATATAAAAACCCGGCCATCGCGCCATTGCCGGTTGATTTTGAACGGATGATTCTTTGGTGATTGTAGGAAAAATTTATTTGCGAGTTTGAAATAGATGTTTCACACCCCACATACAGCTCATCTCCTTTGAGCAATAAATCATCGGTTATTTTATTAGCCCAGGTGAGATCAATGGATCTTGACGGCGCAAACTTACTATCCGTGCCTATCTTTGTCATTTCCGTATCGGATCCGAAATAAGAAGCCGTGGTCTGAAAAACGCCGATTGTTGTCTTAACCGCTCCTGTTACGGAATAGAATGATAGTTGCGGGCCTTTGCTGAACTCAACAATGCCATAGGTGCCAGATCCCCCATATCTCCATTCGACACCGGGCTTTGAAAAAGCGGTCATAGCGGGGTTGTTGGAAGACCAACTCCAAGCAGAAGCGTCGGCATTACCCATGGCGGCAATATCAGCCCCGGCGGGGATATTTAAAGTGGCAATTCCCAGCGCTGTTCCAAAATCGGAGGCTTCAACTTTTGCCGATAAGCACAAAATTAAAGACCACAGGTACAGAACACGGCTTATTTTATTAATCTGTTATCCCTCTCGGCTTGTGACAAATATTCTATCCGATTGAATCATATCGCTTTGCGTATCCGTACAATCCAGAGTATTCTTTATTTCCTCTTTGTAGCCCCACCAAAATTTAAAATCCTCATATTCTTTAGGTCGCAAATGTACTATTAAAGGTCTTAATCCGAATTCCTTCTCAAGAAAATTAAATGCAGGATAAACAACGCCTTCAAAAAATTCTTTTTCAACCCGGTTTGTAACAAAATCTTCAAATAGAACGCCATGGCATAGAAACAACCCCAAGAAATACTTGTAGTACTCACTGGCACAAGAGCCCTTGTTTTTCAGCCATGTTGAGGCATCAAAAAGGTCGATTTTAGAAAAATGGCTTTCCAGAATTTTGTGATGAAACGTTACAAAACCCTCTCCCCAATGTGTTTTTAAATCGCGCAATTTTTTGTTTTCTGATTTTTCAATATTAATAATTCGTCTGTAAGTAATTATCGGGTTATTGTGCTTATCTTTCCTGTAGGAAAAAGTCATTTTGGCCAGACGCATCTTGTCTTCATTTCTTGAGCAGAAATAATCATCCAAATATTCCCAACCAAGCTTTTCTAAAGCAATTTTTTCAGCAAGCTCGGAAAAATAGAAAAATTCATGGTCAGGACTTGCTATATGCCTGAATAAAACAGCCCTGGGCCTTTTATGGAAAGGTCTTGGTGTTTCTTGCAAAAATTTCTCCACCTCATTTTTAATAGTTTGATCATGCCACCTGCTTTGAATTTCCGGCATGGCTATTTCAAGAGGAGTATAAATTCCGTTTGCGGTCATATGTCCTGTCTGTCTTCGCAGATCATGAAATTCTGTTGCTTAGACCTTTCCCGCTCTTTTATAGTGTGTCGCTTCAATGTAATCATAAGGCTCATTTTTTGTGTATTTCCAGCTTTCAATATGCCTTACTGTGCGGGGCATCCCCTTAAAAAACCTTTGAATGACGCTGCTTAGTCCATTAACCGTTCTGCAATGCCAGGAAAATTTATTGGAGCCGAATTGCTCTCTGGCTTCATCGAACATTTTCCCGACCATTTTTAAAAGACCTCTCCCCTTGCGATATTCAGGGAGGATTTGAACAAAATTTACATAGTATCTTTCTGCGTCTTCCACCAGCAGTGGATCATCATCCTTAAGTTCTTCGTATGCATCGTTGTGCGGGGTTGCCATAAGATAGCCGACGACCCGATCACCATGCCTAAAAATCACATTAATGTTTTTTTCATTTTCAAGTTTCCCCCTTATGTAGGACTCATCCCCCGCATCCATCCCATCGGCATAGGCGGCTTTAATGACCCCCATAATTTCCGTGAAGGTCTTTTCATCAAAATCCCTTAAAACTTCTATGCTCTGCATTGTCTTCAAATCAGAAGAAATCAATTTTTAAAGACGACTTATTATCAAAAATCAATATTTAATACAGGGTATACCACTTTAAATGTAGATTTATCAATGTATTTCCTATCTTTAAGGTTGTTCTAAAAGCCTCCAAAAGCTGGTCTTGTGTACAATACTTGGAGGTAATCATGGAAGAATCAAAACGACTTTTGGGTTCCAGAATAAAAGAACTTCGAAAGACAAGGGGTTTGTCGCAGGAAAAAATTGCTGAGATTGTAGGTGTTGACCCCAAACATATAAGCAGGATAGAGGTAGGCAAAAGCTCTCCATCCCTTGATACGCTAGAAAAAATAGCCAATGCTCTTGGAATGGAACTCAAGGATTTTTTTGAATTTGCGCATCACCTGAAATCACCCGATAACATCATAAAAGATATTAACCGGCTGATTAAAGGAATAAGCGAAGAAAAGCTGGGGCAAATTTTAAAAATTGTAAGGGCGATAGTCCGTTAATCTAGCTGCGCAACAAAACCCGACCCTTGATATGCTTATAAAACTTGGCTCTGCCTTAAAGGCCGACATGTGGGAAATGTTTGATTTTGGGCATGCGGTGAGCACAAAGGAATTGAAAGAAGCCATCCAGAAGTTTTCTCAAAAAGCCGACGAAGAAACCCTCCGGACAATCGTTAAAATCATAAAAATTTTTGAGAGATAAACCCGATGGAATGCTTTGAGGGGGGGGGGGCGTTCCTGTAAATGTTTCATGGGTTTGAAAATTGGCGGTTTTTGGTTTGGGCGGTTACTGCAAAAACGCTAGTTTTTTATCGGTGCGCAATGCGCACCCTACAATCTGTTTTTTGTGGTTTTAAAATTCTGCCATACACTGCATTGATTTTCATCCGCAACGCTTATGCTGACGCAGCCGTTTTCCGGGAAGTTTTGTGTGCCTCAAAATACTCTTCTACCGGCACCTTAACTTCTCTTTTCGCTTTTTTTCCGGCAGCATGTATTTGATTAAAATCATGCTCGAAATTTTGGAGAACCTGCGCCTTGAAATACTTATTTTCGTGAGATAACTGCCCCTACAGCACAATCCTGCGGCACTCAAGATAGAAGCGTTTTTCATGGGCCTCGCCCATGGAAAAGGTCTTGCGCGGCAGCGCTCCGTCCAGAATAACTGTTTTGAAAAAATCGAACTTTGAAATAACCGGCAGTGCAAAGCCGATATTGCCCTGCTGCGAGCCCAATTCCGCAACAATGTCCGCGCCGTGGATATAATCGATCTTTGCTTCAGGCCGCTCCTTCATATACGCATCCAGAAAAGCCTGCAGCGTTGCAACCTCAAGAGTGAGTGCCGGCTTGTCAATGCAGAGCAGGCCCAGAGACTTGCCTGATACAAAGGGAATCATGTGCCGCCCGGGCCGGGCAAGCAGCGAGGCCTTTTTTCTCATATCCGCCCTTTCCGCAACCTCATGCCATGAAAATGCCGAACCCTGGGCGCTGTAATAGCTGTCCATCCGGGCGAGCATATCCTGCAGATCAACATTAAACATCACGCGGTAAATCGGTTCAAACTCAAGGCCTTCATCATGAATATTCACAAGCTCAACCAGCGCGTACCGCGCCGGGTGGTTCATAATGGCTGCTGTATCCGAGGCGGCTTTTTTGAGATTTTCCCAGATAACCTTAGCCGTGGCAAATGAGTGGTTGCCGTCGCCCAGTGCATACAGCAGCACGGGCCTGTCTGAAACGCCGTATCGGGCGGCAAAAGCATCAGGGGCTGCCAGGCGCTCAAGGGCCTGCGCAACCTGCCCGATATCGGCATCACCGGACACCAGACACCCGCTGATATGGCCGCTGTCCATCATGAGATCGGTGTCATAGGCGTTTGGAAGATTCTTTTGAAACAGCGGCTCGATTACCGTGCGATCAGGATCGTCGATGAGCACCATGATATGGGGCAGTTCAATCGGGGCATGCTCGCGCACTTTGATGCGCGGCGGCAGACGCTCGATAATGGTGCCTTCAGTGGCGCGTATAAGTGTAGTGACCTCCCGCGTATAGTCGTAGTGCTCAAGGTCAAGAGCTGCAATCAGGCCCTTGCGCACCTTGCCATGGGCGGTTGTGCGCGCCACAAGCATAAATCCCGGCTGCTGCGCTGCAAGAATGCCGCGCGCAAGGTATGCCTCCATTTCTTTATTAATCGATGATATCATATCGTTGACTTCGGGTGATTCAAGATAGACCTCAGGAAGGGTAAGCTTTAGTGTTGACGGCATGTCGCCAGCAAACTGCCGCACCCGATCCCAGTAGTCCGGCTGCGAGGTGTACTGGTCGCAGGCAACCACTGCCCATTTTGCAAGATCAACGTCTTCTTTTGGCAGCAGAATGGCCGGCACATGCAAAGCTATTTTTTCAAAATTCATGTTTCAGCTCTCCGTAATAATGTCATAAAGCAGACAGGTTTAGGAACCCTCTCAATAGGTCTAAAATATAGTGACAGGGGATTCAAGTGTCAATAAAAATACAGGGGCCGGCAACGCGTTCGCCCGAGTCGGACAGGTAGCGTGCTTTTCATAATGCAAGAGGCAGATCAAAAGATCCGCCTCTTACTAAAAGCATCTTCTCGGGGAGCATCTGCCCCCCAATCGGCATTTTTCTATTTCTTCTTTGGCTTTTTTGAGGAACAATCCTTGAGCTGCTCCTGCACAGTGGCCAATTCCGCCTTCAAAGAATCTAATTCTGTAGTAAGTGAAGCGGCCTGAACTTTGGCTGCACTCAGCTCGGTTCCGGCAATAGCAAGATTACCGCTCGCGGTCACTGCTGCTGTCTGCGCCTGCTTGATTTCACTGTCTTTTGCAGACAGCGAGGCAGTCAATTCCTGAACCTTCTTATTAAGCACGATTTTTTCTGATTCGCATTGGTTTAATGCATTATTTTTGCTCGCGACCTCCTTCTTGAGTTCGTCCACACCGCATCCGGAAATTGCAAAGCATAAACCGCAGGCCAGTAAAAAAAATTTCAGGGATTTCTTCATAGCAGCGTGCTCCTTTATGCAGGGGGTTATAATAAGGTAGTATATGGAACGTTTTCTGTATAACAATAAACCTGTGTCTCTGTCAAATTATCTCTGAGCTCCAGCCTGCCATGCAAACCATGCGCACAACCTTTTGCCGCAGCTGTGGTGCACATGCCCGGCCTGAAACCACAGACAATCAATAAACAGTTTTTATTTTCACCCCGGGCACAAGCGAAGAGCCTTCAGGCAGGCCGTTAAGCTGTGCCAGCCTTTTTGACTGCACCGAGGTGCCCATTGTCTTGCGCGCTATTGTTTCAAAGGTATCGCCCTGAGCCACCGTGTATATCTTGATATGGCGGAGACCATCTTTGGGCCCGTAGGCAAGGCCGTCGATCATGCTCAAATACTTTTCGCCAAGCACTTCGCCGCGGATGTCTGCTTTCTCCGG
>CAIWCT010000294.1 GCA_903911225.1 uncultured delta proteobacterium
ATCAAACCTGGCTGCACTCAACCTCCAACTCGACAACGGAAAGTCAATGCTGCATAACTATTTATGAAACACTACACTAGCAGTCAGGTCCGGCACCTGCTGGGTTACGTTCAGGTTGCGGATCTCGTGATAGTTGGTATTGCCTCCGGTTGAGCCCGCAAAGCCCATCTTCAGGGTGCCGGGTGCCGATGTGGGTATGGTAAAGGGCCCGAGCAATGTTCGAAAGGTATCGGAAGTGCCGAATTTCATGGCAACCGTTACCTGATAGGCTGCGCCTACCGGTGTCACGATGATCTGCACCTGCCGGTAATATGTCGCACTCCCGGGTCGCGTCACGCCGTCGGAGCCGCAGACGCCATTTGTAACCCCTATATTTGTAAACCCTGTATAGTTCTGCGGGCAGTCGAGCTTGGGCAGGGACCACGGGGCAATGGTTAGCTTTGTTGTACCAGTCAGGTAGACGTAATTCGCCATGCCGCTGCCCGGCCCGCGAATGGCCACTGCCTCGGGAACGAGGCCCGGCCCGCCTATGCGGCTCTGGTTCGGGTTGGAATAGTTCCCAAACTCATCCAGTCCCAGCCCCAGGTAGCCATTGCTGAGCCCGTTGACACCAGATGACTGGGCGTATCCCAGCGAACCGCCGGACGCGCCCACATTGAACGTCGTGGTGGCCCCGTCGAACAGAAAGAAGCTGAGGCCATCGGCGCCGGTGCCGCCCCACACGCCGTAGTCGAAGGTGATGACCAGGCCGCGTCCCGTCGGGATGGGCGTATTGTAGTAGGCATAGCCGGCCTGGTAGACGCCGTTGGGGTTGACGCTGGTGGTGAGCCGCAGCCACCCGTTGTTCGCGGGATCCGGGTGGGGGACGACCGTTCCGCCGGTCAAAACGGCCGTACCGCCAAGCGTCCAGTCGGTGGTGGTTGAACCCTTGAACGTTTCGGTAAGGGGAAAGGAGAAGGCAGCCTGGGCAGGTGCAGGGGGCCAGAGCGAGCCCAGAAGAAGTACAACCACGAGAAAACCGTTCAAAAAAGCCCGCATCTTATTCTTCTTCATGTAGCTGCGCCTCCTTTTTTATTGACCGCCGCACGGAGATACTTCGAATTTTATCGCAACGAATTATGTAAATGCCGCCAACAATTATTTTATATACGATCCCATGACGATTATACGATCTTCCAGAGGATAGGGAGGAAGAATTTCTATCCTGTTGCGTTCTCTTCGGATGCGCTTGGCAGTACAAAAATTTCCGCCATGCTACTGACTATTAAGAACTCTTTTGTTTTTGCCTCAGTCGAACACCATATGTACATTATACGTTTATATTAAGTATACATACATTCTACAAATTTTACCATATAAAAATGATCAACTAGTTATTTTCTATAAAACGGTATAGTTAAAGAATTGATAAGAAATCGCTTTGGAATGGGGTAATTATAGGATGAGGGAGGGTGTGAAAAGAAAATGTTAATGGTTCTATTTTTGTAACACACAGAAACATAAAAATTTTAAAAATGTATTTTTTTAAATAAATTGGTCAATTTCTGTACTGCAATTCGTAGAGCTGTTTATAAAGTCGGCTTGAACACATGAGCGCGTCATGGGAACCTGTTTCTGCAATTCTTCCCTTGTGCAGCACAATGATGCGGTCGGCTTTTTTTATAGTTGAAAATCTGTGGGCGATTACAATGCAGGTTCGGCCGAGCATTATCCTGTCAAGTGCATCCTGAATGAGCCCCTCGGTCACGGGATCAATATTTGATGTTGCCTCGTCAAGAACCAGAATTTTGGGATCGATGAGCACTGCCCGGGCAAAAGACAGCAGCTGTCGCTCTCCTGAAGACAATGTTTTACCTCCTTCGGTCACATCCTCATCTAGCCCCCGGGGCAGTTTTTCAACGAGCCTGTCTGCATTGGCAACAGCAAGTGCCTGAAGTATCTGCTGATCGGTGAAACCGTCGCTTCCCAGGGTGATGTTAGATCTGATTGTTCCCGCAAAAAGAAATACATCCTGCAGCACAAGACCGATATGCCTGCGAAGACTGGCCTGAGCAATGGAACGTATATCAACCGAATCTATGAAAATGCCACCCTGCTGCACATCATAAAACCGTTCGAGCAAATTAATAATGGTGGTCTTGCCTGCACCGGTGAGGCCTACAATGGCAACTGTTTCTCCCGGTTTGACCGTAAATGATATATCGTGCAGTACGGTTTCATGCTCAGTGTAACCGAAGGTGACATTGCGAAATTCGACAGCTCCCGACATCTCATTATCAGCCTGAGCATCCGGGCTGTCTGCAATGACAGCGTTATCCTCAAACAGCAGGTAGATGCGCTCAAGGGAGGCAAATGCAGATTGGACTATGCTGTATTTTTCCGCCAGGTCCTGAATGGGCGTAAAAAACATGCGCATGTAGTAAAGAAAAATAACTAATGTACCAACCGATATGGCCTCCCGCAGGGCCTGCCCGCCTCCATACCATATGATAAGAGCAAAAGCGGTAACGCGGGCAAAATCAACCAATGGCGTGAATATGGCAAAGACAACGGTTTGTTTCATGTTTGCAAGGTAATTTTCTTGGTTAACGCGGCTGAACTGAGCAGCTGTGCGACATTCGCGGCAGAATGCTTTTACAACGGCTATTCCTGCAAGATTTTCCGAAATCATTGAGTTGATAGCTGCAATTTTGATTCGCACTTCACGAAAGGCATTGTGCGAGGTATAGCTGAAGACGGTTGCGCCGGCTATCAGCAGAGGCACCAGACAAAAGCAGACAAGGGAAAGCTTCCAGCTCAGGAAGAACAGCGTCACCATAATGCCCAGTATCAGGAAAATGTCTTTAAAAATACTTGAAAAAAGGGCACTGAACATTTCATGAAGATTTTGCACATCGCTGGTGGCGCGGGTGACCAGACGCCCAACGGGATTTTTTGTGAAAAATGACATGGCCCTGCTTTGCAGATGGTTGAAAATGCCGGCTCGAAGGTCATGCATGATGCGCTGGCTCGTGCGCTCTACCAGATAAATTTGAGAGAAATTAAGCACGAAGCCGGCGAGAAGTATTCCGATAAATGAGAAACAAATACCAGCAATTCCCTGTAGGTCATGGCTGCGCAGGCAGATGAGATCAGCCTTTTCAAGGGCTGAAAGTTTATCAAAGGAAATCAGGTTTAATGCCCCTGCATGGTGAAATAATGAAGGATATTTTGCTGCAACTGCATCAGTGCCGGAATCAGAAGGTGCTGCATAATATTTTTCCGGCAGCAGCAGCCCGCCTGCCTCCAAACGTTTTATTTCAGGATCCCCGAGCTCTCTGAGCTGTTCGGGCAGTATAAAGAAGAAGCCATTGTGCTCTGCCGGCAGTAGCCCGGCAGTATTTAAGCTTTGATGTTCAGTGATGATACGGGCAGCAGGCGCAATAAATCGGTCAAGTGCTGTTTTCATGAGTTGCGGCAGCATGAGCTCTGTCGCGATGACCAGAAGTGCAAGCAGCGTTGAACCGGCAACGGCTTTTTTATATGGAATAAAGTACTCCATAAAAAAGAGCAGGAGCCGTACTATTGGCACCTTAGAACTGGCTGACTCTTCATGATGTAATACATCGCCGCGCATGTTCAATAACTCCGATTATACGGATGGTACTGCTTCAGTTTCTTCAAGCTTTTGCCGCTGGTACAGCTGATAGTAGAGACCCCTGCCACGGAGAAGCTCTACATGTGTGCCCTGCGCAGCAATGCGGCCGTCGTCAAATACATAGATCATGTCGGCATGCTGGATTGAAGCGATGCGGTTTGACACAATGATACGGGTCTGAATTGCTGCCTGGGCTTTGAGATTTTCAATGAAAGCCTGAGTCGTTGCTGCATCAAGTGAGGATAGGGCATCATCTAAAATCAGCACAGGAGCTTTCATGAGCAGCGCTCTTGCTATGCAGAGCCTTTGTTTCTGACCGCCTGAGAGTGTTATACCTTTTTCACCGATGAGGGTTGAAAAGGTGTGACTGAAATAATTGATTTCATTTGTCATTTGGGCCAGGTCAGCCTGAGCTTCAACATCCTCAGCTGAAGCATCAGGCCTGCCATAGGCAATATTTGCCATAATCGTATCGGAAAAAAGGAAGCTGTCCTGCGGAACATAGGCCATACGGGATCGGATATCTCGAAGCGAAATATCGCAGATGTCGGTGCCGTTAACAAATATAGAGCCTCGGGGAGGATCAAAAAAACGCTGCATCAGGCTGCACAGAGTTGATTTTCCTGAGCCTGTTGATCCGGTTATACCGATGGTGCTGCCCCCTGGAATTGAAAGTGAAATAGTGTCAAGTGCTGGCCTTGTTACGGACTCATAGGTAAAGCTGAGTTTGCGGATCTCAATATTTGTGGAATCCGTCCTTGACGCGGGGGTGCTATTATTAAGAGGCTCTGCCTGCTGGTTCAGCACTTCATTTATACGTGCCATGGAAGCAGCTCCCCGCTGGAAGAGGTTTACAATCCAGCCCAGGGCCATCATGGGCCAGATGAGAATCCATATATAATTGGCAAATGCCACAAAATCACCGGGTGTTATCGTTCCTTCAATAGTGGCGCGCCCTCCGAAAAAAATAAGCACACAAACACTGAAATTTGAAATGAGTATTATAAAAGGAAACAGCGCACCCCATATCTTTACAAGGGCAAGATTTTTGGTTATATAATCTGAGCTAATTTTTTTGAAGTTATCCGCATTGGCTGTCTCGCGAGCAAAAGCGCGTATAACGGCCATTCCTGCAAGTGTTTCGCGCACCATTTCAGTCATGCGGGAAAAGGCGGCCTGTACCTGCGAGAATCGCTTGTGCAAGAGCCCCCCCATGCGCCAGGTCGCTGCGATGATAATCAGCATGGGCAGCAGACACAGCACCGTAAGTTTTACGCTCAGGAAGGACATGAACATGATTGAGGCGATTCCCAGTACGACCGTATCAATCAGGGCAACCAAACCTATGCCGGTGCACATTCTGACTGCATCAAGGTCATTGGTCATGCGTGACATGATATCGCCGGTTCTGGAATGTATGAGCCTGGCAAGCGGCAGATGTATAACATGCGAAAAGAGCCGTTCACGAAGGGCCGCTTCAATTCTGCGGGATGTTCCGATAATACAATAGCGCCAGCAAAAACGCAGTACGGCGGCCAGTGCCCCTATGGCCACAATGAGAAGGCCGTGACGCAGCAGGCTTTTTTGTGTAAATGCTGCCATGGTGAGCTCATCAACAGCAGACTTGATGATTAGGGGGATAACCAGCTGGAGCAGATCGACACCGATAAGCGCCGCAAACCCGGCTGCAAGGTACCAGCGGTCACGCAAGATATAAGAGCGCAGGGTGGCAAATTGTTTCATACTGATATGAATACCATAAAATGTCTGTTAAATCCTGCCCGGTTGTTATTCTGTATATCATAAGCGTCCCAACGTTAAGCGAATAAAGACAGCTGTTTGCTGCACTGTTGGGTTTGAATCGGTACATGTTTTTGAGAAAGAGCCTCTAAAATGGGGGTTTTCTCAAGTAATGAGACACTCAAAACCTGTAAAATTGTG
>CAIWCT010000295.1 GCA_903911225.1 uncultured delta proteobacterium
AATAGATGACATCCTCACATTTCAAAGAGAGTTCTGTTACGTCTTTAAAATAGACAAGCCGCTTGATGTAAAACTTGTCGGCCTCAATTTTATTCATATCCTGGGCCAACTTAATCAATGCCCCGGTATCTATCAAGCCAGACAGGCTCATTATCAAAAACTCATCATTGACGATTGTTACCATCCCCCCCCCCATTGCAGCAACACGCACCCGCTGGACGTACATATCGCATCCTCATACGGATTTGTTGCGCAGCAAATCCGCATCAACATTAAGCCATTGTGCAGCAGACTCAATATCTTTAAAAATTTCCATAATGCGTTTATCCGACTCCATCACAGCCTGAAACATTCTTGCCATGCCGTATTGAAAGTCGTTAAAAGCGCACAATGCCGATTTTATCACAATCTCAGGCTCCGGCCTGATGGTTCTATAATACATGACATCCTCACATTTCAAGGAGACCCCGAGTACGTCTTTAACGTACACAAGGCGCTTTATGTAAAACTTATCGGCTTCAATTCTATTCATATCTTGAGCCAGTTCCAACAATGTCATGGTGTCTATCATACCGGACATACTCAGTATCAGACACTCTTCGTTAACGATTGTAACCATAACGGCATCCTTAATAATCAAACCTGTATTTGTTCCTGTATCGTGCTTACACCTCTTCCTGAACCGCAATAGTCCAGACACGCTTTAGTGTCAGTTCCGCCTTCATGTCCTCATCGAGCCCATCGTAGTGAGCGAAAAGCTCATCCAATAGTTCTTTTTGCGACCACAACCTTAACCGAAAAAAACTGGCTGACAATTCATTCTGAACAGTACTTTTAAATCCGCTCCAGGATACAAAGAGCCCTTCTTGAGCGCCGTACTTGGCAGCAGCCTCAAGCAGCTTATCTACTGTCGGACGGTCGACAGGTGCGTCGTAATTTTTTACGCTAACGCATAGACGCGGCGACGCAAAGCCCAGCGGCCCGGCGGCGGCAAGAATATCGACCTCGCCGTCTGCAGCATCAGGATTGCAAAAAGTTGAATAACCCTGTGCTTTTAATATCGACTCCACCAGGCGTGCCAGGCCTTTCCCCTTAAAACGTGCCTCGATGAGCTGGGCGATCTGGTCACGGGATACGGCTTCAAGGTTGATGCTATAAATGGTCTCATCGATTCCGCTGTCAATTGAGCTGATTGCTGAGGACGGGGACTCCGGCTTCCAGTTGCTGGCCCGCATGGCAGAAAGGCGCTCCTCAGCATTGTTGCGATGCACACGGCAGATGTTCATTGATGAGGCAAATATATAAAGCAGGTCCCTGCCGAAATAGGAGCGGGGAATTGCCTCGGCAATCCACGAAACAGATCGCCAGTGATAAAACGGATCGGGCCCCTTATGCTCGAAATGATAATCGCCGGTCACTTCACCGATAGTGATGGCTGGCTGCGTATTAAGGGGCATCAAAACAAGATCGCCCTTCGTGATATCATGGGCAAAGGGCCAGACCTGATTTACATTATTAATCAACTTATGAATGTTTGCGCCAGGGTATGTCGAACTCATGACAGTATATAGCCCGTCGCGATCAGGCAGTATATCGAGGTTGACTCTCAGATTGGGCCATGTCACATAAATTTTGTTATCCTGCAGAAACTTCTGTTCGTACTTGCCGTGTGAACCGGCGCGCATCATCCAGATAGCCATACTATTTTCTCCCCTTAAGTTAAACGCAGGATCAGTGGTTTCAGCTGCATATATTCTATGTTGAATGATCCTGGTTTTCTAGCCTCTCTTGTATCGCATATGATATAATGACAGCATTTGTCAATCAGATAAAAACCTATACTATTATAGCATTCAATTGATGCATTCACCCGTCAAAATGAAGTGCGCCCTGTATGCCGTCAACAGCGCTGCTGACTATGCCGCCAGCATAGCCTGAGCCCTCGCCCACAGGAATGAGCCCGCGAATACCCCGGGCATGAAAGGTATCCATGTCACGGGCAATGCGCACGGGCGAGGATGTTCGGGTTTCAACGCCCACAAGAATTCCCTCTCGTATAAAGCCCTGCAGCTTTTTATCAAAAGAAGCAAGGCCTCGCTTGAGTGGGCTGCATATGAAATCCGGCAAAAGCAGACGAAGGTCAGCCGGATTTACACCGGGGCTGTAGGAGCAGTGGATATCCTGTGCCGGTAAATCGGGAGGTGCGCTTCCCATAAAATCAAGTGCGTGCTGCACCGGTGCAAAAAACCCTCCCCCGCCTGCATCAAATGCCCCTTTCTCAAGCTGCTCCTGAAATGCAATTCCTCCCAGGGGCCCCAGTGCTTTAAAATCATCCTCATGTACCGACACCACGATTGCGGAATTAGCATGACCAGTGTCACGGTGATATGTGCTCATCCCATTGGTGCAGAGTTCACCATCCCGAGTGCCGCAGCCGATGACTATACCCCCGGGGCACATGCAGAAAGAGTAAACACCTCTGCCGCTCTCGGAGTCTTTATGGCTGAAAAAATAATCCGCAGCGCCGATGGCCGTAGCCTTTGAACACGAGCCAAGCATGGCTTTGTTGATCAGCTCCTGGGGATGCTCGATGCGAAGGCCAACGGCAAAACCTTTAGGTTCAAGAAGGACGCCTTTTTCATGCAGAAGGCGGTACATGTCCCGCGCGCTGTGGCCGGTAGCCAAAAAGACCATGGTTGTATAAATATGGTTGCCGCCTGCTGTAAGCCCTGTTACCTGCCCCTGCTCTACCGCAATATCGCTTACGCGTGTTTCAAAGAGGAAGTCAACTCCGCGTCGCTGAAGATCATCGACAAGGGCCGGAATAATCTGCTGCAGCCGGTCTGTGCCGATATGGGGTTTGCTCTCAAAGGCAATGCCGGAGTCGGCGCCCATGTCAATCAATGTCTTGAATACTTTTTCTTTAAGTGGAGATTTAGTGCGCGTGGTTAGCTTGCCGTCTGAAAAAGTACCTGCGCCGCCTTCGCCATACAAAGCGTTTGATTCAGGGTTTAAAAGGCCCTGACGCCAGAAGAGATCAACCGACACAGCTCTGTCTTTGATCCGCTCGCCCCGCTCGATGACTATCGGCGCAACGCCCCGCTCAACAAGCGTGAGCGCAGCAAAAAGGCCTGCCGGTCCGCTGCCGATAACGACCGGACGGTCTTTCATCCTGGAGATTTTTGAAAATGCAGGGAGTTTCTGCTCCTTATACTGCTCAATACCAGGGCGCGCAAGCAGCCGCTGCTGTGTTGAGCTATCAGCATCAACAGTTACCACCACCGTATAAACAAAATCAACCCGCTCCTGCCGTGCATCGGTTGCGCGGCGCAGAATCCTGACATTTGTCAGGCATGATTCTGCAACATCAAGAAATGCAGCTATAATATGGCCAAGGCCGGTGTCACAATCTGCAGCATGCCTGAGATTTATAATGCGAACAGTCAGTCTTTCTTTGTTTTCAGCCATGCCAGTGCCTCATCACGAGTGTTTATACGCCCTTCCCTCTCGGCCCTGTGCAGTTCCTGCAAAAGCTGTCCGACCCGTGGGCATGAATCTATGGCAAGCTCTGACATAATATCGCTGCCGGTCAAAAGTTGCTGATTTCCCTGTTCGAGGGTCGTCTCAAAAAATTTTTTAATAAGTTCTGCTGCAAGGGCTCGCGTGCTCTCAAGCCGCAGCAGGTAGGCCGGATCACTGCTTGTGGCCATCATGTCGGCAATGGCAAGCAGCACTACTTCCACGACCACATCTTCGCAATCGCGCACGAGGCGAACCTTTGCCCTCGGTGTCGGCTGCTCAAGCAACGAGAGCTGCAGCAGGCGCATATGGTTTGCCGTGGCAAGCTCAACAGCCCTCCTGCATCGCCTGCCAAGGCCCAGCCGTTCGGCAATGGCTTTATTGATGATTGCGCCAGACTGTTCATGACCATGGAAATGCCGCTTGCCGCCAACCTCTTGAGCTGCCCCGGGTTTCCCGCTATCATGCAGAAGCGCGGTAAAAACAAGCAGTGCCCGCCGCGTAACACCCTCTTCCAGAACCTCATCAAAATACTGGTGCACGCTCCGTGCAGAGGCCGGGCACAGGGCTGCGAGGTCGTCAAATATGTGCGTCAGTTTCTCAACCGTCAGCATGCTGTGTTCAAAAAGGGTGTGCTCATGCGGTGCGCACTGCTCAACATGCGGCCAGCCCGCAATCTGCGGGAGAAAAATTCCCATAAAACCCATCTGCATGAGCTGACGCAGTGACACTGCCGGAGTGGGCAGATGCAGGATGGTGAAAAGCTCCTTCTTAATCCGCTCGGTCGAAACGCCGGTGATGAGGGCGTGTTTTTCCGTACAAAGGGAAAATGTAGGAAAATCGATTGTATAGCCGAACTGCCGGGCAAAGCGCACTGCTCGAAGCATGCGCAGGGGATCGTCATCAAAGCTGCGGCTGCTGCACATCCGTATAATTTTATTCTGAAGATCCTGCCTGCCCCCCAGCGGATCGATAAGCGCAGGATCCCCGGTTTCACACAACCTTCGCAGGTCAAAAGCCATGGCATTAATGGTAAAGTCTCGCAGCCGCAAATCGCCGTCGATGTCAGGGGCCTTGCATTGGGCAAAGTCAACCGACTCAAACCCGCCTAAAGCAGTGCGATAAACAATCCGTGTCTGGTGGAAATCCCACGGTATGGCATGCCCCTTGATCCTGTGCGTAAAGGCAGCAACAATTTCTTCAAACTTGCCCCCTACGGCAAAATCGCAGTCACCGGCAAAAAAAACGCCTGTCAGTGTATCACGCACCGCGCCGCCGACCAGATAGATAGGCACGCCTGTCTCGCGGGCAAGCTGACAGGCTATCTGAACGGGCGGAAGATCTTTTAGCTTGTGCAGATTCACAGTGCGCAGTGCCTAATATGTTTTTTTTAACATTATTTTAATCTGATACTCACTGACCGGGCATGGGCATCAAGCTGCTCGGCCGTGGCAAGACGCACCACATCGGGCCCGAGATGGTCAAGGGCTGGCTTTGTAAATGAGACAAGGCTTGTCTTCTTTATAAAATCATCAACCGACAGGGGTGAATAAAAACGGGCTGTACCGCCGGTGGGAAGCACATGGTTGGGCCCGGCAATATAATCACCCACGGGCTCGGGCGAATAGTGGCCCATAAAAATGGCGCCTGCATTGGTAATACTGCCCAGCAGCTCCCAGGGGCGCTCCACATACAGCTCAAGATGCTCGGGGGCAACATCATTTGCAAGGCTAACCGCCTCACCCAAACTCTGCGTCACAATAATCGCGCCGTACTGCCCGATTGACTTTTCAGCTATATGCTTCTTCGGGAGCACGGCAAGCTGCACCTGCACCTGTGCGGCAACCTTAGCAGCAAAAGCCGCATCGGTGGTGATGAGAATCGATGAAGCCATTTCATCATGCTCGGCCTGAGAAAGCATATCGGCGGCAACCCAGCCGGGGTCTCCCGTGCCGTCTGAAATAATAAGAATTTCGCTGGGGCCGGCGATCATGTCTATATCCACATCCCCGTAGACAAGTTTTTTTGCCGTTGCCACATAGATATTGCCGGGACCTACGATCTTGTCGACGCGGGGTACCGTTGGCGTTCCATAGGCAAGGGCCGCAACTGCCTGAGCTCCGCCGATTTTAAAAATGTTAGTGATGCCGCACAACTGCGCAGTTGCAAGAATCAATGGGTTTATTTCGCCTGTGGGCGTGGGGCATACCATCACAATTTCCTGAACGCCGGCAACAAGCGCCGGTATGGCATTCATAAGCACCGAAGACGGGTACACTGCCTTGCCGCCCGGCACATACAGACC
>CAIWCT010000296.1 GCA_903911225.1 uncultured delta proteobacterium
CCGTCAGGGGCGTGCGCAGCTCATGTGATACGTTCACCACAAAGTCTTTCTTCATGCGCTCCAGGTTTTTAAGCTCTGAAATATCAAGCAGAACCACGAGCGTTTCCTGCTTCTGGGTGATAAATGTTGCACTGCACAGGAAGGTTTTGCCTTCAATTGTTACTTCGTCGATATGGCGGTCATGCCCGGTGCGCACCTGCTTAACGATGTCGCCCAGTTCGGGCACGCGGATAATTTCCCAGAAAAACCGGCCCTCCAGGCGCTGCTCATGAACCATGCGCCTGAAGGCATCATTTGCCAGCGTGATTCTAGCATCGTTGTCAAGCACCAGCAAAGCTTCATTCATGGAGGCCAGGATATTGTTGAGCTCTTCCTTCTGCAGTGAAACCTCGTCGAAAAGGCCCCTGATCTTCTCGGTCATGGTATTGAAGCTGTCGGCAAATTCCCTGAATTCGTCATTGTTGTCGAGAAACACGCGCACATTGAAATCGCCTGCGGCAATGAGCTTTGAGGCCCGGCTGAGCTTGCGGATGGGCCGGGTGAGCCTGCGCGACAGGATAAGCGACACGAGCAGCCCGAGCGCCATGATGGCAAGGGCTATCGAGGCCATGGCTTTCGTAAAATCTGCCAGCATGCTGTTGATAGTGTGCATAAAGAGGCTTGTGCGCAGCACGCCGGCAATGGCATCGCCCCTGCGGATGGGAACGGCCACATAGAGCATGTTTTCCTGCACCGTGGTGCTGTAGCGCATTGATGAGCCGACGCCGCCATGCAGGGCGCTAAACACCTCGGGCCGCGACAGGTGGTTTTCCATGGTGGCGGGATTCTTTTCCGAGTCCGCCAGAACCGCGCCCTTGGGGCCGATAATGGTGATGCGCGTAGCGATGGAGGGGCCGATGCTTTTCACCGCCGCGTCAAGCTCGCTGAAGCGCTGCTGCTCCATGAGGGGCGCGGCAGTCACCAGCAGCACGCTGCACAGCTTTTCCAGGTCGTCGGCAAGGGTTTTTTCATAGTAGCTGCGGGAAATGCGGTAGGAAAAAAAGAATACCGCACCAGCAAGTACGAAGGTGAGAAGAAAATACCCGGCAAATATTTTAGCAAAAACCGATCTCTTCATTCTTCCAGCTTATACCCCACTCCCCTGATGTTTTTGATGTACTGTGCCGCATCCCCGAGCTTCTCGCGAAGATGCCTGATATGCACATCCACCGTGCGGTCGACAACGGACTTCTCATCGCCCCAGAGATAATTGAGAATTTTATCCCGCGAAAAAACCCAACCCTTTTTCGACGACAGCAGCTCAAGTATTTTAAACTCCGTTGAGGTAAGCTCTATCCTGCTGCCGTTCAGCGTCACTTCGTATTTTGTAAGATCAAGGGTCAGCATACCGCCGATTTCTATTTTTCGCGGCTCCTGCGTGAGCAGCCCGTGCCGCCGCAGCAGCGCCTTAACCCGCGCCACCAGCTCCTTGGGCGAAAACGGCTTGGCCATATAGTCGTCAGCCCCAAGCTCAAGGCCCAGCACCTTGTCCATCTCCTCGCCTTTGGCCGTCACCATGATGATGGGCACAGCGGCAAGGGTCTCATGGCGGCGCAGGGTTTTGCAGATTTCAAGCCCGTCGATATCGGGCAGCATCAGATCAAGCACCACCAGGGCCGGCTCTGTCTTTTCAATAAAGCGCAGAAACCCTGCGCCGCCTGAAAAGCTCTTTACGGCAAAGCCCGCCTTTTCAAGGTGGATGGTCATAAGCTCGACAATATCGGGCTCGTCTTCAACGATTACGATGGGTTTTTTTATCATATTGGGCCTGTCGGACATGGTTTGTATAGCGCTACGGCAAACTCATATCACAATAGCTTTGCCCTCCTATACGGAAATACACGGGATTCATGCATGTTGTATCGGCATTTTATTAAGCTAAGATAAAGCTTCTGTTAAGATATGGTTAATTATTCCGGACGGATCGCCAGATATATACCAATTACAAAAAAAGCGGGCATAATGCCCGCTTCCGAATGCGCCATGATTGTTTTAGATAAAAATGCCAAGAACCCACTTGTTAACCGGCTTTAAAATGCCGCTCCACATGATAAGACCGATAAGAGCCGAAACGCCGGCGGCAACCAAACATTTTTGCCCGGCGGTGAAAGCGGTGCTGCGCAGCAGGGCATAAATCCCCAGCGGCGGAAAGGCCTGCAGGGAAAAAATGACTTTAGCGCGGTTGTTATACCATTTTGCTTTTTCTGCCATTCGATCTCCTTTTAGTAAATTAGGCTATTAGGCTGTAGACTATTAGGTAATGCAAAAAAATAATACATCAGGCTGTTAGGCTGTAGAATATAGGCTGTTAGGCTGTAGGCTTTTAGGTAATGCAACAACCTGAAACGCCAAAAGCTTATTCACTTGAAAGCTGGCTTCTTACGCATTGAGCGCATAAGCGCTCCTAAAACCTTCTCCGTTTCAACAATGTCTGCTTCAAATTGTTCCAGGCCTGCTCCATCGAAATAATCCAGCCGTTTTGATAAAGAGACCTGATAATGAAGTTCGCGCAGAGATCCGAATGCAATTTCAAGAAATCGCACGTACTCCACTTGGCTCTCACGGGCACATCCCTCCAGAATATTTGAGGGGACAGAAACAGCTGCCCTTCTCATCTGAGAAGTTAATCCGTACATTTCCGACTTTGGAAAAACCGAGGTAGCGTCATATACTTGCACTGCGAGTTCGTCAGCAAGTTGATAAGCTCTCAGTTTTGTATGGTCACGCACTACCGCGCTCCTTCCTAGAAGGCTATAGGCTACAGTACAGCCTGAACACCTAAAAAGGCTATTGGTTGATAGGCTATAGGCTTTTAGGCTGAAGTCTTTTAGGTTTTTTCTTAATCCTACAGCCTACAGACTAATAGCCTTCAGCCTAATCCCCTACAGCCTAAATTCCTACAGCCTTTATTTTTTCGCTTTGCCCTGCGCCGCAACCGCTGCCATGGCACGTGCTATTTCATCGGGATCGCCGAGATAGCGGTGGCTGAGGGGCTTGAGCATGTCGTCAAGCTCATACACCAGCGGCACGCCTGTGGGGATATTGAGCTCGGTGATATCAGCTTCGGAAACATTGTCGAGATATTTCACCAGCGCCCGCAGTGAGTTGCCGTGTGCCGCAACGATGGGCTTTCTGCCCGCTTTCAAGGCCGGCACAATTACAGTATGCCAGAAAGGCAGAAATCGCGCAACCGTATCCTTGAGGCTTTCAGTCAGCGGCACATCTTCGCGGGACAGATCGGCATAGCGGGGGTCCCGGCCCGGCCAGCGCGGATCCGACATTTCAAGAGCAGGCGGCGGCGTATCGTAGCTGCGGCGCCAGATCTTCACCTGCGGTTCGCCGTACTGCTCTGTGGTTTCGGCTTTATTGAGCCCCTGCAGCGCGCCGTAGTGCCGCTCATTGAGCCGCCAGGAATGCTCGACCGGTATCCACATGAGATCCATGTCTTCAAGCACAAGCCAGAGCGTCTTAACGGCACGGCGCAACACGGAGGTATAGGCGATGTCAAAAACGAACCCTTCCTGCTTCAGAAGCCGCCCAGCCTGCAGCGCTTCCTGTGTGCCCCGCTCGGACAGATTAACATCAGTCCAGCCGGTGAAGCGGTTCTCTTTGTTCCAGATGCTTTCGCCATGGCGCAGTAAAACAAGCTGGTGCATAGTTCCTCCTAATTGGATTTTAATTTTTTGAGCATGCGCAGGCCCCACGCATCCCGGGGCGCAATGGCCCCTTCCGGGCAGAGCTCCTGGCAGCAGTAGCAGCGGATGCAGGCATCGTAATCGATGCGCACAACCTTTCCGGCTGCAGGCTGCGAAATGGCTGAAGCCGGGCATGCCTGCATGCAAATGCCGCACCCTTTGCACACGGTGGCATCCACGACAGGCCGGGTTGTCAGCGAGTGCAGCAAAAGCCTGGCAAAAGGCCGAAAATAAGCAGGGCCTTGAACATGCATCATCGAGGCGGGTTTGAGATCCGTGATTTTCAAAGGTTCGATGGGGTCGCCGGCAAGCCGTATGCCATCAAGGTCGACGGCAAGGCCCGCATCATGGGCTGCTTTAAATATATATACTGCGTCGGGCGACACGCCGGTTATGCCGCAGGCCACGCGGTCAAGGCTCACCATGTCGCGCGATGCGGCAAGAAAGCCGAGCTTGCGGGGCGTGCCGCTATTGGGGCCATTGCCCTCCATGCCGATGACGGCATCAAGCACTGAAATGGCTGGCTTGACCGTATAGGCAAGCTCCACCAGCATGCGGGCGAAATGGTCCTGGCTGCGGCCGCTCTGCAGGTGCCACTGCGCCTTCTGCTTGCCGGCAAAAGCGCCGAACATGTTTTTCACTGCCAGGGTCATTACCATCATGGCATGCGTTTTAAACTTCGCCAGATTGATGACCACATCGGCTTCAGCAATATCGCGGGCTATGGAGAAAGAACGGTTATGGAAACCGGCAGGCGCGGGCACGGTAACGCTTTCGGTAAAGTTTACAACCTCGACGCCAAGCTCGCGGGCCGTGTCAAGAATGCCGCATTTTGCAGCCACTTTTTGCGCAGTCCCGAATCCCGGCGAATCGCCGATTGTAACCGATGCTGCGCCTGCATCGCGGCACAATTCTACAATGGCCCGTACGACCGCAGGGTGAGGCGACACGCACTGCTCTGCCGTTGCAGCCGTGAGCAGATTGGGCTTTATAAGAACTTTTGAACCGCCGGGTATTATAGCTGCCCAGCCGCCTGCTATATTTTTGCCAAGCCCTGCCACAGCCTCTTTCACCAAAGGGTAGTCATAGGAGGCGCAGCTGCGTATGGCTACGGTTCTGTCCTGCAGTGGCAGAGGCATGCGGGGTCCTTACATGAGGGTTAGAATGCTGGGGAAAAGCCCACGCTCGTCATTGGCCTGTTCCACGGCATGCGCAGCCCCCATCACGGCAACCGCGCCGGAGTCGCGCACGGCATCAAGAGAGTCGGCAAAAGCACGCACATGGGCCGGCGTGGTGGCAAGAATTTCATCCCGCATCTGCTGGCGTGATGCATCGGTTACGCCGTTGAAATACCGTTGCAGTGACACCATGCCCCTGGCATCGGGCAGCAGATAGCTGTCAAGATCGCCGATAGCGCCGATGATGCTTTTGACAAGCTCCTCATCGGTTATGCTTTGACTGCGCAGGAACGCAGCTGTCTTATCATAGATATCAAGTGTTGCCAGAAGATTCGGGTCACGGTAGGAAACAAAGACAAAGCCGCCCGACAGGCGGTCGAAATTGCAGAACGCACCGTAAGCGCCGCCCTGCACGCGAACATGCTCCCAGAGATAGGACGTGCGCAAAAGATGTGCTATCACATGCACCGAGCCGTGGTAGCGATAGCCAAGTCTGTAGAGATTGGCGCCCTTGCCCACATAGTTGACGGGAGTCGGCACCACCAGCGCCTCGCCCGGTGGGGGCGGGGGCGGCTGCCAGTCTGCTGGCAGAGCTTTGCCATCGGGCAGTGATGCAAGAAATTCCCGGGTATGTGCCTGAGCGGATTTCCACAGGCCGGCATCAGCGGTGACATTGACAACCACGGCCGGGCGCTGCACCAGCATCTCGCGCACAGCACGCAGATCGCCTGCCACAGCCTCCCAGTCCGTCTCAATTTGTTTTTCAAGCTGTCGCAAAAATTGCAGATACGTGATGCCGTTCATTTGCTCGTCGGCCCAGTCAGCCTCGGAAAACCGGGCCTGCAGGCGGGAGCTGACCAGCTGATGGCCGGAGGGCACGAGACGCTGCTCTTGGGAAGACCGTTCTTCGTGCAGTATCTGCCTGAAGCGGACGGGATCGTCAATTCGAGCCGAGCGCAGTATATCGCTGCAGATAGCCATAAGCTCTGGTATGCCAGAAGCCATTGCCTTGCCGCGGATGAGAAGCCATGCAGCGCCCGCAGAAGCCTCAACTACCGAAGAGGTGAAAATGCTGCAGCGCAGCCCGCCTGTCGAGCGACCGATGCGCTGGGAAAGTGCAACAAAATCCTCCCGTGCCGTGCCGGTTTCTAAAAGCAGCCTGCCAAGAAGCCCGGCATAGGGCAGATACTGCTGCGGCAGAAGATGCAGATTAAGGCCGATATCAAGATAGAAAATGCCGTTGGTGAACAGGTCGTGATAGAGGATAGCGCTGCCCGTCGGGCCGGCACTATGTTCGCAGGGTATGAGCCTGTTGGTGCGCTCAAGATCGGCAAGCCCGAGTCGCGGTATGAGAGCAAGCGCTTCGGGCGGATCGGGTGTCTGCTGCAGGCGCTTGAGCTGGCTGGCATTGTCTGCAGCTGCCTGCACCTCTGCCGGACTCAGGGCCGCCTTTGCCTGTTCCAGCACCAGCTTCTCTGCGGCCTCATTAAGCTCGGCAAGCTGTTCGTCAGGTGTTAGAAGAACCGTGCTGCGATGGGTGTTTTCAAGAAAATGCTGCCTGATGAGCTGCGAAAAAAGGGTCGGCTCTGCGGCAATGCGTTTTTTAAGAGCTGCAAGCGGCGCCTCGAAGGCAAGGGCTTCGAACGGGTCGCCGCCATAGAGCCACACGGTAAGGCAGCGCAGCATGAGCGCAAGGCCCAGAGGGAAACGGCCGGTATTGTTTTCGCGCAGGCTGAATTCCATCGTGTTGATTGCGGCCTCAATGGTGAGCGGGTCAATGCCCTCGCGGGCAATCTTTTCAAGCGTGGAGACAATAAACGGCTCAACTTCATCGAGTCGATCAGGTGCTACGCCCTTGAGCCCTGTAGAAAAATACAGCTGCGCAAGCTCTGCTTCAAGCCCGATGCCGGCAAGCCCGTCACCAAGGCCCGAGTCAAGCAGCGCCTTGCGCAAGGGGGAAGCCGGCATGCCCAGCAGCGCAAATGCAAGCATGCTCAGCGTGAGGGTTGTTTGTACGTCCACTACCGGTGTTAAAAGCCAGTTCACGGTCGCCATGGCCTTGCCGCCCCCGGGGCCTTCGGCCTTGCCCGCCGGATAGGTGCGCACAAACCTGCGCGGTTCGGCAATCCGCTCCTGGAGCTCAATGAGGGAATCGGGCTGCTGCGCGGAAAACTTAGAAAGCCAGGTGTCGAGATACCGCAGCCGCTCCTGTGGATCATCATCGCCATAGAAATAAATGCGCGCATTTGACGGATGATAGTGGCGGCGGTGAAACTCGCGAAAGGCCTCGAAGGTCAGCCCGGGAATCTTTTCGGGATCGCCGCCTGAGTCAAGGCCGTAGAGCGTGTCGGGGAAAACCGACATCTGGCTGTGGTGGGCCAGCAGGTTCTCGGGCGAAGCATATGCGCCTTTCATTTCATTGAAGACCACACCCTTGTAGCTCATGGGGCTGTCGGGCCCGTCAAGCTCATAATGCCAGCCCTCCTGCTCAAAAATATGGCGGTTTATGCGCGGATAAAACACGGCGTCGAGATAGACATCAATGAGGTTATAAAAATCCCGCAGGTTCTGGCTGGCAACGGGATAGCAGGTCTTGTCGGGATAGGTGAAGGCGTTGAGGAATGTCTGGAGAGAGCCTTTCAGCAACTCTACAAACGGCTCCTTAACCGGGTACTTGCGGGATCCGCACAGCACTGAATGCTCTAAGATATGGGCAACGCCTGTTGAGTCCCGTGGCGGGGTGCGGAAGGTGATGCCGAAGACCTTGTTGGTGTCATCGTTGACAAGAGACAGCACTTCTGCGCCCGTGGCGACATGCCGGTAGAAAAAGACCGCTGTTTTGAGCTCGCGGACAGGCCTGTCGTAAATCAGTTCAAAACCGTGGTATGCGTTCATGGATAACCTCTGTGGGGTGAAAAGCTGGATGGTGGCCGTAGCGTTTACTCGGGCCCATCCAGTATCGCGAGCCGGTACTTTTTTATTTCGGGAATAATATGAAGAAATGCGTCAAATATACGCGAGTCGAAATGCGTACCTCTGTCTTTTGCCATGATAGCAAGCGTCTCATCCTCTGTCAGCGCCTGCCGGTACACGCGCTCATGCACAAGCGCGTCATAGACATCAAGAATTGCCACCATCCGGGCCGATTCAGGGATCATCTCGCCGACAAGGGCGCCTGGATAGCCGGTTCCGGCCCACTTCTCATGATGCGAAAGGGC
>CAIWCT010000297.1 GCA_903911225.1 uncultured delta proteobacterium
ATGACTGCGGCGAAAACCCGACGAGCTGCCCGCTTGATTGCGGCAGTGCGTGCGGCAACGGCAAGTGCGACAAAGGCGAATCGCCGCAAACCTGCGCCGAGGACTGCAGAAAAGGAACTGCTGGTAAAAGCGCTCCAGGACACGGGCAATAACCGCGCTCTGGCCGCGCAGATGCTCCAAATTGGCAGAACATCACTCTACAGAAAAATAAAAAAGTTCGGCCTCGAATAAACCGCCCTCCGGTTTCTTAAGGCTTTGACAATTTCAAGGACAAATTGTGCTGAAAATCGGCTCCGTTACACTGCAATCGCCTCTCGTGCTTGCTCCTCTTGCGGGCATAACCGATCTGCCCCTGCGAACCGTAAACCGCAGCTTCGGCTGCGAGCTTGCATTCACCTCCATGATCAGCGCCAGATCACTGGCATGGAGCAATCACAAAACCGAAACAATGCTCCAGACCGAATCAGGTGACCGGCCACTGGGCGTTCAGCTGCTCGGGGCCGATGCCGACATGCTTTCCAGGGCTGTCGATAAGCTTGCCGACTACCCGCTTGATATACTTGATCTGAATGCCGCATGCCCCGTTGCCAAAGTGGTGCGTAAGGGCGAAGGCGCAAGCCTTATGAAGGAGCCGGAGAAGTTGCGCGACCTGCTGAAAGTACTGGTTGAACGATCAGCCGTTCCGGTCACGGTAAAAATACGCGCTGGATGGGACAACAGCACCCGTAATGCCAGAGATGTTGCTCTGCATGCCCAGGATGCAGGCATCAGCGCTGTATTTATTCATGGCAGGACTCGATCTCAGGAATATCGCGGCAAGGTAAACTATGAGGCCATCCGGGAGGTGAAGCAAGCTCTGTCGATCCCCGTCATCGGCAGCGGCGACGCTTTTTCTCCCCGCCTGATTAAAAAAATGTTTGATGAAACCGGATGCGATGGCGTTGTCATTGCGCGCGGCGCTCTGGGAAATCCATGGCTCTTTCCGGAAACGCATGCCTTTCTTGCAGACCATAAGAGGCCTGACCGCCCTGCGCCTGAAAAAATCGTCGCTGTCATGAGCAGGCATCTTGAGCTGTGCTGCACATTTTACGGCGACGGGCTCGGCACAAAGCTGTTTCGAAAATTTTTTTCCTGGTATTCAAAAGGATTTGCAAATATCAAACCCCTGCGCATACAGGCTTTTGCCGCTGCCACACACGAGGAAATGCTGCACGTGATCAATAAAATGCCCGGCCTTGGCATGGAGCCAGGCGCGCCTGTCTACTCGTCTCACGAGGCCTGGCTCACTGAGTATTAATGCCTGAGACGACGGAATACTACAACAGCCATACCTGTAAGCATAAACAGCATGGGTACCACAACCACTGCTGACCAGAAAAATATACGACCCTGAAAGTCTGTCATGCGGATGGGCGGCAGCGCAGACGAAGGCGGCTTTGTAACGGCGGTCTGCGTCTGCCCCTGATCTGTCAGCCAACATATCATATTTTTAGCAAAACCGCCGTTGCCAAGCAGGTCAATATAGTCGTCGGTCATGAAGCTGTCGCTGCCGAGCACGATCATGCGACCGGCGCTGACGCCTTTTCTGTTGTCGGATTTTTCTATGCTGACACCCACCGCAACCGGGCCGTAGGTATCAATGCCGCTTACAAAGGTCGCTGTCCCGTTGGAAGCAGCTGCAATATCGGTCTCGGCCCATGTTGCCCGGCCGGATGAGCAGATGATGGTGGTTTTGCACCCTGGCTGAAAATTTATTCCGACCTGCACTGAGCGCGCGCGATTAAACACGGCAGGCGCTTCGCAGCGCGCAGCTGCAGGATGCTCCTTATTAAAAAAAATGAGGGGTGTCAGCTCTCCGAGCCCTGCCCCGACATGTTCACGGTCAATAATAAGATCACTGCCCAGATCGATGTTATACTTTTTTAAAAATCCGGCGATATTCGGTGATGCGGAACCGTTCAGCATCATGAGCACATTTCCTCCCTGCTCGAAAAACAAACGTATCTTTTCAAGCGTTCCAGTAGGAACATCGCCATGGATATCCCGAACAATAAGAAGTGCAGCTCCGGAGGCAGCTGCATCGGTGGCGCCCGGAGGAAACGTTTCAAGAAAAAACCCTTCGTCGATAAGCATTTTATCGGCCTTGACGAAAAGACGGGAAGCCTTCGCACCTGCCGGTGGCACAGACTCAAAGATCCGTACTCTTTTCTGATCCTGCTGCATCAGCTCCTGCAGTGCTGCAACAAAGGCTTCTTCATTCATCTTGCCGATCTTTTTTTTCCGACCTCGATATTCCGCCACGGCTGAGCCGCCTTGCGTAATTTCCATCTGATCGGCCGCCACCGGGTTGCGATCAATTGTAATCATACGATACATAAAATAAGGAGACAGCTGGCTCAGCTGCTCCATAAAATCCTCAAACTGATATTTTTGAAGCCGCTCACATCCTATCGAGAGAGTAAGCGTATCATCAAGCCGTGAAAGCGCTTGAGAAGTGAAAACAGACAGAGAATGCTGCTTTCCTGCTGTGAGATCAAAGCGTTTATTTGGAATGCCCGGCAGCACAACGCAGAGCAAGAAACACAGAGTATAGACTGCAGCATGCAAGGCAAAAGAAATCCCTCGCACATTGATCCTACCCCAGAAGGGCAGCCTGAATCCCCTGGTGTCATAATTGCGCTGTTTCAATGATTCGACAGCCAGCACAATAAACAAAATAGTAAATCCTGCAAAATATACCGTATCGCGAAGGGTTACCACACCCCGATTAAAATCATAAAAGTGCTTCTGAAGCGACAGGAGAGCAAGCGATAGTTGGCCGGAAACCCGATCCAGCCCATCATACTGGTCCATAAACCAGAACAAAAACGTAAAACCCAGCGTTGCGACCGCGGCGACAATTTGACTCTCGGTGACCGACGACCAGAAGATTCCAGCTGCCATAAGCGCACAGCACATAAGCATGAGGCCGAGATACGCACCATAGAGCTGCCCGTGATCGAGGGGGTAAAAAATGGAGAACAGGAAAGGGAATAAAAACGTTGTGCAGACAAGCATGCTGATGATACACATGCCGGCAAAATATTTACCAAGTACAATATCCCATTCATTCAAGGGCGCGGTACATAAAAGCTCAATCGTGCCCAGTCGCTTCTCTTCTGAAAGCATACGCATTGAAAAAACCGGGATCAGCAGCATCACAAGAAACCGGATATCGCTGATCGTGAACTCCCAAAGATTCACATCAATTTCGCTACCCTGCAGCAGCAGCAGCATGATCAGATTGGTGTAAAAAAAATATCCGGCAAGGCCTAAAAACATGGCGCCAGCAGCATATACCAGCGGTGAGGCAGCATAATATTTTAATTCTTTTTTCAGCACCGGCAGCAGCATCGCCATCCCTCAATGCATGAAGTAATTCTTAAAGACAACATTATATCAGGTTTGAAATAGAAGCAAGACTGATGGTCACTTAAATAGTCAAAAGAACAAGCCACCCACGAGCATGCGCCCATGGGTGGCTTAAAAAAACGCGTTAAATCCGAATGTTCTCGGCCATACTTAATGGGCCTGTTCCGAGAGATACCTCAGGTTGAACAGATCTTCGCTCAAGTTCGGCATGTTGAGAATAATATGGTGATTGAGAATCGATGTGTGCTTATTGATGACATCGACCATATAGGGGTTCCAGTAATCAAGCTCGCCGTTGTCGGGATTCCACCGCCAGCACCAGTCCCACAGTTTCCAGATACGCCCCTTCTGGTCGTAAAAAATTTCCTGCTGCATGGCGAATGTTTCCTTGTCAACATACCAGACGCGGGCGCCGTAAACATAGGTCGGCTCTTTTGACTTGATTTTAACCACCCACACCGGCCGCCGCTCCCACCAGTAGCGCTGTGCCCATCCGCCGTATTTTTCCGAATATTCAATCGGCTTCGGGTTAAACGACGGGCAGAGCACAACCGTCTCTCCAACAATTTCATAATCAGAGGGGTGTATCGACAGCTTGCACCAATAGCCCTTCCAGTCTTCCCAGGAAAGATCCGAGCCGACAAGGGGGTCCTGCGTGTTTGTGCCGGCAAGACGCCGGATGCGGCGCATCGAGGGAACATAGGTAACGAACGAATCTTCCTTCTTGGGATCGGCATACCGGGTGCGCACTGCTGCAAAACCCTTCAGGTCATAGGGGAACAGCGCAACGATAGAGCCCTTTTCATAAATATCCTCAAACCCGGGAATCGTCGGGAACGGCGGCACCTTCATTCTGCCCACATAGTTGTTCCAGTGCAGCTCTATCTTTTCAACGCGCTCGCGCTGGCCATCCTTGCCATACAGGCCAAACTGCAATGGCATTGAATTGAGATTGTCACCCATGATCGTAAGGCGGTCATAGTTGTGAACAATTTCAAGAGCGTTTTTAGGCTTGGGGAAGGGAAGCCCTGCCACCCAGCCCTCAAGTGCGTCGTTAGGGCCGATCTTACAGGTCTTGGAATATTTTTTTGTCGCTTCAAGATACCCACGGTCGTTCCAGGCATGGGTTGTCGGAACGATCACCATCTCAAGGGGGCTGTAATTATACCCGGCATACACACCCTTGCCCATCATACGGTCAACTTCCCAGTCAAATCCGTAGGGGAAAAGCTCCCGAAGCTCTTTCTCGTACTTGGCGACATTCTCCGGAGTGATCACTAGCCCTGGCTTAATGCTCGGAGCCTTGGTGTCTTTGGCAACCATATCAACGGCATTATACCCGAGAAATTCCTCCCATTCCTTGCCAGATCGG
>CAIWCT010000298.1 GCA_903911225.1 uncultured delta proteobacterium
CCTTGAACCTTTTTGCTCCGAACTCCGAACTCATTACTCCGAACTCACTTCCCCGGCAGCGTAAACCAGAAGCATGCTCCCTTGCCGAGGCCTTCGGACTCAACCCGGATTGTACCGCCATGCACCTCCACAATCCGTTTCACCAGCGCAAGGCCCATGCCCGTGCCTTCCATCTCCGGATTAAGCTTTTCAAACAGGCCGAACAGTTTGTCCTGATACCGCGGGTTAATGCCCATGCCATTGTCGCGCACAAAGCACACGGTCTCGCCGTCCTTTGTTTTAGCACCGATTTCAATGAGCGGCTCGCTCTGATCGCCCATGAATTTGGCGGCATTGTCCACAAGGTTCTGAAACAGCTCCACCAGCCGCACACGGTCGCCATAGAGCATAACGGGGTTTTTCGTTACCGTTATCCGCGCGCCACTCTTGTCGATGCGGCCCGCAACCAAGGCCAAAGTCTCCTGCACGATATCGTGCAGAGGCGCTTCAACAGGCGGTTTGACCACACGGCCGATGCGCGACAGATCAAGCAGTTCTTCAAGCAGCGCGTTCATTTTGTCTGCTGCCGTATGAATAAAGCCCAAATCCTGGGCCACATGTTCCTGATCGGCTTTTTCCATATCCTGCTCAAGATAGCCGAGAAAAGTTTTGATTGTTACCAGCGGGCTTTTCAGGTCATGGGAGACCGCGTAGTTGAAATGCATGAGCTCGTCGTTTTTTGCCTTCAGTTCATCCTCGGCCTTGTTGCGCTCGGTGATATCATGCACCATGCCCACAGAGAGGACAATTTTTCCGGAAGCATCTTTAATGTGCTCGCATTTTTCCTGCACATAGCGCATCTCGCCGGTGCTTTTGCGGATCACCCGATGCTTTATCTCATAGCTGCCAAGCCCCTGGCGCACCGAAGCGCAATACGCTTCATCAACTGCAGCCCTATCATCGGGATGCACCGCTTGAAGAAAAGCACCATAGGTAACGGTAAATTTCTGTGTCTGAAGGCCGAAAATGCGGTAGGTTTCGTCCGACCAGATTAGCCGGTTTGTTGTATGGTCAAGCTCCCAGCTGCCAAGGTGGGCGATTTCCTGTGATTTGCTCAGCCGCGCCTTGCTTGCCCGCAACAACGTCAGCTGCGTTTTTAGCTCAAGGCGCATCTTGTCAAGGGATTTTGAAAGGGACTGCAATTCACTTGTCCTGAAAAGTGGCAAAGGAACATCGAGATTACCGGTGGCCATGCGGTCGGCAGCCTCTGTTAAACTGGTAATGGGTGCAATAAATGAGCGCGACAGCATCAGGGCGATCAGAATTGCGCCGCAGATGACCGCCAGGCCGATTCCAATTGAGATAAGAGCAGTTCGCAAGACCATAACATTGAGCTCTGTCAATTGAACACTGGCGCCGAAAATATAGGTGCGGCCCCGGGCGTCTTTCCGCGGAATCAGAATCTGCCTTCCCTCTCCCCATTCATTTTTAAAGGAGGAATAGGATGGCTTTAATTCCTGCTGCATCGCCGGGGCAAAAGCTTCGGGGTCGCGGTGCGTTTCGAAAAATGAGGCGCAGTGAGAATTGGGGTCGTTCAGGTCTGAGTGGGTAGCCGACGTGAAAACCAGGCGGTCTTTCACAAGAAGTACGCTCCAGAGATACTGCGGATTTAATCGTCGACAGAGATCATCGTTTCTCGCGACGATCTGACGGAAGCGTTCTTTCGACACCGAAGTTTCATCGTTTATGTGGTCGTGGTAGTCGGGGCCCAGTACTTCTCTGGTCAGCTCAACAGCTGCAAGCAGTCTGACATCTGCGCTCTCGATGAGGTCTTGTGTCCGGTATTGAACCAGCAGGCCGGTGAATATGGCCGAGGTTGCCACTACCACCACCGAAATGATAAGCATCATTACCAGCAGCATGCTGTGTGTGTGTCGTTGCCTGCCCTCAGTCATACCTGACACTTCTTTTTGCGGATTGTTAATAATTAATTTTGAACTTCAATATGTATCTTTAGGCAGACACGCAGGTCTGCCCCTGCAACCCGGCCACCGGGCTTCCGCCGCAGCGGACAAAATTTAAGATTTAAATCCCCCTCCCTTTAATCCCTCCCACCAGGGGAGGGAAGAAAAAAACGGAAACCAGTGCAGGCACGGGGGCCTGTCCCTGCGATTTTAATCTTGAATTTTTAATCATGAATTATTTTTTCAACCGTAGGGGAGGGGTTTATCCCCTCCCGCAGGCGGGCATAAAGCCCGCCACTACATTAAGAATCATACAGCGATTCAATTTTGAATCTTGAACCTTGAACCTTTTTGCTCCGAACTCCGAACTCATTACTCCGAACTCACTTCCCCGGCAGCGTAAACCAGAAGCATGCTCCCTTGCCGAGGCCTTCGGACTCAACCCATATTGTACCGCCATGCACCTCCACAATCCGCTTCACCAGCGCAAGGCCCATGCCCGTGCCCTCCATCTCAGGATTAAGCTTTTCAAACAGGCCGAACAGTTTGTCCTGATGCCGCGGATCGAGGCCCATGCCATTGTCGCGTACGAATAAAAAATGCTCCTTGTTTTGTGTTTTCAGGCCGATCTCAACCTCCGGATCTTTTTGATCTCCCATGAACTTAGCGGCATTGTCGATAAGGTTCTGAAACAGCTCCACCAGCCGGGGGCGGTCTCCGCGCAGCACCAACCGCTTTTTCGTGAGTTCAATTTTTACGCCCCGCGCTGCAATCCGGCCCGCCACCAGCGCCAGCGCCTCCTGCACAATATCCTGCAGCGGCGCTTCAGCCTCCGGGTTCATGATGCGACCGATGCGCGTCAGCTCAAGCAACTCATCCAGCAGCCTGCTCATCTTGTCGGCAGCTCCCCGGATAAAGGCAAAATCCTTTTCAATGCGCCCGGCATCCTGCTTCTGCATGTCCTTTTCAAGATAGCCGAGAAAGGTTTTAACCGTTACGAGCGGGCTTTTCAGATCATGGGACATGGTGTAGTTAAAACGCGTCAGCTCGGCATTTGTTTCCTGCAATTCTTTTTCATACCACTCGCGGTCGAGGCGGGCGCTTAAGATGGGCGCCACATGGCCGGCTATGCTTTGCAGCCTCTGCACATCGGCATCGGTGTAATCAGTCTTTTTATTGGCCACCTGGAAAAGGCCGATTGCCTTCCCCCCCAGCATAATGGGCAGGGAAATATGCCTGTAAATGCCGACATGGCCCTCGGGGACATTGACGGAAGGTTCATTTGTGTAGATGATTCTTTTTTCCCGGATGGCGCGGCACCAACTGCCAGCCCCCCAGGTTTCTCTCGGAAATCGTATCGTCTTTTCGGGAACCTGGCACTTGTCCCAGATCTGCCGTGTCATGGTAGGAACCACGTTGGCGCCGTCTTTATCAAGGTAGCCGAATACGCCAAACGGGCTTTCCATGACATCAAGCACGACCGTCAACACCTGATCATACATTTCTTCGTCAGTGGCGGTGAGAAAGATTTCAGAGATGTGGCTTTGTACGGCCAGCCGTTTTTCAGCCTGCTTGCGTTCGGTGATGTCATTAAAGGTCACGATGAGGCTGTCGGCATGAAAAAACGCATACAGCTCGCAGATACGCTCTGAGCCATCGCTGCAGGTAACACGGTATTCACCGGTATTGATGGGCTGGCCGGATTGACGGGCTGTTTCAAGGAAAGGTTTCCAGCGGTCGATCACCTCGCGCCGGTACTCCGGATCCGGATACGCAAGCTGATACCACTCCGGCGTGGTCGGCGCGGTATGTCCGAAAAGATCAAGCGCGCTACGGCTCCAGTAATAAATGTTGTTGTCCTGCACGTCAACAAGCGCTACTGGAAACGGGGTTGTGTCAAGCACGGCGCGCAGCATGTTTTCACTCTCCCGCAGGGCCTCTGCGTCCTTTGCCCGCTCCCGGAAAAACCGAACCCGCTGCTGCCGCCAGATAAGAAGCAGGCCCGTGCCCGTGCCGGCAATCAGCACACAGACGAAAAGCGCCATGAACACCAGGCGCTCTTTCAAAGGGGCATACACTTCCGCCGTGTCCATGCGGGCGACCATGAACCACGGGGAATCGGGCACTTTTCGCACGTCGGCAATGACCGGCTCACCCCGGTAATCAAGCCCTTCAACAATGCCTTCATGGCCCAGCGCCGCCTGCACGGCGGGAGTGTTAACTATTGTCAGGGGAATGCGCAAATTAAGCGCTGTGTCTTTCTTGAACCTGAGTTCGTTTAGAAATAGCGCGCTGTCGCCTTCACGCCGGACAAGAAGTGTTTCTGCTGTTTGGCTGGGCGTGGGCCAGCGCTTGAGAAACGGGTAGAGATACTGCTGCGGGTCGATGCGAAGGATAAGGATGCCCAGTACCCGGTTGCTATTCTGTGTATCAATTACAGGCGCAAGTACGGCAAGGTATATGCGCTGATCATATTCGTTTCGGTAAAGATCCTGAAAAATGACTTTTTTCAAGCGAACCACTTCAGAAATATGCTGCTGAAGATCAATGGATGCCGGAGGCGCGTCGGCAGGAATTGTCAGGCGGCGAACCCCCTGTACGTCAAACAGGCTGATACGGTTATACTGGTAGTAGTCATGAAATTTTTCCAGCCATGCCTGCAGCTGGTCTCTAAGATCCGTATCCTGCGGATTTTCAAAATAACGGCGCACAAGTGAGGAAAAAGCAGGGTTTTTGAAGAATGTGTTTCCGTCGCCAAATCGTTCACTACGCCACTGAACCAGTTCGTCAACCTTTAACCCGGTAATGATGGCGAGTTGTTTTTCAACCTCTTTGCGAAAATTGTGCTCATATTTCTGGTAGCTGATGTATGAGGCATAGACCATGCCTGCGGCAAAGACGAGAAAAATGAGGATTAAAAGATAGGGAAAACGACTGTCGCGGGCATTGTTTTTCTGCATGCTTTAAAAGCCCTTCCCCTGAAGGGGTTTTTAGGTTCAAAGTTCAAGGTTTAAAGGTTGAACCGCTTCACGCCATGATGCTATTTCCGTCTTCCCTCCCCTTGTGGGAGGGACTGAGGGAGGGGGCTTAAATATGTTTTACTCCCTGTTAATGTACCCTATAGTAGACTTTTCCGGCAATGGACAAAATTTAGGATTTAAACCCCCTCCCTTTAATTCCCTCCCACCAGGGGAGGGAAAAAGAAAAACGAACCCATGGCATGTTTGAAACCTGCCCCTACGTTTTTAACCCGATTTTAGGGCAGGCACGGGGGCCTGCCCCTACGATTTCAATTTTGAACCTTGAATTTTTTGATCCGTCTTCCTCCATACCCGCACTGGCGCATGCTCGCGCGGGCCGCGCATTTTTATGATGAGGCCGTCAAGAAAGCGCCTGAGCACCTGGTCGCCGCATTCCTTATAGTTCCGGTGATCGGGTGTTCTGAAAAAAGCGTTCAGCTCCGCAGCGCTCAGCTCCATGCTGGCAAGTTTCAAAATTTCAAGGATGTCGGTGTCCTTAAGCTTTAAAGCGATTCTTAGTTTTTTCAAAATATCATTGTTGACCATGGGGAGATGCTTTCTGTGTTCAAAGGTTCAAAGTCCAAGGGTTCAAGGTTCAAAGGTTCAAGGTTTAAAAAAACATTCTTTAATTTATTGTATCTTGAATATTATTTTCCTTCATCATTTTAACTTTGAACTTTTGAACCTTAAACTTTGGACTTCATTTCAACCTTGAACCTTTTTTATATTATAGTACAAAAGATTCAATAAACTGCTTAACTTTATCCCTGCCGCGGTAAATGCCGAAATGGCCCTCGCAGAGTATGTCGGCCTCAAGGCCCAGCAGCATGAAAAGCGAGGCGATATAGTCGTCGCGGTTTGACAGCAGCGACGGATGCAACGGGCCATGCACATCCTGGCCGAACAGTACCTTTTGCCCCCGGCTTTCCGTGATCAGAACCATTGATCCCGGCGAATGTCCCGGCGCATGCAGGGCTTTGATAGAGCCCGTGCCGATATCAAAACTCTCTTCAGCCCCGCGTACTTTATGGTCGACAATAAACGGCGCGAGCGTATCATTGTACCATGATGCCGCGGTCACATCGCTGTTGCCGGATTCAAGAAAAGCAGCATCCTGCTCATGGGCAACTATGGGGCAGCCAAGTTTTCTGCGCAGCGCATCGGCTCCGCCCGTATGGTCATAGTGACAGTGGGTGAGAAAAAGATAGTCGATTTTTGGCTGCGGGCCGATGCATGCATGTATATTGGCAATGATTGTTGCATGGCCATAGCCGCAGCCCGCATCAATGAGCACGGCTGAAGCGCCGAAGCAGGCAAGATAGACTGCCCCGTCGCCCGCTGCCGAAAGGCCGTCTCCGCCCACCTGCCATATGGTGTCGGTTATTTTTACAGCGTTACTCATCATTCGGGATTCAATATTTAAGATTTAAAACCAACAATTCAGGGTTAGAAGCTTGGAGATTTTTGCAAATCTTTTAATCATCTAATCGACTACCGTCTGCCTTCTGATACCTGCTGGAATCCCTAATACTTTATGCCTCTCTTGCGTATAGCAGTCAAATGGTTTTTGCTCTATTTTCTTCTTTTTTTGAATGTTTTTTTAAATAGTGTAGCCAGTCTGCCTTTCGGGGGCAGCAAGTCCGCAGGTTGTGCGCGAGCGCATAGCCCTCCCTTTCATTCCTTCCCAAGAGGCTGTGTCACAATTAATTATTCTGTCATCTCGATCGCAGGGAGAGATTTTAGTAGTAGCATGGTGGACTTGCACAGCACGTCCACCATGTTTTCGGGATTTGGTGGACACACTTCGTGAGTCCACCCTACGGCTAATTCAAGAAGCACGACAAAGGCATTGAAGATTCTTGGCCACCTCCCTCGCCCCCGGAGGGAAAAGCATAATTGATACAATTACTGGGTGGGGAAGGGCAGGCTGTTGCCTATTAATCATGCCATGCATGGGGAAATGTGCACAAAGCCGGTGTTTATATTTATGGACAGGCTTTTTATTGTTTTATTAAAAGGGATGTTTATGCGGGAAAGCTACAGCCCTGCCTTTTCTCTTAGCCGTCGTGACATGGCCTGAGTAAGCGAAAGCACTTTTACTGCCAGTTCAAGAGTCAGCGAGCCTGTGCCGCAGCTTGGCGTGATGAGCGACTGAGCAATTATTTTTGCCCGGTCAAAGCCCAGCGCCATTACCTGCGCCGCCTTTGTCTCCCATGCCTCAAGAAGTGACTCAACTGTTTCCTTCTTTATATCATCGGGATTGCCCGTTGGCACTATGCCCCAGGCAAGGATGCCCCCACGTTCAAGAAACTTCTTCACTTTATCGCTGTAAAGCATTAATTTATCAAAGAAATTATAGGCGTCAAAGCTTATGATGTCGGCCCCCGAATCAAGGGCGAGAGAGAAGTCGCCGTTTGCGCAGATGTGGATGCCGGCAAGGCCGCCTGCGCCATGCACGCCCTGGATTACTTCATCCATGGCAGCGTTTACCTGCTCGCGGCTTATGCTGATGAACGCGGATGAGCCAAAGCTCACGATGCCGGGCTCATCAAAGAATACGATCGCCCTGGTGGCATAGGCTGCAAGCTGCTCAGCCTGCCAGCGGGCTTTCAGGGCAAGGATTTTTATCAGCACATCCCTCAGTGTGTCATCATAGAAAACAGATTTGCCG
>CAIWCT010000299.1 GCA_903911225.1 uncultured delta proteobacterium
GGCTTCAGCCCCGAATATGGCGCCCGGCCACTGGCCCGGCTCATGCAGGTCGAGATCAAGGACTCGCTGTCAAACGAGATACTGTTCGGTGCTTTGGCCGCGGGCGGCACGGTGACCATAGACCTTGCCCCCGATGCCGATGAGCCGGCCCCTGCGGGCGCTGAGAAACGGCATCTGGTTTTTGAGTATGCCTGATGAAATTTTGGATTTTGGATTTTGGATTTCTAAACCGTAGCTTTATCTGAAATCCAAAATCCGCAATCGCAAATCCAAAATCAAACCATGCCCGTCTATAAACTTCCCAAAGAGCTGGCATTTCCGGCCCCTGATGAGGCAGAGCCCAGCGGCCTTCTGGCCGTAGGCGGCGATCTAAGCCTGCGGCGGCTTCTGCTTGCCTACTGCATGGGCATTTTCCCGTGGTACTGTCAGGGAGAGCCTATACTGTGGTGGTCGCCCGATCCGCGCCTGATCCTTGAGCCCGAGCATATCAAAATATCCCAAAGCCTTCGCCGCGTGCTTAAAAAGGGCGTATTTCAAATAACCATGGACAGGGATTTTGCCGCAGTCATACAGGGCTGCGCCGAGGCCAGCCGCAGGGGCGAGCCGGGCACCTGGATCGTTGATGATATGATTACGGCCTACACGCGGCTGCACACAGCCGGCTTTGCGCATTCGGTTGAGGCCTGGCATGAAGAAAAGCTCGTGGGCGGACTTTACGGGGTCAGCATCGGCCATGCTTTTTTTGGAGAGTCCATGTTTTCTCTCATGAGTGATGCATCAAAAGCTGCACTGGCCTATCTTGCCGCTGCGCTCAGACAGTGGGGCATGGGCCTTATCGACTGCCAGGTAACCACTGAACATCTCCTCAGCATGGGCGCCCGCGAAATGTCCCGGCCGGAATTCCTTGAACGACTGTCACAAGCTCTGCGGACTGAAACGCTCACCGGCCCCTGGTCGCTGCCTGAGGGTTTGCAGATTTTTTAAAGTTCAACAGGAACGCTCTTCGGGAGTCAGGAGAACAGCCTGTAGGTGTTTAGGCTGTAGTCTGTAGCAGGGGCAAAGGCGGAAGACAGAGGGCGAAAGTCAGGAGTCGGAGGTCGAAATCCTGAACCCTAGAACCTGACCCCTGACTTCTGAAAAGTTACCCTTAGAAGTCGGGTTATCCGCTTCAGAAACAGTTTACGGGAAAGGAGGCTACACTGCCATGAAAGTTATAAGTCTCAGCGATATGGAAAAAATTCCGGTAACAATGCAGGACGCAGCAGGTGTCTGTAAGCAGCTCCCTCTGTCCGCAGCCGACGGCTCGCCGGTATTTTCTTTTCGGGTATTTACCATCGAGCCCGGCGGCCATACGCCCTATCACACCCATCCTTTTGAGCACATGAACTTTATTATTGAAGGCTCGGGCGAGCTGGTTCAGGAAAACGGCGATAAGATTGCGCTTAAAAAAGGGGACTTTGCTTTGGTGCTGCCTGATGAGCTGCATCAATATCGCAACAGCTCCGCAAGCGAATCTTTTATCATGATCTGCGCAGTGCCAAAGGAATATGAATGAATGAGCCGGATAATTTTCAGGACCGGGCTTTTTTGTCCCCGTTCCGGGTATGTTGACGAGGCGCCATTGCTTTTTTTGATGTATAGGGTATTTATTGAGATAGAAATAAATAATTTTTTATGATGGTGTTCTATGAGCAAACAATCCGCAGCAATTGCACTGGTACTGGGCATTATACTGTTTGCACCGCTTTCGGCCACGGCCCTTGACCCCACCTGCCTGACGGGAGAGAAGATCGGTCTTGGCTGTACGGCAGATGCCGACTGCGGCGCCGGCGGCATGTGTTGCACAGGCACAACCGATAGCGATAATGACGGCTTTGGCGATGACTGCGACTTTTGCAGAGGCACGGGGCAGTATGATCAGGATGAAGACGGTATTTGTGACGGGGATGACAATTGTCCAAGCGTTCCCAACCCCGGTCAGAAAGATACTGACCGGGACGGCATCGGCGATGCCTGCCCGGGCGGGATTGAAAAGTTTGCACCCATGGCAGTTTTTAAAGGCAGCTGGTATGAGATGGGACGGCAGGCAGGAGGCAGGTATGCCCATTTGATTATGGGTTTCGGAAATCTTTTCGGCTGGGCGGTTAATTCTTTTAAACCGGCCAATGCATGGAGCCCGCAGGCCTATTATGATGAAATAGCGCCGCTGCTGCCGCAGAGCTACAAAGACCACCTGACCGGTTTGACCGACGGTCTTGTGGAAGCCCTGCCGACTTTGAGCCGCGATGAAGCCTGGAGCGTAATCGCGATGTTGAACATGGGCACCGAAGTTTTAAATATGAAAAATATGGCAAGCATACCGGCGCCGGTCCAGGAAATTATCGGATGCACGGGCTTTGCAGTTATGTCGACGGCAGGCACTTTTCTATGCCATAACACCGATGCCCAGGGCACAACCAATGGCTCTGTCATCATCTACTGGCAGCCTGACAGCGGCTACAGCTATATGACCATTGATCCGCCCGGCTGGGTTGATGTCGGCTTTGGCCTCAATGAAAAGGGCATAGCGGTCACGACCAATGCAGGCAGCCCCAATGACAATGCCTCCATGGGCCTGCCGCCCAATGTCATGCTGCGGCGGGTTATGGAGGAAGCCTCTACCCTTGAAGAGGCTGTTGCGCTGTTTCAGGGCTGGCTCGACAACGGCACCAGCTTCGGCACCGGCGGGGCGCTGCTGCACATCGTCGATTTCAACCAGAACACAATGGCTAAAATCCAGCTTCGCTCAAATGTGATCCAGGTGACCTATGGCCAGCATCAGCAGTCGGATAACAGTACTGTGTTTGTCGGCTCGGCAAATCATTATACGACGGACTTTTATTACCGGGCCGATTATTCCTACCCATCGTCCTTTGAGCGCTATGAACGACTCATGGATCTCTTGGATAATACCACGGAAGATTTTAATCTTGCCCAGTGCTGGAGTGTGCTGAAAGACACGAAAGGCGGGTCTGCCACCAATAAAACTATTTCGCGCATTGCCGAAAATGCAGCCCAGAGCAAAACCGTGTTCAGCACCATTTTTACCCCTGACGGTATGTATTATTCCCTTGAGCCGCCGCATCTCTATTTTGAGCAGTTCACGAATCCGCAGTTCGTGGGCAAACCGGCAGCTCCGGGCTTTACCATTGTCGATGCGTTTACGGCAAAACCGCGCATTTTTTTCTCGCGCCTTGACTGGACTACAAGCTCTGAAATTGAGGGCTCCAGATTCAATATGTACCGCTCCACCTCGCGCGACGGCAGCTACCGGAAGATAAATCTGCTGCCGGTCAAGGCACGAGGCAAAGACGGAGCAGGCCGGGCGTATCGGTTTTTTGATTTTGCCGCCCTCGGGGCCAAACGGTTTTATTATCGCCTTGAATGTATCGATGCAAGCGGCGTATCGCTCATGCACGGCCCGGTGCGCGGGACGCAATAAAAACCAACTTAAGCCCTGTTTAGGCGCGTTTTTTCTTGGCAGGAAGAAGTTTTGCAGCGTCTTCTAATTGCTTAATCGTCTCAGCGGCACCGATAGCTTCCTTGTATTCACGCCGTCGCAGGCCAAAACGCTCATATTCTTCTTTGGCCAGGTCTTCGGCCGTCTGTTTGCTTATGGTTCCGGCATGGGGCAGCACCTGCCGGTCATTAAACCTAAGAAAATCGCCCAGCTTCTGCTCCCAGTCTTTCATAAATATCTGTTTGCGGCGTTGTGCCTGGTCTTCGGCAAAATCCAGCCACATGACCACTATTCTGTTGAGTTCGTCTACTTCCTTCTCTTTGAGATAATTCTTTGCAATGGTTACATCGGTCTTACGGACTTCATCACCCTTCCAGCTTGTCAGGCCCATATTGGGCAGGCTGTGATCTGCGCGTTTTTGAATCAGCTCCGCAGCGGTCATGCCCGTTGCGGCAAAATGCAGCTTATTTTGGATGATGCTGAAAAATTTTTTCGTCTCGGGCCATGACGGCTCATAATCGGCAGCCATGGCAAATATTTCCTTCACCCGCAGATACATGCGCCGTTCGCTGGCGCGAATGTCACGTATGCGAGCCAGCAGTTCATCAAAATAATCCGGCACGAGCGAACCTTTAACCGGCGGATTTTTCAGCCGCTCGTCGTCCATAACAAACCCTTTAACAAGGTACTCGCTCAAGCGCGCGGTTGCCCACTGGCGAAACTGCGTGCCACGATGCGACCGTACCCGATAGCCCACGGCAAGAATAGCGTCCAGATTATAAAATTTTCGGGCACGGGACACCTCTCGTGAGCCTTCCTTTTGAACTTGTAAGAATTCCTTACAGGTTGCCGGCTCAGCCAGTTCGCCATCTTCATAAATGGATTTAAGGTGAAGGGTAATATTTTGCGGGGTCGTCTGAAAAAGCTCGGCCATTAAAGCCTGCGTCATCCAGACAGTTTCATGCACCATCCGGATTTCAATGCGAGTACCCCCTTCTTCAGTCTGGTACAGGAGGATTTCGCCCTGTTCAGGGACTGTTTTTTTTGGAAGTTTATCACTCATGTTTCATCCCCTCCAACGGTCGTGCTCAAGACTGCAGGATTTATCACAGTAACTATTAAAAATTTCGTTCATGCGGCACCTCACGAATAGCGATGTCCGGTTCCAACACATCCACCTCGGCGGAGATAAACCAGGGTAGCAGCAGGCCGAGAACTGCTCGGCCCGTATATTGATTTATCCATGAACAACCCGCAGTTGTTTCCAAAATACCCCTGGGCTATTTTCTAATAAGTTAATATTTCAGGTGCGTCCCGCAGTCTTTCCTGAACGCAACTGCTCTTCTTTTTCTCTATCGCGAACATTAAAACGTTTTTCTCGGTAAATTTCGATGGTTGAAGGGAATAAAAGCGCTGTTTTAATGGATTGAGCAAAGCCGTCTAGTCCAGGGAACAGAGAAGCCCTTGAAATATTCATCTGGCTTAATTTTCCTAAAATTTCTTTGCGAAATGGATCACTTGCGGAAATTTTGAGAAGTTTTATATGGGATTCAACTGCATTTTGGTCTTCGTTTTTTATAATTGCACCAAGATTATCTTCGAACGAAAGCCGAATATCGCTTGGGCATAAAAAAGTTCCTTGCTGTACGGATAACCGTTGATTGAGGCGATCAGGGGTTATTTGATAAACAATCGGTTTAAAATCATTCCTTTCTTCAGACATAAAATATCTTTTGAATTCCTCGTCGTATTTGCCTGGCATGAAAACATTTCCGGCGAGCCCTAAATGGTTAAGGGCTCTTTTTTGTAGCCAAAGTGCATCAATAGCCCAAACGAAAGTATCCGCCCCTTGCTTTAGGGTCTCGACTGCAAAAAATACTGCCAAATAAAAAGAATAAGTAAAATCAAGTAGACGTGTAGGCGCTCCGTAATGGCGCATAAGAGCTAACAGCTCAACAGTGTCTAGGCTTTTTGGAATGGATGGGTCAACAATATGTAAATTTCGAAGAAATCTGTCAATAAGCGTAAATTCAAAAACAAACGCATCATCTTTGTTTAGATTAAAATCTTCTATAGTTCTTTCCAATGCGGTTTTTGGTGGGACGTTACAATCCTGTCCTCTGAATATCCATTCTGTTTTTTTTCTTTCTGGATCAAGCCCTTTTGCAAACGCCTCGATTTTCTCCCAAGTATCAGCAGGTTCTAATTGTTGATTAAGGATTCTTGTGAGGGGCATTAATTTCTCCATGGTTTAGATGATTTAGCCGTAAAGTCTATCTTCCTTTTTAGGGAAATGCAACGGAACATCATTAGTCAAAACCTTCATAATCCGCACCACAGAAACAGCATTTTGTATCACTCGGGCGATGGTTACCGGATGTGCTTGTTCGGTATTCTGCAGGCCAAATATTGATTTGTTTATGGACGCCCCGCAATAACTTCATGTGTGGGTTTACATTTTGTGAATTAATTCATCTGTTTTTCTTACAAGTATTTTTGACAATTCATTTAAAGTATCTAAAAAATCCTCCCGCATAAATTTGTCCAATGATTTTTCTGGTGCGCAATCTGGGTCGATCAATCCGTGGTACTGATTTTCCAGTTTAGCAAGAAGTCGCCTGATTTCAGGCTGGTAGTAAAGAAAGAGCGGCTTTATTTCTTCAAAATACCCCTCCAGCAAATGAATGTATTCAAGGCGAAGATCGCTTGGTGACAAATAAGAATATCCAGTTGATAAAAATTCATACAGTTTATTGTATGCCTTGAATTGATCAGTCTCATACAATTTGATTCTTTCTAATTTGAGCTGATATCTGTTTGAAATCAGTTCTTTGGTCAGAATCGCCCCTAAAGATGCTAACAAAGTAAAGCATCCAGTCCAAAACCAGCTTTGATTGTAAAATTCCATAAACCAATCCTTCTTCAGAGTTGTCGGACTAATACTCAGTACAATGCCTCACAATAACGGGGCCGGTTTCCAGCTGAATGGAGGGACGCGCTTTGTCGCGTCCGCTTTAAATCTTATTATCATACGGCCACGACGAAGCGTGGCCCCCCACCGAACCCTTAATTCTGTGGTTCTGTAAGCACAACTGTTGGCGGCGATTGCCTTACTTATCAAGTCCTTCAATAATACGCACCTCGGGCACGGTCTTCTGTTTCTCCATGGCGGTGGATACCGGATGCGTAGGGTCTGAGAGTTCTTTGTAAACCTTCTCAATGGTCTTCATCTTCTTCTCATCGCTCCAGTCGTCATTCAATTCCGGCAGGTCTATCAAATGTTTTAATATCTCCGCATTGGCGGCTTTAATTTCTTCGGGAAAGTAGAGTGCGTATACCAGAGCGTCAATGATAGACTCAAAAAAAGATGAGTCCGCATTTTCTTTTTTAAGAAATAAAACAAATTGAACAATGGTATCAATAGCGGATTCAAATTTATTATCTGGGCATATCGGAAGATTATCTACTTCATAACCATTAACATTGCTATTTGTGCTGAATTTTGAAAAAACGAAATTTAAAAGTTTGCTGTTGAATAACCCCAATAAATAATTTTTATCTGTATTTTCATTTATCGACAAATAGTTTAAAGAGTTGGCGCAATAGGCGTTTCTAATTATCATCATTTTTAATCTTGTTTTTTCGTTTACTCCGGTAATACCTTGTAAAACAATTCGTTCTTGATTTTTGAAAGCTCTGTTAATATTTTTTATTTTCAAAAGCTTCCTCTCATTTATATAAATAATCTCCCCTTGGCTCATTTTCTTTCGCAAAAGATATCTATCAATAATCGCACCCTTCAAAAGCACGGCATCATTGCCGTCAGTTGAAAATGCCTCTTTGCAAAAAGTCATATCAATTTCCCCAGTATTACATTTTCCAATCTGAGAAAATCTCTTACTTCTAAGAAAAATTCTTTTTAGTAAATTTGTTTCAGCGGGCGAAGTTAAAGGAAATGTCATATATTCTTCATCTAATATTTTTATCTGTTTCCCCGCAATTTTGAATTGATGTCGTAAA
>CAIWCT010000300.1 GCA_903911225.1 uncultured delta proteobacterium
ATCGGCACAGGCCTGATAGCAACGCTTACCGCCCTTGTGCTTGGCTTGCTGGTCAGCTCGGCAAAAAACTCCTACGATACGTTAACTTCGGAGATTGCACAGGCCGGCGCAAAAATTATTCTGCTTGACCGTGTTTTGACCCGCTATGGTCCGGAAACAAAACCTGCGCGTGACGAATTGCGCCGATGCATTGCTTCCGGGCTCGAAAGGGTACGGCCCGAAGGCGATGGGGGGCAATCCGGTGTTCGCACCCTTGAGCATAGAACCGGAGTTGAAGAAGTGCATGATATGGTGCGAAGGCTATCGCCGCAGAATGAGTATCAGCGATTGATTCTAGCGCAGGCAATGGGAATTATGGGCGAAATCACGCAAGCCCGCTGGCTGGTGTTTGAGCAGCTTCATGGCACCCTGCCCAAGCCGTTTCTCATAATTCTCGTGCTGTGGCTCACTGTTTTTTTTGTATGCTTCGGCCTGCTCTCCGAGGCTAATTCGACGGTAATTGCGGTCATCTTCGTCTGTGCACTGTCTGTGACCGGAGCAATTTTTCTTATACTGGAGATGAACAATCCGATGCAGGGGATGATTAGAGTTTCACTGGATCCGCTGAAATATGCCCTTATCCAGCTTGGACAGCAGTAGGATGGAGCCGCGAAGCCTGTCTGGCGGAATTGAAACAGATAAAAAAAAATAATAGATTGTGCCCACCCTTGTATAATTCCTCTTTGGTAATCGGTGGCTGTTGTCCCTGATTGTTTGTGTCGGCGTGTCGCAGTCGAAACGGTATACACAATGGAAAAAGCCGGCAAATGAAACGCATAAATAAAGTTCTTATTGCCACTGTAGCCCTGCTGTGCTTTAGCGCGGGTGTAAGCCATGCCTTCCTGGTCTGGAAGGCGCGCAATGTTATGGTGCCCATGCGCGACGGCGTGAAGCTTGCCGCCGATATCTATTTTCCCCTTTCCTTTAAAAAGGCGCCGGTAATTTTCATACGCACCGTGTACGGCAAGGCCAACGGCATGCCGGTAGGCAATACCGGAGCAGCCCTTCTGTTTGCCCGAAGCGGCTATATAGTCATCGTGCAGGACGTGCGCGGCCGGGGTCGCTCGCACGGGGAGTTTTACCCGTTCATTAATGACGGAGCAGACGGAGCAGACACCATTGCCTGGATACGCCAGCGTCCGTGGTTCAACGGCCGCCTGGGAACAATGGGGATTTCCTTTCTGGGTATAGCGCAGTGGTTAGAAGCGCCGGGGCAGAACATAGAGGCCATGTACGGCTTTTTTGCCTCGGCCGATATTGAACGGGTCATGAGCCGGGGCGGGCAGCTCAATCTGCTGACCGTGTTCAACTGGGCCATGCTGCTGGGGGAAGGCAAAAATATGAACCGGCGGGCGATATTAACCCTTGATCAACTCGCTGTCTATCTTGACACACTGCCACTTGACGCCGCCGACGATAAGGCCCTGGGTGATGTGAACTATTATAATGATGCCCTTGACACGACCGGCATCTTTGAGCTGCTTGGATCAATTGACATTACGGGTAAATTTCCTCAGATAACAGCGCCGGTGTTTTCAGTTGCCGGCTGGTATGATATGTTTCTCGGGCCGCAGCTTCTGGACTATCAAAGAATGCTTGAGCAGGGCGGGGGTAATGCCAACCGCTCCATTCTGATTGTTGGCCCCTGGGGGCATGGCCCAGCAGGAGACGGCTCGGTGGAGTTTGACAATTCCTCTTTTGCCGCTGCCGCAAACGAGGCCGCGGTCTCGGCCTGGTATGACTACTGGCTGCGGGACAGCGGTTCAATTGAAGCCATGCCCCGTGTGCTCATCTACGTGATGGGCACAAATGTCTGGCGCACCGAGTATGAATGGCCGCTGGCCCGCACCGAGCATAGGCCCTATTACCTGCATTCCGCAGGCAGCGCCAATACTGCCACCGGCGACGGCAGCCTTTCAACAGACAAGCCGCAGAACGGCGAACAGTCCGATAACTACACCTACAACCCCTTAGATCCCGTTCCCACACTCGGGGGGAATAATCTTATAACTAATGTCGGCCCGTATGATCAGCGGTCTGTGGAGGAGCGCCAGGACGTGCTCTGCTACACCACAGGTGTGCTTGCGGAAGATTCGGAGGTTACCGGCCCGATCAGCGCGGTCCTCTATGCGGCAACCGATGCCCTTGATACTGATTTTACCGCGAAGCTTGTTGATGTGTATCCCGACGGCAGGGTTATTAATATTCAGGACGGCATCGTGCGTGCACTCTACCGCAATAATGATCCGCTGAACCCCACGCCGCTCACTGCCGGCGCGGTAGAGCGCTATGACATCGACCTCTGGGCCACCTCGATCGTTTTTAGAAAAGACCACCGCATCCGCGTAGAAATTTCAAGCTCCAATTTCCCACGCTATAACCGCAACCTCAATACTGGGCAAGAGGTGCCGGGCGCAACCCTTGCTGTTACAGCCCGTCAGCGCATCTTCCATAGCTTGGGGTATCCATCCCATATCCTGCTGCCTGTAATACCCAGTTCGGGAACGCCTTAATTTGTGGCTGTATGCTCCCTGATAAGAACTCGCTTTGAGATGGGTAGAATATAATAGGCCCAAGAAACAGGAAACAGCGCCCTTTACGGATACAACTCGTTCGTCACCAGGCGTTTTACACTTCTGAGTTCTGACTTCTGTTTTTCCGTCTATCTTCTGTCCGCTCCGCAGTTTTGAATCTTGAATCCGGAATTATGAATCTGGAATCATTTCCTCCGAACCGATTTCCAGCTTGCATAGCGGCCAGTTTGAAGCTTATAATGCGCAATAAAAAAGATTTACAATCAGGTCCGGTTGCCAACCCCTATATGCGCCTGTTTTCAGGCAAAGCACAGTATCTAAAAAAAAGGAGATACAACAATGATTGTCGAGCGGCAAAAAAACGAACTGGTCATACGGATACCGGAAAAAATTGATGCCGAGAGTCTTCAAAACTTCATAGATTATCTCAAGGTCAAAACTATTCTTTCAAAAAGCCGTGCCTCCAAATCAGATTCCGCCGGAATTGCCAGTGAAATAAAGCAATCATGGTGGAAAAAGAACAGGGGCCGGTTTGTACAATGAAAATAATAGCTGATACCAATATTATTATCAGCGCCCTGATCAGCCGCAAAGGCAAAGAGTCCGACATTATCCTCAATCCTCTGTATGGTTTTGAAAAATACAGCTGCTTTTTTCTCCGCGATGAAATCCTAAAGCATAAGTCTAAAATCCTGAAGACTTCGGGGCTCAAAGAATCGGAATTTCTTGATGTGTATTTCAATATCACAAAAAGAATCCATTTTATTGATGAAAAGCAGATCCCCGACTCTCTATGGCAAAAAGCTTTTTTCTATACAAGGGGAATCGATGAAAATGATACGCCTTTTGTAGCACTTGCTTTATACCTTAATGGATATTTATGGACAGGCGATAAAAAATTGATCCGGGGCATAACTGAACGCGGATTTAAAACTGTTTTCACAACAGCTGACATCTTAAACCAGCCCCTGTGATGGGACTTTAGAACCGCCTTTTATTCTGCCTTCTGTCCGCTCCCAGTTTTGAATTTTGAATCCGGAATTTTGAATCTCCCCACTCCAAACTTCAGGGCGCAGGCCCCGCACCCCTACATTTTCAATCTTGAATTTTGAATCCGGAATCTTGAATCTTTTTACTCCGAACTAATAGCGCATTATCCCTTTGCATATTAAAAACAATCATTGTATAAAAATCTTACTTTTTTTGTGTTCCGGCTAAAACACTGCTTCAAGGGGGTTCTTAGGCATGTCTTTTCATTTTTCATTGCATCGATTTTATTGTGGTGGTGCTACGGTTGCAGGCTTCGCTACGCCCATGTATTTGCTTACCGGTTGATCTAAGTAAAACAGGCGAGTGAATTTTGTGCAATTTTTCAACAACGCCCCCCTAATTGATAGAGGTAATACGAGTGTCACGACTCACTGATTTGATTTCGCAAGTAAAAGCCAATGATTCAGAGCTTGGCAATGAACTGGAACGGGAGTTTAAGACGCTTGCGTCCCGCCGCTCCTTTGGGCTGAATTTTGAGCGGCACCTCCCGGAAAGCGTTGAACTGCCGGGGCGTCCTGTGCGCAAGGGGGACAAAGTGCGTATTTTGCCCTCGCGCGGCTCGACCGTCAAAAGCGATCAGCAGCTTTGGAAGGTACTCCGTCTTGAGCGTTTGGGCGGCAAGCGCGTAGCCCAAGTAGAATTGATAAGCGCAACCGCGCCAGAAACGCAACAGGTGGCCATCGAAGACCTTGTCGTGGTCGCGGAGTTTCGAGACTACATCTACCCTGGACTCGTCAGTACCGGAAAGGTGGAGCAAGGAGGTGACAAGCCCTATCACACCGTGATCAACGGCGAAAATTTCCATGCACTGGAAGCGCTAACCTTCACCCATCGGGGCAAGGTTGACGCAATTTATATTGATCCGCCATACAATACCGGTGCGAAGGATTGGAAGTACAATAACGACTATGTGGAGTCAGAGGATCTTTACCGGCACAGCAAGTGGCTTGCTTTCATGGAACGAAGGCTTAAAGTTGCCAAGGAACTGCTCAACCCAGCCGATTCGGTACTGATAGTCACGATTGATGAGAAAGAGTATCTACGGTTGGGTTTGCTGCTGGAGCAGACATTTCCGGAAGCTGCGGAAAACATGCAGATGGTGTCGCTTCGAATTAACCCCTCTGGAGTTGCGCGCGGTGGTGAATTTCGCAGGAGCGATGAATATGCGTTTTTTCTCCGACTTGGAAATCAGAGAGTTGAGCCTTACGTTCTAGGTGAGCAGTGGCTGATTGAACAGCGCCGAAAGCATATCCATGGACCGGAGTGGAACAAGTTACGCCGCACAGGTACGAACACAGCGAGATCAGACCGACCTAATCTGTTCTATCCCCTGTTCATTGATCCAGATGCAGGTGTGCTCGTTGACATTGGCGGATCACTGCCGTTGAATGAATCAATCAAAGGCGTTGTTGCACCAGAAGGTCTCCTAGCCGTATGGCCGATTCGCGCCGATGGTTCAGAAGGAAACTGGCAGATAGGTCCCCAGGCAGTTCGGGCGGCTAAAGCGAAAGGGTACGTACGCCTCGGTAATCGAACAAAGACTGGGTATGCCGTCTATTACTTAAAAACCGGGGAGCAACGAAAAGTTGAGTCTGGCTACTTCGCTAGTTCTGGCAGGCGGCCAGACGGTTCGCTTATTCTGGAGCGAGGGGAAGGAGATGAGCTTGGAACAGTGCCTTCGACCCAATGGGTGGCAAGCAGTCATGACGCAGCGACACACGGTTCAAGATTGCTCGGGGGGATACTCCCTAGTCGTCGCTTCCCCTTCCCCAAATCACTGTATGCCGTTGAGGATGCGCTCCGTTTCTTTGTCGCCAACAAGTCTGAAGCCATCGTCCTCGACTTCTTCACAGGTTCCGGAACTACCGCCCATGCCCTGATGCGCCTGAACCGCCAGGACGGCGGCCGCCGTCAGTGCATCTCAGTGACCAATAACGAAGTCGCCGCCGATGAACAAAAAGCTTTGCGAAAGCAAGGGTTACGCCCCGGCGATGCGGAGTGGGAGAAATTGGGTATCTGCGACTACATCACCAAGCCGCGCATCGCGGCGGCGATTACAGGCAAAACTCCTGAGGGAAAGGAGCTTGAAGGCGAATACAAATTCACCGACGAATTCCCAATGGCCGATGGCTTTGAGGAAAACGCAGAGTTCTTCACCCTCACCTACGAAACCCCGGTTGCAGTGAGCCATAACCACGCCTTCGCCCGGATTTCGCCGCTTCTTTGGATGCGGGCAGGCAGCGAGGGACGGCGGATCGAGAAGATCCCCAAAAAGGGTTGGGGTGTGGTCGACACCTACGGGCTGCTCACCGATCTGGATCAAGCCGCCGCGTTCAACAAAGCGATTGAGGCAAAAAGCACCATCCGTATTGCCTATATTGTGACGGACGATGAACGCCGCTTTCAATCCGTTGCCCGCCGTTTGCCCGATGAGGTCGAGCCGGTGCGCCTTTATGAATCCTATCTCACAAATTTTCGCTTTTCGATGGGACGATAAGACATGAAATTTACGCTCAAAGATTACCAGGATGACGCTGTCAAAGACGTTCTCGTCAACCTCAAGAAAGCCCAGAGGCGATGGCATGAAGACGCTGACAAGCACGCTTTCTCACTGACCGCGACTACGGGCGCGGGCAAGACCGTCATGGCCGCCGCCGTATTCGAGGCGCTGTTCTTTGGCGATGATGACTACGACTTTGAGCCCGACCGTGGCGCGGTGGTGATCTGGTTCAGTGATGACCCGTCCCTGAACGAGCAATCGCGTTTTCGTTTGATGGAAGCCTCCGACAAGCTGACGATCTCTAACCTTGTGAATGTCGGGAACACTTTTTCTCAGGAAAAGTTCGAGGCCGGGAAAATCTACTTCCTCAATACTCAGAAGCTGTCTAAAAACAGCCTTTTGGTGCGCGGGGATGATCCCGACGATCATGCGGTTGCGACAGATGGTCGACAAATGCGGCTTATGCCGGACCTGCGCGCATATACGCTCTGGGACACCATACAGAACACGGTCGAAGACCCGGACTTGACTCTTTATCTCATGCTGGACGAAGCGCACCGCGGTATGAAGGAAGGCGGACGTTCGCGCGAGGACAGCAAACCCACCATCGTTAAGCAACTCATCAACGGCAAAGGCAGCGTTCCGGGCATTCCCGTTGTCTGGGGGATTTCTGCCACCGTGGAGCGGTTCAACGAAGCCATCAAAGGCATGGAAGGCCGCGCGACCCTGCCCAACGTGGTCGTGGATTCAAAAAAAGTTCAAGAGTCGGGCTTGCTGAAAGACACCATCAATCTCGATGTGCCAGACGAAATTGGAGATTTTTCGACGGTCCTCTTGCGCAGGGGCACGGACAAGCTGCGCGAGATTTCAAGGGCTTGGGAAGAATACGCGAAGCAGCAAGGGGACACGAACATTGTTCTGCCGCTCATGGTGCTACAGGTGCCCAATTCGCCCGATCACAACGAGATTGGCAAATGGCTGAAAACGATATTTGATGCCTGGCCTGAACGGCCACACGGCAGCGTTGCCAACGTCTTCGGCGAGCATAAGAACGAAAACTTCGGAGGCTACAGCGCACCTTACATTACCCCTGAACGGGTGCAGGAGTCTAATTGGGTTCGCATCCTCGTTGCAAAGGACGCCATCAGCACCGGCTGGGACTGTCCACGCGCAGAGGTGATGGTTTCGTTCCGGGCCGCATCGGACAAAACGCATATAACACAACTCCTGGGCCGCATGGTGCGCACCCCTCTCGCCCGCCGCATCCCGGGCAACGACCGTCTGAACGCAGTGGATTGCATCTTGCCGCATTTCAACAAGACAACCGTGGTGTCGGTCGTAACGGCACTGATGACAGGCGGCGACACTGGCGAAGAACTCCCTGGCCGCCGTGTCCTGATTAACCCACGTGAAATGAAGCCAAACCCGGCGATCCCTGCTGAGGTTTGGGATAAGCTGCTTTCGTTGCCCTCACAGACCTTGCCCAAACGGCAGGCCCGGCCGGTCAAGCGGCTGACTGCACTGGCTCATGAACTTGCCGCTGATGATCTTCTTGCCGATGCCGGAAAGATTGCGCATCGCGAGATGCACAAAGTTTTGGACGGGGCGCAAGTTCGATACGCCGATGAAATCAAAAAAGCCCGAGACGCTGTCCTGACCGTAGAAGGAAAAACGGTGAAGGCCGATGTCGAAACCAAGGCAATGTCTTTTAACGAATTTATCGAGGCAGCGGACTATGCTGTCATAGAGGATGCCTATAAACGCGCAGGCCGCATTATTACCCCTGATCTGGCGAGGACCTACTGCGAATATTTGGCAAGCAAAGCGCCTGAAGATGAAGAACCAGAAGAAGCGCTGATTGAGGCCCATACCGTTGTCGCGGCAATCGGCCTCGTCGCCGACATCAAGGACTATTTGGAAAGCGAAGCTGAGAAGCTCTCAAATCAGTGGCTGAATGAACATCGCGTGGCGATCAGGAGCCTGGGCGATGAACGGCAGGATGTCTATCGCGAAATTAGGGAAATGAGCGCCGAACCTCTCGATGTCGATCTGGCACTGCCCAAGATGTGGCTGCAACCAACAACCGCCCGTGAGCCGGATGGCTCCGCGTTTGATCTTCCACGCTTCGAAAAACACCTTCTTTGCGACGAAGACGGACTGTTCCCCGAGCACTTCAATTCATGGGAGGACAAAGTGCTTCTGGCTGAATTGCAACGCGAAAGCACCATTGCCTGGTATCGAAACCCTGCACGCGCCAGTCAGGACTCACTTGGCGTGATCTATGAAAATGATGGTGAATCCAAAATAGTGCGGCCGGATTTCATCTTCTTTGCACGGTTGCCGGATGGCACGATAGCTGCTGACATAGTTGACCCACATGGGCACCATCTTGCAGACGCTTTGCCCAAGCTAATCGGCCTGGCTCAATACGCAGAGGCCAACGGCGCGCTCTACCGACGGATGGAAGTTGTGGCTGAGTTGAATGGCACGTACAAGCTTTTGGACTTAAAGGAAAAAAAGATCAGGGAAGCCGTGCTTTCTGCGACTAGCGCCAAAGCACTCTATGAAAGCTCCTTTGCGGTCGACTATGTGGCTTGATTGATGGCCACACCCGTGACGAGCACAACTTATTTGTAAACATCGATTTCCCCTGGGGCTTGACAGAAAAAGCAACAGCGCCTTTTACGTCTACAAATCGTTCGTCAGCTGGCGTTCTTCACTTCTGACTTCAAATTCCGGCTTTCGACTTTAAGTTTTTCCGCATTCCGTTTTTCTTGTTTCTGCCTCCAAACCCAGTTCGTTGTTAGTTTATTGTTTGTTGTTGAAATTTGATCTTCGACGACTTCGGGCAGATGTAGAATATACAGCTTTCGATAACGCCGGTGCTCCCGAATCTTGTCAAAGTGTTTTGTTTGATTTCTGATGCAACCCGTTATATGCTAAATCTTATACATTCAAATAATTTCTTATGTGCGCTCTTCGCACCAACAACCAACAAAAAGGAGGGAATGGAATGAAAAAGATGTATGTGACTCTGATGGCCGTGGCTTTGATGGCAGTACTGTCTGCCTGTGCGACGACGAAACAGGAGGCTCCTGCAGCGCCTGTAGCTCCTGCCGTGGTCCCTGCCGAAAAGCCTGCCGGAATCGTCGGGCAGACGGTTGTTGAAACAGTCATGGTTGACGCAATCGATTATAAGAACCGTACCCTTGTTCTCAAGGATGCCGACGGCAATTCGCATTTTATGAAAGCCGGGCCGGAAATACGGAACTTTCCCCAGATCAAGGTCGGAGATGAAGTGATTACGGAGCACACACAATCCGTCGCCATTCTTGTCGACAAGCCCAAAGGCAAGCCCGCAGGAGGGCAGGCGCAGGCTATCAAGCGGGCTCCCCTTGGCGCCAAGCCCGCCATGGATGCCATAAATGTTATTGGTATTTCGGCAACTGTTGAAAAAATAGATTATGATAAGCGCATGATAACCCTCAAAGGGCCGGAAGGAAAAGTCATCACGACCAAAGTCGACCCCAGTTTAACGAGATTCAATGAAGTGAAAAAAGGCGATATGATCTATATGCAGATCACCGAGGAGTTTGCCATTCGCGTTGAAACGCCGAAAAAATAATGATTTGCTAAACCACTAGGGTAATGCTGTTAACATTTTGTTGATGCCCAAAAAATCAAAGCCTGATTCAAACAAATGAAAGGAACAAAACATGACGATTCAAAAAAGAAACGGGGTATGCTTTTGTTCTCTGATTGCAATGCTTTGCCTGTTTTCAGCCTGCGCAACGATGCAGGCCCGCAGCACGAACACAACGGGATTTCTGGGCGACTATTCTCAGCTCAAAGAGGGCGGAAGCGGCAAGGCCCTGCTTGTGTACATCGACCCCAAGGTTGACATCAAAACCTACAACCGCATTCTCATGGATCCGGTCAAGCTCTATGCCTCACAGGCGAACAGCATGAGCAATGTTTCCGAGCAAGACCGCAAATTGCTTCTAAATTATGCTGATGCCGCCATTCGCGAGCAGCTTGCCAAGGATTATGTTTTCGTGCAAAAGCCCGGCCCCGGTGTCATGCGCCTGCGCATAGCCCTGACCGAGGCTGAAGATGCCAATGTTACCATGGATACGATTTCAACCGTTTTGCCAATAGGCCTTGCTCTGGCCGGCCTTCAGGCAGTTGCAACAGGCTCCTGCTCCTTTGTCGGCTCTGCGGGAATTGAAGCCGAGCTGCTGGACAGTCAGACCAATACGCGCCTTATGGCGGCGGTAGACCGTCAGGTGGGCGGCAAAGTGACCGGCAAGGGCGACAAGTTTGACGAATGGCGCACGGTGAAAAATGCCATCGATTTCTGGGCACAGCGGCTGCAGACGCGCCTGACCGAGCTGCGGGCAAAATAATGCTGCAATAAAAAAGCTTCAAGCCTGCATCCAAACGGGGTGCGCAAGGAGGACGGACATGCAAGAGACGACGACCGTTTATGGAACAATCTATTTCATGGACAAGACAAAAATGACACTGCGATGGCCGCGGCAGGCCGGGAACGATCCTATCGAAATTGCCGCGACAATAAAAAAGGCCTTTGAATCCGATAAAATAATGGCGGAAGTCGAAGGCCGGTTAGTCATTATTCCTGTCAGAAACGTGAAATATATTGAAGTGTCTCCTGCGCCGCAGAAACTGCCCAAGGGAGTGCTGCTCGGCGCAGAGATTATGGGGTGAATGTTTTATCCGGCGTAAGAGTTTAAACGAAATCCTCTAAGAGACGCTCTGGGGATTTCATTTTTGTGTTTTCACACAAGTCATATGTCTTTTGGAGGTCGCAATTCGTGACCTCCAAAAGACACACATTGAGGCTGCGGAATGCGTGGTTTTACTCACAGCCGTTCACTGTCTTTTGATTGCTTGTCAGGGTAAAACGCAAGAATAGAAAACCGGTGATTCCGGCGGCAAGTGATGCAATTATAACTGCAATTTTTGCAGTAATAATCACCTGCTGGTCCGTAAAAGCCAACAGTGTAATGAAAATGGACATGGTAAAGCCCATGCCGGCAAGCAGACCCATTCCGAACAAATCCCTTTTTCGCATGTCCTCAGGAATGGAACAAAAACCAAAAACCGCTCCCAGCAGGGCAGCTAAAAAGATCCCTACGGGCTTCCCGATCAGCAGTCCGAACATTATCCCAAGGCTGTTTGAATTAGACATTAGGCTTGCAGTTACCACAGACACGGAAGGTATTATTAAGCATGTGTTTGCCAGTGCAAAAAGCGGGAGGATTAAAAATGCAACGGGTTTATGTAAATAGCCCTGAAGCCGGTGTGAAGGCGAATTTTCCCCGCCATCGCCGAAGGGAACAGCAAACGCCAGAAGCACGCCTGAAATAGTGGGATGTATTCCGGACCGGTACACAAAGAACCACATGATGAAGCCCAAAAGCAAATAAACCGGGATGCTGTTAAACTTTAATCTGTTTAAAAAAACCATGAACAGAAAAAGCAGGAGAGCAAGCCCCAAGAAGCTTACTGAGAAATCCTTCGAGTAAAACAGCGCAATAATAATAATTGCGCCCAGGTCATCAATAATTGCCACCGCGGTTAAAAATATTTTCAGCGAAGCAGGAACTCTTTTACCGAGCAATGACAGTATGCCTAATGAAAAAGCAATGTCAGTTGCCATTGGAATGCCAAAGCCCTGCTGAAACAGCGTGCCGCGATTGAACCCGTAATGTATGGCTGCAGGCACTATCATTCCGCCAAGGGCAGCAAAAGCCGGCAACAATGCCTTCCTGATGGTAGCAAGCTCGCCAATATAAATTTCTCTTTCAATCTCAAGGCCGACCAGCAAAAAGAACACTGTCATTAAGACATCGTTTATCCAAAATTCAGCCGGCTTAAAGAAAATATCCACATGAAAGGCGCTGATATAAGCTTTCCCGCAAAAAGAATTTGCAAGGCAAAGTGATACAGCCGTGCAGATTATAAGGATTAATCCGCCTGATTTTTCACTTTCAAAAAAAGCTGTGAACTGTTTTGTCAGTCTCATTTTTTATCCAGAAAAAAAGAGCCCATGATCCACCGGCACATGCCAAACCGGCAACCTGCCATAATCACGGGGGAAAAGTATAAATCAACTGTATGCAGGTGTCAACGCCCTGCGCTTGTACAGCGCTTGTTAACACGCAGTAATCTTTGTACTAACCATTATTTGAAGCTCTTACCCCGCTTTTGTACTTAACTAAAAAATTGGTTTACTAACTTTTATATAACATAGTTTGACATAACAAAAGCAAGCTGATATTTAGCAATATATTTATAAAAATAAAAATCCTGCGAGGGTCGGATTAAACAGAACGAATTCGCAAAAAAAGGCCGGTTCTCCGCTGCGTAGGATTAGTCCGGCTAACACAAAGTTCTGCTACAGCACAGTTCAAGGTCGAACCATTTTCCACACCATATGATAAAATAATGGAAGGGTATGATATGCATGCGGACTGGGTTAAGAGACGGGTAAAAGTGTTTCGCAGAATTTTGAACAGCCTAAAATCAGAAGAACAGGATTTCAAGTCCAAAGGCGTTATTGTTAATTTTGAAAATGTCAGAAATGAGATTCAAAAGATTCTTGATGAGGTTGGAAAAATTCCAATCGATGAAACAAAACCGGAAAAGAATGACGAATCCAAAGACTTTTTAAGGAAATCGGGATACGTTATTAGAAAATCGCGCAGTTCATAGTCAGCACCGAAAACCTGTTGCACTAGTGGGCTATGATATTTAAAATTATCAGTTGGGCACCCTCCCTTTCATCCCTAATACATGTGAATTAAGTGCAGCGTATTTCTTCCTCGCCCCCGCGAGGGGGAGAGAATTAGAGGTGAGGGGTGCCAAAATGAATTGTCACAGCCTACTAGCGCTTGGCAACAAACCGGCCAGGCCTGTTTTTTTCTATTTTTCTTTAAAAACATGCACTATTCTTTTTGTTGACGCTCAAACAAAATCAATATACAATAACCACAAAATGAAGGCACCTACGCCCGGAGACTCCCCCCCTCTTTGTCTCTGGGCAGCCTTCATTTTTTTTTGAAAAAACAAACCCATCAAAAAAAGTTCAAAATACAACTGCAGTTGACTGACGAAATGCGGGGGACTCCATGCGTAAATTTTTCAAAAATATAAAACTGACGAATTCGAAAAACCCCATCTTTTATTGCCTGCTCGCCTTTACAATAAGCGGGTGCACCGGGGGCTATCTCGGTTTTTGGAAACAGCAGCATACGCTGAAAAAAGCATTCCGGGAAGAGCCCAGCGCCGAGTTGCTGCGCCAACTTGACCCGCAAAACTGCTTTCTTCTTGCTGGCCGTTTTGCGTTCACGAGTGACTATAATAAGCCGGTGCTGGTTGTGGCCGTCACCGACAGATTTAAAAAGCGCGAGATCGTTGCCCAAAGAATTCTGCAACCGGGCGTCTTTATATATCAGGCCTACCTTCCCGAAGGCCGGTACGACATTTATTTTTTTGCAGACCTTGATGAAAACGGCTTCTTCGATGCCAATGAGATGATCGGCCAGACAGCGGGTGAGCCGATACATATAAATCAGTCTGAAGCTAAGGACGGCCTGGCGGTTCTTGGCCCTGAGTTCACTTTCGATCTCAGCCGCCCGGCAACAACCGAACTCACGGTGAAGGTCAGGGTGCGGGATCAGGCATATGCATTTGATTCTCTTGATGACGAGTTTTTTGATCCCAAATATGGCGTCATGGGCCTGTATAACCCCATGGCCTTCATGGCCCATACGCAGCGGTACGTTTTTTCTCTTGAGAAATTGGACCCGGGAAAAACGATGGTGCTTTTTGTACATGGTGTCCAGGGCACACCCCGGGATTTCAAATATCTGGTTTCTGGGCTGGATACAACCCGCTATCAGCCGTGGTTCTATTTTTATCCGTCAGGCATGCCGCTGCAAAAACTCGGCTCACTGCTTGGGGGCATAATCAGGTATCTTACTGCAGCTGAAAATTTTAATGTGCAGCGCATTATTGTCGTGGCACACAGCATGGGAGGGCTGGTGGCATTATCAGGGCTCAATCAGCTCTGCAGCGATGGCGCTCCGCCCTATTTAAAAGGATATATTTCTTTTGATTCACCCTATGGCGGGGTAGAGGATGCAAAAGCGGGGGTAGAAAAAGCACCCGCTGTCGTGCCTTCCTGGCGCGATGTAGCAACAGGAAGCCAGTTTCTCGAACAGCTCTACCAGGGGGCTGCACCCGGCGCCCTCCCCTTCTATCTTTTCTTCGGCTACAAAACAGGCCACAGCAGCGACGGCACCATCACCCTGCAGAGCCAGCTTGAGCCCAGGGTGCACCTCTCGGCTTTCAAAAGCTACGGCTTCAATGCAACCCACGAGGGCATATTACATGACAAATTAGCCCTTCAACAATTCTACAAAGTGCTTGCAACTCTTGACAACGCAGGCAGGTGACCGGCTTTGCAGCGGGCTGACTGCATGCGCACCAGGTAATCCTTTATAATGCTGAAATGACGGGTTGGAGCACGTTCTGTAAAATAAAGAAACGGCCGATGCATGGTGCTCAGGCCGTTTTTTTTAGATCGATGTGCTAAAGTGTTCTACCGCCTGCCTCTGAACCCCCCCCCACCGAAACCACCGGCACCGAATCCTCCGCCGCCAAAGCGACCGCCTCCGTAACCTCCGCTGGCAGCGGGGCCACCGGAGCCGGAGACGCGCCGCTCGCCTTCAGTGCGCGCGCGGTACGAATCATCTAGCTCTCGGGTAGTATCCGTGGAGCTGCTGTCAGCACGATTGCCGAGACGTTTCTGGTTGTCGCCTGAAGTTCCGGATTTGCCGCCGGTTTGAGCGCTGGGCGGAACGTCGCCGCCATTGCGATGGTCCTGAATTTTTTTAACGTCCTTTACCTTTGAATAATTTGTTAAATTCCAATCCCCGGAATCAGAGTCATACTGCTTCCACCCGCCAAGCTCGCGCTTGTACAGGTTTCCGTCTCTGGTGGCATAATGACCATCTTCGGTACGTGCAAACGTGGTATCGCCTACTTTTGTAAATGTTCCATAATCAGAATAGCCCCGCTCGACATACTTGCCGTCATAGGTTTCATGTATGTGGTAGTAATCATCGTCATAGTAATAATAGTCATACGAAGGGTACCAGTAGGCGCCTGCCCAGCCCGGGTACACATAGCCGGTCGTATACACCACGGTATTGGCGGATGTAACAACGGCTCCGTTATAGCCGGATGTATAGCCGGTGTACACGGTAGTGGGCGTTGAGCCGTACACATACACATAGGTCACATAGTGCATGGGAGAGCTCGGGGGAATGGTGTAGATGATCTGCGGCACGCTGGTTGCCACTACCCAGGGGCCTTCCGGCGAGGTGCTGCAGAACCAGACGCCCTTAACAACAGCGTAGTAGGTTTTGTCATCAACGCGAATGACCGGCAGAGCTGCATTGACGGCGTACCGAAGCACGGTGCCTTCTATAGGTTTAAACTGCGGCTGACCATCATAGGTGACCGTTGCACTTGTCGACCTGCTGGTGTTTTGCGTCTGGGGAGTTGTAGCGGCTACCACTGCCTGCCGGGCCTGCGGCGTGCCGGGCACAGCAAACAAAGCCCGGCCTGCAGGACTGCCGGGCGGGATTTTTGCAAAGTCGGGCGGCAAGTCACTGCCGTTCACAAAAGTCCACGGGCCATTGCGCGAAATGGACTTAAACCATCTGCCGTCGATGAGAATAAAATATCTGAGCCCGCTCATATCAAACAGTATGATGTCATTGGTGTTTGCCGTATAGCGCAGCGCTGTACCGGAAATGTCTTCAAGCTGAGGTTCTCCCCGAGTCTGAATAAGGCGTGCGGGAACGATTGAAACATAAATGACCGGAAGCTGGCCCTGCTGCATGGCTTTTTTAAGTTCCGGCGAAACGTTTTCAAGCAGATCGGGCTTTTTGCTTTCCGTCAGCTCTTTTTTAGCAGTGGCAAGGCCCGCGGACGGACTGGATCCAGCCGTCCATGGCCCGTCAAGGGTGGCTGCCTGAACCCAGCGGTCGGAGAGCCATAAATAGTAGGGGCTGCCTGATGGTGCGGCTAGAAGCAGAACGCCCGTATTGATGACCTGCTTGTACTCGGAACCCTGAATATCGCGCAGCACGGGCTTGCCGTCGACAAGCACCAGCACGGAAAGCCTGGTTTCAAAAATTATCCGGGGCGGCGTGTTTTTAACCTGCACGGTTTTGCCCTTAGCGGCGGCATCTGAAACTTCAAGGCTTGACTGCAGACGGTCAAGTCCGATCTGGACAGGGTGGTTCGGTAGGGTTGTCTCAAGGGCTGTTCTGTAGCTCTGGCCATTATCGGCAATGCCTTTGAAATTAATTTTTATAACGGCAAAATCCTGCAGCAGCACCATGCGGGTTTCATGATTCACCTCGGTTCGCGCGGTAAACCAGACAACGCCATAGCGCTGCTTCTGCTCACCCTGCGCCTGTACGCCAACGGCAGACCGGGCTGTCAGCTTATTGCCCTCCCAGGTTTCAACCTGGGGCTGGCTGATCGAAAATGTCACGTTGCCTTCCACAATCTGCCGCGGCCAATCATCGCGCACCATTTGCGTATCCTGCGGAAAAGGTGCCGGCTGATTTTGTGCGCTTGCGCATGACAGCAACAGTACAACAAAAAACAGTGCGTATAATGTTTTGCGGATTTTCATGGTCAGATCCTTTCTGCAAGGTTGCGGGAAATGCCTCCCGGTGCATTATTATAAAGCGTTGGGCAGCCAGCGGTTGAGCAGTTCTCTCAGGCGGCCGTTCTGCTTCCAGACGGCAATAAAACTGTTGGCTGAATCAATCAGCATGGTGTTATCCTTGCGGACACCCCAGGCGATATCTTCCTGCGTGAGATAGAAGGGCAGCGTTGTAATGCCCTTGGCTTCATAGGTAGCTGCAAGCCACCAGATGACCGGGGCATCGTTCACAAAAAGAGCTATCTTCCCATCGATAAGCGCCTTTACGCCTTTCTCCGGGCTGGAAAAAGACTCTTTTTTAGCCAGCGTTAAATTGCGCTGCACGAGAAAATCACCGGTCGTTCCTTCTTCTGCACCTACCCGCACCGTGGTAAATTGGACGGTCCCGGTCGTGGGGAACCTGCTTTTATCTTCATTCCTCACAAGGCACATCTGCCCTGCCTGCATGTATGGATCGGTGAAAGCGATGCGCACTGAGCGCTGTTTGGTTATGGTCATGCCCGACATGATGATGTCTATCCTGCCGTCAAGCAAATCAGTAATGAGATTGTCCCATGCGCAGTCAATAAACCGCACCTGCATGCCGAGATGGGAAGCAAGCTCTTTAGCAAGCTCGGCTTCGATACCTGCATAGCTTGCACCCTGTTTGAAAATGACCGGTGGAGCATTTGCGCATACACCAACGCGCAAAAAAGGCTGTGCAAGAGGTGTTTCTTTCGGCTGCTGATATGATGTCTGAGCAGCACAACCAAGGCATATGCACAGGGCCAGCAGGCAGAAAGTTGATATTGCCGCTTTAGAAATAAATATTTTCACGTCACCGTCCTTTCAAAAAATCATGGCTCCACTATTTAATAATTATGTCAGTAAGGCATACTTTAAAAGTCGTCCTGCATTATCAGTCTCCTATTTACCTTTTTATCGTTGATCTGTAAAATATAAAATAAGCTGAAAAAGCATTGTGCTATAGTATGTACTTGAGATGCAAAGGAATACGCTTAAAATCACCCTAAAGTCAAGCAAGGGTGGCCATTCCACCCACCAAGAAAGCTATCAGAAAATGAGATCCCTGAATATATTTTCCGGAAGATGGTGTGCACATGCCCTACTGGCCGCCATGATGGTATGCTGTGCCGTGGGGTGCAAGGACCCCTGCGATGACAGCCAAACCTGCCCAGGATTGCAGCGGCCATGGTACAGGGATTCCGATGGCGACGGCTACTCTGACGGCATCAAGGTATGCGCGCTGCTGAAGCCGGGTGCAGACTATTACAACACCTGCAAGCTTGCAGGACCATCGGTTGACTGTGATGACACAGAACCCGAAGTTCACCCGGGAGCCATCGAGGTGTGTGATGACAGCAGGGACAATGACTGCGACGGCATCATCGACAGCTGCTCAAGTCCTCCGGTAACAGTCTGGAAACCAAGCCCCGGCACCAGCTGGCAGTGGCAGCTTACCGGAACAATTAACACCTCATTTGATGTTGATATGTATGATATCGACCTGTTTGAAAGCTCACAAAGTCTCATAGATCAGCTGCATAATGATGGGCGCATAGTCATTTGTTATTTTTCTGCGGGCAGCTGGGAAAACTGGCGGCCCGATGCCGGACAGTACCCCGAATCCTTAAAGGGCAAAGTGCTTGAAGGCTGGCCAGATGAAAAGTGGCTGGACATACGGCAGCTTGATGTGCTGGGGCCCCTTATTGAAACGCGTCTTGATATGGCCGTGAACAAGGGCTGCGACGGCGTGGAGCCTGATAATGTTGATGCCTACACCAATGACAGCGGATTTCCGCTCACGGCAGCAGATCAGATTACATTCAACACATGGCTGTCAGGGCAGGCCCATAGCCGCAATCTTTCGGTCGGCCTGAAAAATGATATCGATCAGGTGACCTCTCTTGTTGATGATTTCGACTGGGCGCTCAACGAGCAGTGCTTTCAGTATAATGAATGCGATACGCTTGTGCCTTTTGTTCAGGCCGGGAAAGCAGTATTTGGCGTTGAGTATGACCTGCAGATATCCGAGTTCTGTCCCGAGGCCAATGCCATGAATTTCGACTGGCTCAAAAAGAACCTTGATCTTGATGCACCGCGGCAGTCCTGCCGGTAAATCCAAAAACTAGTGCTGTTCGGATTAAGAAACGAAAGCCGAGCCTGACATTCAACATGGGGCATTGTTAAATCATCGGTGTTTCGCCGACACAGTAAAAGGTAGAATGCATATTATGGGCAATGGAGACGGTTTAAATGGCGTATTCACTCTAGAAAGGGTAGTCTGGTAATAAGTGAGGGGGGAATGTTAAATAAATTAAAAAAGGAGGAACCGGGCATAGCCCTATTCCTCCTTTTTAATAATCATCCAGGGCATTATTGGTTGTTTTGCGATACGGTGAAAATGATCGAGGCATAACTGACCGAGTCGGCATAATCCTTCAGCAGATCACCCGAGGTATAATATATAAGCTTTGTTCCCCGGGCTTCCGAAGGCAGCATCTGAAGCAGCACGCCGATGGGTCGGCTGCCGCAGATGGTGGCGCCGGTCTCATCCACGTAGCGTAGAAAGCCGCTGGCATCTCGGGCGATAATTTTCTTTATTGCGTCTCCATCGAGCTTTGCCAGATTCTGCTTCAGCTTGTCGGAAAACGGAACATACCCGAAGCGCGGCCCGTAATGCGTGAAATCAGAGCTTACCACAACCACGGTCTCCTCATTCACATACTTCTTGAGCTCGGCGGCAGCCACTGCATAATCATGTCTGCCAAGCTCGCCAACCACAAGGGGGACAAGCTCGAATTCCCCCAGAACAATCTGCAGAAACGGCAGCTGCATCTCTAGAGAATGCTCAGGCATCTCCGCCTGTACAGGCCCCTGAAACAAGGGCTGACGGGCAAGGGCATCGCATATTTTCCGGTCAACGCGCACCTTCCCCAGCGGCGTTTCATAGGCATCAACCCCCGAGACCGCCATGCCGTACATACAGGTATAATGAGATGGTCCCATAAGAATCACGCGCTTCACCGTCAAGCCCTGCAGTGCTTTGTAGGCACAGGCCGCAGCGCTGCCGGAAAACTGAATGCCCGCATGGGGAGAAATCAAGCCATAGGGCCTGCCCTTGAGCTCCGGCAGCTGAGCGTCATCAAGCAGCTCAGTGACAAGCTTTGTCAGCTCTGCACTGTTTCCGGGATACCATGATCCAGCAATGGGTGATTTTCGCATACAAGCATTTCCTCCAAAATTGACATCAGACATTCGCTGCTTGAAAAAAACTGCGCGCATGCACGCGTCGCTACTGACGCATTTAACATTTTTAGTACAGTTGGGGCGGAATATCAACTTTTTCTCATACCTGAAATGTGATAAGTTTCCAAGGAAACGCTGTGTTTGCACCGGATCCCGACAAACACTGCCTTTTTCATTCTCTCTGTTCTTTGCATCACTGTGATGCATTCCATCGATTTAAAGAAAGACTTCTATGACAAAAGGCTCCCGCAATCCATGGTTCTATGTGCCGACGCTTTATTTCACTGAAGGCCTGCCCTATGTGATCGTCAATACACTATCTGTCATCATGTACAAGAGAATGGGACTTTCTAATGAGTTTATCGGCCTTACCAGCATTCTGTATCTGCCCTGGTTTTTAAAAATGGCATGGAGCCCTTTTATCGATATCTACAAAACCAGGCGAACCTGGATCGTAGAAGCTCAGACCATGATGTGCCTTCTGTTTGTTCTGCTTGCGGCATCGGTGCCCACACAATATTTTGTCACAGCATCGCTTGCTATTTTCATAATCATAGCATTTGCCTCAGCCACTAATGACGTCGCCACCGATGGCTACTACATGCTGGCGCTTGACACTACACGCCAGGCCTTTTTTCTTGGTGTGCGGTCGGCCTGCTACCGCCTGTCGCTGGTGTTCGGATCGGGTTTGCTGGTGGTGCTGGCAGGTGTTATCGAATCACAAACCGGCAACATACCGCTCAGCTGGGCTACTGTGCTTGCTGCGGCCGGGCTGGTATGCTTTGCGCTGACACTTTTTCACCGCAAGTATCTGCCCCGGCCTGCATCTGACCTACCCGGCGTGGCAGGCTCTGGCAGCAATACAAAATTTACAGATGCTTTCATAACATATTTCCGCCAGCCAAAAATTTTGCCGGTTATTGGATTCATTCTCCTGTACCGTTTCGGCGAGGCAATGCTCATTAAGATGGCCGCACCTTTTCTGCTTGACAGCATCGATGCCGGAGGCCTGGGTCTCAATACTGAAACCGTAGGGATTGTTTATGGAACAGTGGGCATCATAAGCCTTTCAGTCGGCGGCATTCTTGGCGGCTGGCTGATTGCACGGCTGGGCTTAAGGCGCATTATCTGGCCGATGGCAATCATCCTGAATGTTCCGCATCTGCTGTATGTGTATATGGCTATGGCCCGTCCGCCTCTTGCCGCAGTGTATCTCATGGTGGGTGTTGAACAATTCTGTTACGGCCTTGGGTTTACTGCCATGGCGGTTTTCATGATGTACAATGCCCGGGACCCGTACAAGACCTCGCATTTTGCCATCTCCACAGGTTTCATGGCCCTGGGGATGATGCTGCCGGGCATGATAAGCGGCATGGTTCAACATTCCGTGGGGTATGTAAACTTCTTCATAATCGTTGTTGCCATGGCCCTGCCGGGCATAGCCCTTGTGCCGTTTATACCTTTAGATGACACCACCGCTTAAAAAAAATTGCAGGGAACGGTCGCGACCGTTCCCTACGCTTTCATTCGTTCCCTATATTGACAAATAATGCATTAATTCAGGTTTAGATCCCTATTTTCTTTATCAGACCCCACACTGATCCCTGGCCCCCGCACCCTGATCACTATTCCTTCCCCCCCACCATCGGCGCAATTACTTCAAGCACCCTGCGCGCTGTTGCCTGCAAAACAGGACTATTTTCAAGGGCAGCATTGATGCTGTCGGCATTGTTGTAATAGATTTGAATTACCTTACGGCCTACAGTGCTTTGCGCTAGTTTGCCGTCGCGAAAATCGCGCAGTTGCTCAACATTCGGATCATTGTCTCCAAGAGCCTTGGCGATCGGGCACTTCTTGCCTGGTGTCGTCGTTGTGGTTGTACCACCCGGAGTCGTGGTTGTGGTCGAAGAACCAAATGACCCACACTGTCCTGCACGCACGGCGCGAACGTCATTGTAGTATGTCTTATCGTCGAAGTAGACGTAGCCGTAGTTGAAGTTCACGATCCACGCGCTGCTAGTATTGTATGCGAGCGGAGTAGACGACCAGTAAACGGACGCCACCGTGTCCGGGAAAAAGGAGATGCTGATTGATGGGTTATAGTTATTATAATCAACAATCGACTGCAACTCGTTTCTGGTTGGCAGCCGCCAGTCGCTCTGCCCCCCAAGGGTCAGATTTTCGCAATAGGCCATTGCTTGCGCCCAGGTATAGGTGGTAAGCCCTGTTGACTTTTCCCACATGAGACCCGTACTGGTATCGGTTATGGTGCCGTTATTATTATCAACATAGCCAGCGCAGGCATACCCATGCCAAAACACAACAGACATACATAAACAGAATAGACTTTTCTTCATGCGCTTTCCTCCTTAAATCCAGATTACTTTCAACTGTGTCAGGTTGAGAAAGATGAGAGGGAATCAATTTTATTTTATTAATCCCTGAAAACTGATCCATGGCCCCTATAACCAAACAATCAAAGCACCAATCACTGTCCTGCACGCACGGCGCGAACGTAATTGTAGTCTGTCTTACTGTCGTTGATGACGCTGCCGTAGTAGAAGTACACGCCCCACGCGTGGCCAGTACTGTCTGCGAGCGTAGTAGACGACCAGTAATAGGACTGCCCAGTGTCTGGGAAATAGGTCGTATTGATAGTGGGGCTGTGTAATAAAATACTGCTGTACACAAGGGTCGATAATTCCAATATTGTAGGCAGATACCAGTCGGTATAGCCGCCGAGGCTGAGATTATTGCAGTAATCAACTGCCTGCTGCCAGGTATATGTGCCCGTGGCTGTTGCCTTCTGCCACATAAGGCCGGTAACATTGTCCTTGATAATGCCGTTGCCGAGATCGGTATAAGAATAAGGGTTGCAGGTTCGCTCGCTGGGGTCGCCCGTATCAGGAACCGGACCGGCAAAGGCAGCAGAGGCGCATATCAACAGGGCGCATACTGTGACAAAAGACCATAGATTCAACCATTTTCGTTTCCGCATTGTTATCCTCCTTGTGTGTTTTGTGTTCAGGATATCAAAAAAAGTTCTTATTTTGTCATTCCGGCAAAGTCCGGAATCCTTCTACTGCTGGACATCATTCCTGGGAAAGACTCCGGTCAAGCCGGAGTGACAGAAAAAAAGGCATGCCCGATTAAAGGCATGCCTTGAGTGGTGCTATATGTAGTTTTGTAAACGCTGGTATTTAAAAGATGGAGAATAAGCTCCTGGCTCCTGGCTCCTGGCTCCTGGCTCCTGGCTCCTGGCTCCTGGCTATGTAGTTGAAAGACATTCTTTTCCGCCCTTCTTTGAATTGACATACAAGCATTAACACTATAGCAACTTGGGTGTCAAATTTATAAATAACAGGGTTCAGGGGTCAGGGGTCAGGGTAAAAACTAGGGCAAGAGAACCTCGCCCCTACAAAAACAAAACGGAACACGTTACTCTTCTCTGGCCTTGGAGGGAGTGCAACCCTTCGAAGCGGACATACCGCTACTACTGTCGGGCTTTAAAATCTCCGATCTTATTGTTTTAATAAATGTAGCTGCATTTTCAAGCACTCTTCGTGCTCTTTCCGGAGTTATGAGAAACATTTCCTGATAGTCGGATCGTTGTCGCAAATCAAAAGCCTCATGAAGCCATTTTGATGTTTCTTTCTCAAAAACTCCATTTTTTATATAGAGACGATCAAACTGAGATATGATTCCGGAATGTTTGGATGAGCCTTTTCCTTCCAGTGCAAGGAGCGCAAGAACAGAGTAAAACATTGCATAGTACGCCCTGTTGACTGAAGGCCGGTATTTCTCGGAGTCGAATAGAATTTGAGCAGCCTCAAGAGATTCTTGAGCCTGCTCAAGCCTGAAGTTTGCCAGTGTTCTCAAAGCGTCCTTCATGCCGCTATGCCGTCGTGTAAAATTGTTTTGATAAGCGGGCTTTCCGAAACCGGGCCATGCTCAAATTCGTTGCGCGCATAGGTAACCGTTGATATGACCACATCATGTTCAAAGCCAACTTCCCAGGCAATATCCATAATCATCTGATCATTGTCATCGTCAAGTTTTTCCAGCACGACGCACACATCAAGGTCTGAATCAGGCGCTGCCGTACCCCGAGTACGCGAACCAAAGGCTGTCACCTCGGCGGTGGAAAAAAGCTGCCGAACCCTTGCCGTAAAAAGAGAAAGAATAGCGCGATCAGTTTCATTCATATTAGTATCTCCTGAGAAAAAGGCTTTATTTGCTAAGGTAAAAGCCACCCATTTTGTTAAAACAACCATAAAAAAGACTATTCATTTTAAGTATACCCTTTTTTTTGAAAAATATCTCCTATTTCAAGATATTACAGGATAGTTCGTCGCAGATACATTCACACTGAAACTCTGCCCCGCACTACCCCTGCCAATGCGGCCGGGTGGCGGCCCAGCGGGTAATCTCATCCTGCAGCCAACCATCAAGACCTTCTGCAAGGTAGAAACGCGGCAACAATAGATCATCGTCTGCCGCTATGACACCCTCGGCTGTGGCGATGCGGGCAAGTTCGGTATCGGGGTAAATACGGATGCCTGTGGTAAGCTTTAAGAAATCAAGGGGCAGAGAGTCGGCAAATGAAAGGCTTTCGAGCACTGTTTCACGCGTTTCGCCGGGCCCGCCAAGCAGCAGGTAGCCGTTGAGCCCGATGCCGTATTTTTTGAAAAGCCCTGCCGCCTGCCTCACATTATCAAGTGAAAATCGCTTGCGCATGTTTTTAAGAATGGCCGGACTTCCGCTTTCAAACCCCAGGGCCACCTCGATACAGCCTGCCAGGGCCATGTCCGAAACCAGTCCTTCATCAATTTTGTAAGGATAAACAATGCATGTCCAGCTGACAGCCAACTCTGCATCGATAAATGCCTGGCACAGTGCGCGTGCATAATCTGCGGGTAGGTTAAAAGTGTTGTCGGTGCAGTAGAAGCGCTTAAATCCTGCTTCCGCATGGTGGGAAATATGCTTCGCAACAGACTTTGGGTCGCGCTTGCGAAGAGCCGTACCTTCGATGCTTGATGTTGAGCAGTAGCTGCAGGCAAGGGGGCAGCCTCTGCGCGTCTGAAACGGCAGCCATACCCCCTGCCGCCCCTCAATCGGGCAGGGCCAGAGCACCGGGTCGGGCTGGGACAATTTGTTTAGATCGAGGATGGAACAGATTTTTTTAAAAGGCGAGCGGCCCTTTACATATACCCCCTTGATCATGGCCACATCCACGCCCATGCGCAGATGATCAAGCACTGCTGGTAGCGCGGCCTCGCCATCGCCTTTAATGCCTATATCGGCATTAAGCCACTCAAGCAGTAGCTCCGGATACATGCTGTACCCGGCCCCGCCAAGGATAATAGGTGCCTTTGAGATCCTGCGGCAACTCGCAACAATCGCCTTAAGCGGTTCGAGCAAAAAATGCGTACCCCGCATGGTCTGGTCGTCAATATTGCGCACCGAAAGTCCGATGGCGTCAGGGGCAAAAGCCGTAATCGCCTCTGCCGACTCCTGACCGGCATCGCTGCCGAGCGCAATTTCCAGAATCTGAACCTCATGGCCATCTCTCTGCGCAGCCGTTGCAACGCAGACAACCCCAAGGGGCAAAGTTGGCATAATAAGCTCAGGCATTGAAAGAGAAAAAAGCAGCACTTTCATAGGCTGCATATATAGCACGAAGCACGTTTCCTGGCATGCAAAATCGGCTGGATGCAAACGCTGCATTTATTATTGGCGCATCATTGTATCGGCATACAAAAAACTAAATCAGAAAAAACTTCTGCTATTGACTCAATCACGGAAGACAACGTCACATGCAGGTTTATTCTCCTCCCCACGGCGCAGCACAAGACAGCGGTCTGTTCAGCAGTACGCTGCAAAACTGCCCCAGCATTGCAAAATGCATGATGCGGCCGCTTTTCAGCAATACGGCAAAGCCACCTGCATCTGTGCGCACAACCGTACCTTGCAATCGGGGCAGAACTATGCCGGAGATAAGGCATGGAAAGCCGGCGATACATTTAACCGACATTATTTCGCCTTTTTTAACTGGCACATCTGAAGTAAAATAGGCGCCGCTTATGCTCACATTTTTTAATTGCGTATGCAGCCCCTCACGCCATCCCACTTCTGCCACGGCTGACATGTTCAGAGCATACCTTGTTGCCTGCCTTTTTTCATAAGCCCTTGCCTGAATCTGCATAAAACGATCCCCCGGTTCAATGCTGTATTGCCTAAAACCAGGCAGCTAACAGGTTACTAAAAAAACATCTGTTTGCTATCGTGCCGTCGAAAAGACGACCAATAAAAACAGCTAAAATGCACATATCCGGCACCCTGCTTAAAAGCACGGCGGCGGAACCTATTAGGACCGCCGCCAGCATAAAATTTCAACGTCTTCTCGAAAGATGATATTTTCGTATTTTTATTAAACCGCCAAACGGATTCCCCTACAAATGCGTGACTGCAATTGCAGAAACATCATTCATAGTAATTTTTCCTTTTTAACTAATTATGATTATTTATAAACAATCATGGCGGATCGTGTAACTAACGTTCAAAGTTAATTGGTATCCCTCCACTGAATAAGCCTCCATCCATTTCGCTATTAAAAACAACTTGGGGTATCTCTTGAAAAAAGAATACATTCACGCCCCACCCTGTAGCAACTGCAATAAAAAAGCTTATCACCGCTGCCACCAAGAATGCTTCACAAGCTTCTTCAAAAAAAGCTGCATGATCACCCAGACTTTTTTGCAGAGCCGAAAAAGGATGCGGCAGCACATGAGGAAGCGTCATTGTCGAATGTAAATTCATATTAAACCTCCTTTTTGTAAAACCGTTTACCGCTGCAACACATGCAGCAGCTAGTAAAACAGTATTACAAAAAACATACCGTTGCCGGATTCCAGTAAAAAAATAAATCCATCGGCGAACCAACCCGGGCAGACATAGCTATTAATTCAGTTTTATTAGACTCTTAGAGAGCAGCAGTAACCGGTTAGGAAATAAGCCAAAACACACATTGATGGTTTTAACCTCAACAGGATAGTTATAAATTGTAGCACTGCCCCACAAGTGTGGTGCAACAGTTGTGGTGGGGTATGATATGCTGTAAGCAGGATGCACAGATAACGAGGAGAAGCCGTGTTGTTATCAGTTAAAAAAAGTTAAGGAAATTCTTTTTTTATAAACATAATAACGTATAGTATTTTCTTATATGCCGATAAAGCGTTTTTCGGTCAATGCCCAGAAGACGGGCCGCCCTGGCCTTATTTCCCCCTGTTTTGGCAAGAGCATCGCACAGCTGTTCGGCATCATTTGAATAATTCTGCCCTGGCAAAATGCTGGCCATAACCCTGCTCTTTTGCAGCTCCGGGGGCAAATGATGCAGGCCTATAAGTCCATTCTGGCAAACAATACTGGCATGCTCGAGGGCATGGGCCATTTCACGGACATTGCCCGGCCAGCTGTAAGCTGAAAAAAATTTAATGACCTCGTCTGAAACAGCAAGCACTGATTTATTCAGCTTCCGGTTGAGCTGATTCAAAAAGTAGCTAACAAGCATGGGGATATCCTCAACGCGCTCGCGAAGCGGCGGCACCTGTATCTCTATAACCTTCAAGCGATAATAGAGGTCCTCGCGAAAATGCCGCTGCATAATGAAGACTGGCAAATCCTGATTCGTAGCGGCAATAATGCGTACATCGACCTTGATGGGCTTTGATTCACCGATTCGGTTAAACTCATGACTCTCCAGAACACGCAGCAGCTTCACCTGTATGGCAGGTGCTACGTCACCTATCTCATCAAGAAACAGGGTACCCCCATGGGCGATTTCAAACCGGCCTGCAGTGTCTTTGATGGCGCCGGTAAAGGAGCCTTTCACATGGCCGAACAGTTCGCTTTCAAGAAGCGTTTCAGGCAGAGCTGAACAGTTCAGCTTGACCATGGGACGGTCGGCACGTGGGCTTGCCGCGTGCAGCGATTCGGCCACAAGCTCCTTGCCCGATCCGCTTTCACCTGTTATCAGAACGCTGCTGTCAGTTTTTGCAACCAGCCCGATCATATGACGCACACGGCATATTGCACTGCTGGTTCCGATAAGACGCTGGCTAACCAGCGCGCAGGTCTGAGCTGAAGCTTCTGACGAAATGGCAATATCATCAACAGCATTGGGCCGTGTTGCAAAACGGCATACCATGGCCCTCAGTGATCTTTCTCCAATATGCACCGGACTAATAGTTACTTCAGCGGGCAGCAACGTGCGGTTTTTATGGACAAAGCAGGCATTCAGTATCAGGGTATACTGCTCATGAGGTTCAACAGGGTTTTTGTTCTCAACCGCACGGCAGTCCTCGATATTAGAATATGAAAACAACGAGTCTACAGGGGTATCAAGCAGTTCATCATAGGAATATCCCAACAGGTTCAGGCAAGCTCTATTGCAATAAGCTACTCTTCCCGGCTCGGAAACGACAATAATCGGATCGGAAAATGATTCAGCAAAGGCCAGAAATCCATTTTCAGACTTCACAATCTCATCGGCTTTAATAACATTACAACCCGCCATCATATCCACCTTTAAAACAGCACCTGGAATATGCGGTTTGCATTGCAACGAGTTAACGTGCCGACACAATGCTTAAGTCTGAGCCGGGCATTGAAAAAAGAAAAATCTCTTGCAGCCCCGGAGCTGGAAGAGACTTTAGTTCATGGATATTAAGTTCTATATAGCCACTGATTGTAAATTTTTCAACAGGTTAAATAAGCTGCCACCGCACCTTAACGGACTGGCGATTTGCAATAAATAAAAACGGCTCCACCACAGGCGGTATACCTGCATATGATAAAGCCGTTATAGACATGGCCTGTTTATTGCAAGTGCCCAGAGGCTCGCTCAAGCTACTTCACCTGTTTTTTTAGCCCCAGCTGTCTGAGCACGGCATCGTCCTGCAGATCGGATAAAACAGTTGCAAGAGCACTACGCATATCTGCTCCAGCCTTGGCGCCAATGTCATCAGCGATAATTTTAATTGCAAGAGCCAAATGCTCCGGCAGCTCAACATCAGTGCCGCCAACCAGAAGTTTGTTAAAAACGGGCAGCGACTCAACAAGCACTGCAGCAACTTTGAACTTCAGCCCGTTGTCGGCATCCAGAAGATGCGAAATCTCCTGCCCATACGTATAATAAAGCTGCACATATTCCCGGCCCCTGTCTGTTTGAGACAGAACTGTGTCTCTGAACAGCCGCAGAACAGAGAGCTGCTGCACGTTATTGTCAAGAGCCTTAATGGCAGGACAGTACCCAAGTCCGGGGAAAGGAAATCCGATCTTGCCGCGGTTCAGCGCGGCATTGATTCTTTTTACCGTTTTGCCCGGCCCGACCACGATCTTGGCCGCCGCCTTAAAATCCTTCCTGTTTCTATACCACTCCGAGTCGTAGCCGGCTGCATAGGCATCAAAATAGAGTTTGTAATTACCCCGGGACAGGCCTCGTATTATATATGTGCCATTATCGGCAGTCACGACACTATCGACAAGCACAACAGCTGCTTCCGGCCCGAAAGTGGGGGCATTAGCATCATACACCACAACCTCCGTATCCGGCACACCACGGCGCCAGAAACTCCACACTTTACCCGTTATAGTTCCGGACAAGGCAAGCTGAGCATTGATGGACTGTGTTTCCTGACCTGCCGACACCGTTACATTGTCGGCCGAGGCAAAAGAGTTTTTGTTGTTATACCATTCTCCCGCAAATTGCGCGGCCCCGTCTTTGGGCTCAAAATATATTTTATACTTACCGGGCAGCAGGAAATTAAACGTGTAGGTTCCGTTGTCTTTGGTAATGTCCGTATCGATGGGCTCATCATATGCGCCATCGGTTGCATACAGCCGAACGCCGATACCGGGCAGGCGATTGCCATCAGGATTTGTTACCCAGCCAGAAATGCTTCCCGCGGCTGCAAGACGTGCATCGATGTTGTTAATTTCCTGGCCGTAGGATTCTATAAGCAGGGTCTGAGCCGCCGCCTTTGATGCCGTGTTATCGAACCATTCCCAGGCGAAATTGCCCTCAGAATAAAAGCCGTCGAAAAAAACCCTGTAAGCGGCTACGGGCAGACCAGCCACTGTATATGTCCCGTTATCATAGGTGTCTGCATAATAGACGCTTCCATACAGGCTTTCAGCCGATACCTGAACCTGTGCGATTCCCTTACCCTCGGCATCGGTCACCCGGCCTTCTATGGAGCCGCCCACAAGCAGTTTGATATTTTTCACAACATCGGGCTCTGCATCCGACACCGAAAACCGGTCGGCATCATGAAAAGTATACTTGTCGTCATACCACTCTGTAATATAGCGAAGAGGACTTCTGTTAAGGTCAACAAACTCCAGCTTGAAAACGCCTTTTGTTTGCCCTTCTTCCTGAAGTTCAGCCATTCTTGCCGTGATATCAAACAGGTAATGGCCGCTGGCGTCGGTAAAGGTTGATTTTTCAAGTTTTTCATGCTGGTCATAGAGATTTACCTGTATGCCAGCAAGCTTATGGCCGCAGCAGTCTTCAACAGTGCCTGCTATGCTGTAGCTGGCCAGTGCAAGTGCATTGCCGGTGCAATACGCAACACAGCTCAGCACGACAGCCAGACAAAACATGGTGAAAACTGTTATGCTATTCACTTTTTTCTGCATGTATGCGCTCCTTTATTTAGATGGAAAGGTGCTGTTTAATATGAGTGGTCAACCAGCTAATGGCAAAATGAAATAAGCGTGCTGAATGCTTATTCAAAATCCAGAAATATAAATTTCTTCAAACTATACAAAATTTTTGAAAAAACTCCATCTTATTTTTGCAAATATCGAACCAAAAAATACTTTTTTTTAAATAAATTTTTATTAATTATTTATAACAATTTTGAGCAATAACGTTATACAGCCCGTCATTCAATATGTCTCTTGAGACACTAATGACAAAGACCCAAGTGTACCAATATGCAATTATTCACACACAATAGACATTCTATCAGGAAGACGATTTTTAAAAACCGGTTAAATATTTTGAAAATAAACGCTAAAAAAAAAGCAGCCATCTCAATACACGACAAGTTTGGCTTGCTCCACAAGGCATGACGGAAACGTCAATGCCGGGTCAAGCCGTTATTTATGATACTTTTTACCGGTTATGATGGTAAAGGCGCGGTATATTTGCTCAAGCAGCATCACCCGGAAAAGCTCATGGGGAAATGTGAGATGTGAAAATGAAAAAACAAGCCGTGCATGCCCAAGCAGTTCCTCCGTTAGGCCGTGGCTCCCTCCGATGACAAAACGGATTTTGGCGCCTCTGTCCTGAAAGTTGCGCAGCTCTTTGGCAAGCTGTTCCGATGTGCATGATTTGCCACGCCGGTCGCATGCAATGATGCAGTCGCCAGTCCGGCATTTGCCCAGCAGTTTTGCGCTTTCAAGCTCTGCGCAGGCTTTCTCGCCAAGGCTATGCTCGTCTTCAGGCGCGACAAGTTCGCAGGACATTTCGGCGAAAGGCCTGAGCCGTTTCAGGTAATCCTTCTCGGCATCGGCCACCCAGCCGGCGCCTTTTCGCCCTACGGCAAGAATGCGTATTTTCATAAAAACTCATTTGTAAAAAAAATAGAAAACTATTGTCAGAATAATGCTGATGACGATACGGGTTATTATCGGAAAGCAGGTAACTGCACAGGGTTCAGCAGTGATAATACTTTGATAAAAAAAGCTCTTCCCTGAACCCTGGTTACCTGACTAGCAACAAATTTTTAATGCCAGCCTTCCACCAAATGGATCAACGCTTTCAATCCGGACAGGCACCGTACTGCCCGGTACAAGAATGCCGCAATCCTTCTCTTTCACATGCACATCCAGCATAAAATCAGGAAGCAGCAGGTCATACTGTCCATGGCTGCGCTCAAGCACCAGTGCGTTAAGAATAGTGCCCGCATGGCTTTTCATAGCTTTTAGAATCCAGTAGCGCCTGCGCTCATATTCCACCAAACTCAGACGAGTCAAAACCGGCTGCACGGCAAACACAATATCACGCAGCTCACGGCGAGTATAGGCAGCAGGCCCGCCCCTCAGCAGGCTTACCAGTTGCCGCTGCATGACCAGATCTAAATATTTGCGCAGCGGTGAGGTTATAGAAATGTAGAAGGCAAGGCCAAGGCTGGCGTGAGGACCCGGCGTCGTTGTGATCTCGACCCTGCTCATGGCGCGGCGCTGGAGAAACATATCAAGAAGCGCAGGGTCATCTTTTCCGATAAGCCGCTGCCGGGGCTCAGGCTGCCGCCTGAACAGGCCGGGCTGTACCTTCTCTGAAAAAAAGAGAGCTGCACAGTAGTTTGCCAATATCATAAACTCCGACACCAGCACCTGGCCGGGTGTTTCCCTGTCGCGCAGCTTCAGACTGATATCATGGCTGCGGCCGACGTGCAGTTGCAATTCGGGCAATTGAAAACTTACAGCTCCGGCATTGATTCGCCTGGCGCGCAAGGTAGCGGCAAAGCGGTACAGCCGCGCCATATCAGAATCGCACTTAATATCTGCGTCTACCTCGTTATAGGTCAGACGCTCGGCTATGCGCACGACGCTGCGCACAATACGATACTCTACGATCTCGCCCTGAAGTCCTATCCGCACCATGAAGCTCACTGCAGGATTGCGCTCACCGACCCTGAAGCTTGAAATATTTTCCGACAGTGTCGGCGGGAGCATGGGTATTTTAGCTTCCGGCAGATACAGCGAAGCGCCCCTGTGCGCAGCCTCGGCGTCAATCGGGGTTAATGGTTCAACAAAAGCCGACACATCTGTTATATGGATACCGAGCTCAACCGAGGTCTCATCGAAGCGAAAGCTTATGGCATCGTCCACATCCCGGGTGAAGGCCTCATCAATGGAGCACACATACAGCTGCGTCAAATCCTCCCGGCCGGGATCATTAACTGCGCTGCAGATAGCACCTGCGCCAAGAGCCTCAACCTGGCGGTTAACCTCGGCAGGCCACTGCTGCGGTATGCTATGACGCCGCAGGAGAATATTTTCATCAGGATCAAAAACGCCAAGGCGCACCAGAATATTAAAGCAGCTGCGCTCATCTGTTATGCCCGCGGCCAGAAATATTTCACGGTTTCGGCTCCATGCCGGTGATAGCCGGCCCAGTGCCGCATAGTCCTTAAGCAGTTCAATACAGGCAGCGCCCTCCTCAAAGGCTGCATCCCGGCCTGCAAGCACCGACTGCAGCCACCCGACAGACTGCCTTGTAAACTGTTGGCGCTCAAGCTCACGGACCTTCTTCTGCTGCTGCTCCTGAACCTGTTGCGGAGTGTGGGTCAGAAACACGTGGTCATGAAGCTTAAAATAAACATGGTCCTCAACCAGTGCCGCAAGCACGGCGGCCTCATGGGCAGATGTTGCACTATCTCCAAAAGAGGCTCGGGCAAGAAAAGCAACTTCGTAATAAACGCCCGGTGCTGCAACCATATCCCATAGCCTGTTGGGGTCGATTTGGGCAGCCAGCACTTCCTGTTCGGCCATGTTGTTTCGCAGCAGATTAAGAAGGCTTTCTTGAGGCGCTGCGACGTCCACTACCTCACGTGATGCATGAACAATACGCGCCGTGGACACGAGAAGATCACTGCCATCGGTGCACAGCAGGCGCATGCGCTCCCCGGCCTGCTCCAGACAAACCGCAGCCACAAGCCTGCGGTGCTCAAAAAATCTGATTATTTTTCCCGTATACATGGCTTCCATTAAAATTCATAATAATCAGAGGCGCCAACCTGCCGGTAGCAGGTATCGGGCAGTTCCCGAAGAAAGCGCGACGGCTTCAGTGCGGAAATATACCCTGTGGTCTCCTTTTGCCGCCGGGGACTGCACAGATAGAGCTGGTCTTTGCCGCGCGTAACAGCAACATAAAAAAGCCTGCGCTCTTCTTCCTCATCATCTAAGCTTGTAAAATTATTGGAGTTAGGGAAGCGGCCCTCGACAAGCCAAATAATAAAAACAACTGACCACTCAAGCCCCTTGGCCTGGTGAATCGTTGAAAGCTTGACTGTTTCAGCCGGTATGGCGCCCGACTGCATGTCTTCTGTTTCAGTGCTGGTCATAAGCGCAAGCTCGCTTAAAAAATCCGCCAGAGACTCGTACTGCAAGGCAAAAGAAAGGAACTGCTCAATGTCGTCGATCCGGTTGTCGGCATCAATATATTTGGAGCGCATAAAATCCCGATAACCGCCTTCAAGCGTGGTCTTGATAAGTGCTGCAGGCGAGACTACGGAGCCGGTCTGTGAAAGCTCGGATAGAACCTGCTGCAGTCCGCCCCAGTAAGGCCGTGCGCCTTTAGGTACAATAGCCTCCATTTTTGCATCAATGCAGGCCTCAAGCGGATCTGCTGAAGCCAGCATGCGGCTGTACATCTTGTCGGAAGTCTTTGCGCCGATGCCAGGCAGCATCTGCAGAATGCGCTTCCAGGCAGCCTCATCATGCGGGTTCACGAGCACCTTGAGATAGGACACGATGTCTTTGATATGTGCCTGCTCGAAAAACCGCAACCCGGAGCGCACCTCAAAGGGCACCAGTCTGCGGGTCAGCTCCATCTGCAGCTCCATGGAGTGATAGTGCGCACGATACAGTACGGCGATCTCGCCGGGCGGCGTGCCGTTGTAGATAAGCTCATTTATCGTGGTGGCGACAAACTGCGCCTGTTCATACACATCGCCGGGCCGCACACACTGCGGCTCCGCTCCCTGAAGCCGCATGGGCTGCAAAACCTTGCGAAACTGGCGGGCATTGAGCAGAATGCTTTCATTTGCCAGCCCCAGTATCTCGGGGGTTGAGCGGTAGTTGTACTCCAGTTTGATGATGCGGGCATCGGGATAGCGCTCAGGAAATGCCATGATGTTTTCAAAGTTTGCGCCGCGAAACGAGTAAATGCTCTGTGAGTCGTCGCCGACGACCATGAGGTTGCGGTGCCGGGCGGCAAGCCTGTCGATGAGATCGGCCTGCAGCCGATTGGTGTCTTGGTACTCATCGACAAGCATATGCTCGAAGCGGTCGGCATAGAAATTTCTTAATGTTTCATTGCTTTCCATAAGTTCCAGCCACAGGCACAGAAGATCATCAAAGTCTGCAAGATTCTGCCGCCGCTTGCGCTGCGTGTAACAGCTCTGAATCTTTTCAATCTCCTGGGCGTACTCAAGAAAAAACGGGTAGCGATCCTGCAGCACCTGCTCGATCTCTGTTCGCGTATTGCGCGCAAGACTCAAAACATTAAACAGCACAGATCCCTGCGGGATGACACCGTCTTTTTTCTTATACCCGAGCTCCAGCATAGTTCCATCAAGAATGCTGTAGGCATCGGACTGGTCAAGAATGGTAAAATTCGATGCAAGCCCCACCCGCTCCCCATGCACGCGCAGAATGCGATTTGCGATATGATGAAACGTACCGCCCCAGATGCGCGTGGCATTGGAGGGCGCAATCATTTCCACGCGATGCAGCATTTCACGGGCTGCCTTGTTGGTGAATGTCAGAAGAAGGATGCGGTGTGGATCGATGCCTGTTTCGATAAGACGGGCTACGCGGTAGGTGAGCGTGCGGGTCTTGCCGGAGCCCGCTCCCGCGATAACCAGCAGCGGCCCCTGCCCCGCCATCACAACGGAAAGCTGCTGGGCATTGAGTTCACTTTCATAGTCGATTAAAGGCCGAAGTTCCATTGCCAAACCCGGATCAAAATATATATGAATTTCACCATGGAGATACAAAAAAGGGGGATTCAAAACTGAATCCCCCGGCTATTAGTTTACCTGACTTATAATGATTAAAAATACAGCCATGCAAATCTGCTCTATTTGGGCATCTTACTGGCAGGGCCGGAAATTAAGCGCACCAGCTGAAGGTGATGCCCCCTGCCCTGCATTAAGAATATCTACCAGGCCTCAAAACAGCTATCATTTTCTATGCCGGAATTCGCTTTTTCACTGAAGGCCGGCAAGCATAATCACCTCATCGATAAATCGCCGGGCAGGCTCGATAACCTGCTCAATTTCCATAACAATCAGGTTGTCAAGTTGTAACATACCGGTATCAAGTTTGGCAATATCTTTTTCCGTGGTGACAACATTGTCTACGCGAGCAGCAAGGGCCCGAATGTCGGCATAATCATCATTGCTATAGCCGTGATGGTCCGGATACAGAAACTGATCGGAAACGCTGATGCCCAGCTGCGAAAGCATCTTCAAAAAATATGCCGGATCGCCAATGCTGCACAGGGCACCTACTCGAGCTCCGGCCAAACGTTCAGGAGGAATGATGGCGGCAGTACGTGCATTACGAAACGATGCCACACGGTATGACGCAGTGTAAAGAGGGGCATCGGGGTTGAAATGTTTTATGGAAGAAGCAAGCCTTGGGGAAGCACCTTCAGCGCCTGTTTTTGTTAGAACGATGATCCCTGCACGCTCCAATGCTGAGAGCGGCTCACGAAGAACCCCCCGGGGAAGCAAACAGCCATTGCCAAAAGGATCGGCTGCATGCACCAGCACCACATCAAGATCGCGCCTCAGGCGCAAATGCTGAAAACCGTCGTCAAGCAGCACGATATCAGCGCTGAACCTCTCGCAGGCAAGATTGCCTGCAGCAACCCTGTCGCGACAGGCAATGACGGGAATGCCGGAGAGCTTGCGGGCAAGCATCACGGCTTCATCTCCCGCATCGGCAGCAGATGCAAGCACCCGTGACCCGTCGGAAACAACCTGTGGAACGGCTGTTGCTGCACCGCGATATCCCCTGTTAACGACAGCAACCTTAAAGCCCTTATCCTGCAGGCTGCGGGCAAGCAGGCACACTGTCGGGGTCTTGCCTGTGCCCCCGACGGTAATATTGCCCACAGCAATGACCCGGCATGGCAGGCCGTAGCTTGCAAAAACACAAGCCTTATACAGCCGCACACGAACAATCATAGCGCAACAATAAATGTACGAGCAAAGGGTCAGCGGAAAAAAAAGCAGCCGCAGCCCGGGGGTTTTAAGATGTATAAGTTTTTCAATTGCCAAGCGGATGTTCATTGCATGCCGATTCAGTTATAACGTGAATGTGCTGTGTGCGTACAATATATTTCACGCAGGATTGTAGTCGGAAAGAGTGCATGAGGAACTTGAGACAACAAAATACGGTGGTGCAAAAAAAATCATCACCGGCATTTCATTGTCGGGCTTAGTCCGAAAGAGTTGCTATGTCAGGGCTTACAAAATCTTGTGCCGGAACAAAATCTCCATCAATATAGCAGTAGACCTGGTTTTTCCCTGCTTTTTTTGCCTCATAGCAGGCGTCATCAGCAGCTTTCAGAAAAGCCTCGTCATGTTGCAACTGGTCAGCATATTGTTGCGTCACAATGCCGATGCTCGCGGTGATCGATGTACCATCACAATCAAGCTCATCCCCGAAACATTCAATCTGCACGCGCAGCCTTTCAGCCAAAACAACTGCCTCCGCAAGATTTGTCTCCGGGACAATAATACAAAACTCATCCCCGCCATAACGAA
>CAIWCT010000301.1 GCA_903911225.1 uncultured delta proteobacterium
CCCGATAACAGCAACTGTTCAGAGCATTTCAAAGAACACATTCAGCCAAAATAACGATTTAAAAAGCAAAATGACCTTTTTAAAGAGTTTTTCAACAGCCTGCTAGATCTCACAGCCATGCCCGACTACAGCCACCCCTTCTAGGGGGCGCCGTTTTTGATGACAGGTGATTGGAGGTGTTTTCCCCTTATAACATTCGGACTTAACCCGATGTTTTAAAGGCAGAGGGGTTTCTTAACGTCTTTAAGCTGCGTGAGTTTTTTGCTTGCGCCTTTGGGGCTTACTTCTTCGGCGCAGCCTGCATGGTCCTGAGCAAGAGGAAGCTTCGTGCGAGGCGACTTGGTAGCGGGCGGATCGATTTTAATAACCCTGTCCGGCTTTTTGCTCCCGGCTTCTCTAAAGCATGCCAGCAATTCTGAAAAATCCTTATCATTCATACCAGGTACTCCTTTACAATTTTTCTGGGCGCAGCCCCCTTGTATGTTCGGCAGGCGACAGAGGTGTGTTGTAAAATATACTTATGCCCTTCCGGGCGAAATCAATTTTAGCTACCGGGATGCCCCGGCTTGCAGGCGGGAAGCCGCTCTAATCAATCTTCCGTTCTCGCTTCTTGTCCTTTTTCTCCGCAGGGGCTGTTTTCTGTGTCTTGTTGGCGACCGACGGTTTTTCCGGGCTGTTCAGCTTGGCAATTTTTAATTCCTGGCCAGCCACCCAGACCCTTTTCAGAGAATTAAAAATATTGTGCGGCATACCTTCAGGCAGGTCAACCGTGCTGAAATCATCATAGATATCAATCCTGCCGATATGCTTGCTTTCCAGTCCTGATTCATTGGCAATGGCGCCGACAATATTGGCGGGCTTCACGCCGTGCGTGCGACCGACGGCAATACGAAACCGCTCCATGCCTTTTTCAGTGGCCGCTTCCGGAATGGTGCGCCTGGGCCTGGGGGCGTCGTGCGCCTCCCGTGGGCTGTCGGCCTGCATGGCGCGTCTTGGCCTGGAATCGTCGTGTGCCTGCCGGGGCCTGTCAGATGGCATAGCGCGTCTTGGCCTGAAGTCGTCTTGCGTCTGTCGGGGCCTGTCGGCCGGCCGGATGGTCTCCTGCTGTTTTCTTTCAGTTAATAAAAGAGGCTCATCACCCTGGAGCAGTTTTGCCAGTGCGGCGGCAATATCAAGCTCCGGCACATTATGCTCCTGGCGGTAGTTGGATATAAGCTTAGTGAAAAATCCCATATCATTTGCTGCCAACGTATCGGTAATGCGCTGTTTGAATCGGGCTATGCGCTTGTTGTTGATAAGCTCCGTGGAGGGCAGCTGCATCATGTCGATCTTCTGCCGTGTGGCCTTCTCTATGGCTCCCAGCATGTGCCGCTCGCGGGGTGCTACAAATAGAATGGCATCACCCGTGCGCCCTGCCCGGCCCGTGCGCCCGACGCGGTGGACATAGGATTCGGTATCATAGGGGATATCGTAATTGATAACATGGCTTATCCGGTCAACGTCGAGCCCTCGGGCTGCAACATCGGTGGCCACCAGTATATCCAGCTTCCCCGATTTCAGTTGCGCTATGGTCTTTTCCCGCGTGCTCTGGGAAATATCGCCGCACAACGGTGCCGCAGAATAGCCCCGGGCCTGAAGCCTTTCTGAAAGCTCAGCAGTGCTGCTTTTTGTGCGCACAAAAACAATGATGCCGTCAAAGGTCTCCGACTCAAGTATGCGCGTCAGGGCATCGAGTTTATGGATGCCGCTGACCATCCAGTAGCGGTGGCGGATTGTGTCGGCGGTCGTGGTGCGCACTTTTGTGGTTATCTGCAGCGGGTCATTGAGATGCTTCTGCGCAATGCGGCGAATGGCAGCAGGAATGGTGGCAGAAAACAGGGCTACCTGCCGCTTGGGCGGTGTATGCTCCATGATCCACTCAACATCGTCGATAAAGCCCATGCGAAGCATTTCATCGGCCTCATCAAGGACAAGACAGGTCAGGCCCTTCAGGTTCAGGGTATCGCGGCGAATATGGTCCATCACGCGGCCCGGCGTTCCGACAACAACATGTACGCCGCGTTTGAGCGGCCGCAGCTGCAGTTCATAGCCCTGCCCGCCATATACGGGCAGAACGTGGAAGCCCTTCATATGGGCTGCATAGGTCTGAAAGGCCTCGGCAACCTGAATCGTCAGCTCCCGGGTGGGGGTCAGCACCAGCACCTGCGGCTCCATTCTGGACAAATCGATGCGCGACAGCAGGGGCAGGGCAAAGGCAGCGGTCTTGCCCGTGCCGGTCTGGGCCTGTCCCATGACATCGCGGCCTGCCAGCACATGGGGAATAACCATCGACTGAATCGGTGTGGGCGTTTCATAGCCCGCATCAATAACGGCTTTCATCACCGGTTTGCTGAGGTTGAAATCTTGAAAACTTGTTTGTATTTCTGGTTCGACGGACATACAGACTCCTTGTTTTTATCGCAGCAGCTTTTAGTAACATATTTAAATAAATAGAGGATTGGAAGCTTAGATGATTAGCAAAAGCTTCTAACTCGGAAACCCTCTGATTTTTATTTTCCGAACTCATGACCCCGAACTTTTTTCAGCGGTCAGGGGCAAGGCTCATCAGCAGTTTTTCATTATCCGGATATTTAGTGATGAGTTGCAGAAGCGCTTCCATGGCTTCCTTCGGTTTTTTATCTGCAAGCATCCGTCGCAGGCGCGTAAGACACTGGTTTTCCTGCGGGCTGTAGAGGCGCTCTTCCTTGCGTGTGCCGCTGGCCCGAATATTGATGGCCGGAAAGATATGGGCTTCCGCAAGAGACCGATCAAGGACAATTTCGCTGTTGCCTGTACCCTTGAATTCTTCAAAAATCAATTGATCCATGCGGGACCCGGTATCCACAAGGGCTGTGGCGATGATGGTCACTGAGCCGCCGTCTTCAATGTTGCGGGCAAGGCCGAAGAATCGGCGCGGAAGCTCAAGGGCTCCAGCATCCAGGCCTCCGGACAGGGTTCTGCCAACACCGGCTCCCCGCTGGTTGAAGGCTCTGCCCATGCGCGTGAGGCTGTCGACAAGCACCACAACATCATGGCCGCATTCGATTTCGGTGCGTATGTGGGCCAGTGTCAATTCAACCAGCTCAACATGCTCCTGCACGCTCTGATCGTTGCTGCTGGCCAGAACCTCTGCCTGCACGGCGCGGCGGAAGTAGGTGACTTCTTCGGGCCGTTCATCAATGAGAAGCACTATAATTCTGGTCTCGGGCTCCCCTGCGTGTATTGCATTTGCTATCTGTTCAAGAAGCATGGTTTTTCCGGCTTTGGGGGGGGAGACAATCATGCCGCGCGTACCTTTGCCTATAGGGGCTATAAGATCGACAATCCGCATGCCCGTGTCGCCCGAAACAGCCAGATGAAACCGTTCGCACGGATCGATGGCTGTCAGGGCTGTGTAGGGGCGCCGGTGAAGAAAGGTTTCCGGCGCTGCGCCGCATATCATTTCCACTGATGCCAGAAAACGCCCCTGGCGGCCCTGATGCGCCGGACC
>CAIWCT010000302.1 GCA_903911225.1 uncultured delta proteobacterium
GGCCTGCGGTTTTGCCATCGGGAAACTTACGACCTATGATTACTCAAACGCCGCTTCCCTGTGCTACCGGGGTGCACGGACAATTCCCCGGACGGGACTTTAACCCGCTGGATAGAGCAGTTGTTACTGCGAACAGACATCTACAAATAAATCAACAACTCAGTTAATTGAGAGCAACCAGGGGAGGTCCATGAATAAATCAATAGCTTGGTGAGAAGCAGCATACCAATCCGGCAGCCCAGGAGTTGCCTGATTGCTGAACATTAACAGCGGTTCTATTTTCACTGCGCGCTGCGAACTACAAAATAAAAAGGCAGAGCTGCGAATGCTCTGCCTTTTTTTGGGGAATCCGGCACACTACTTCTTCTTTGCTGCCTTCTTGGGGGCTGCCTTCTTTGCAGGGGCTGCCTTCTTTGCAGGTGCCTTTTTTGCAGGTGCTTTTTTTGCTGTTGCCATCATTTTTTCCTTTCCTGTGGTTTGGTTTCGGTGTTACTCCTCCTTATTGCAGGAGGAAAAAAATTTAACGCTGTCAATTTTTTGATTTTAATTTATTAATCGGTTGTTTTTAAATTAACTTTAAAAAAAATATCAATAATCTGCTTCAAAGCAGCGACGGCTGCTGAACCCCTTTCCTGACGGCAAGCCCGCAGCTTGCCGCACTTGCCGATAACGGCGGCCCCACACAGACGCTTGCCCTGATCAGCGGCTCACCGGTCATCGACGCTGGTGAAGTGGGAAACAAGCGCCATATCGGTTTTAGGCAGACTTGTTTTTTTCAAGCGGTTCATGTTCCTGCTGGTGAGCATGGATGGCTTTGCCCTTGAGCAGGCAAACTACCGCGTGGGGGTAGGATTCTGCGAAGGCCGGCTGCAGCTTGTTAAATAACAATCCGCCTGAACAGGAGAACTTGAGCGTGGTCTGGTCGCAGGAGAAGACTTGGGGGCCAATAACGTTGTAAGATAAATTATACAAACTAAAGGGCGCACAGTTTGGCGCCGAGATTATATGCTTCCTGCAGGGATTCCTTCTTTTTCGCAATATCACCGGGCTCCCTGACATCCGCTACGCCCAGGCTGCCGACGATGTTCATTTTGAACACTTCGGAAAGGATTCTTTCATACACCAGCATGGGCAGTTTCTGGTATGCCGGATCATTAAAAAAATTGACCTGCAGGACAGCAGCTTTTTTACCGCTGAGTTTGTTGTTTTCCACTTTCAGAGTTTCAAGATTTACCGTCTTCTGGTCAATGCTTCTTTCAAAGAAAGCCATAAGCTTTGCAGGAGGCGCGCCCATATATACGGGCGAGGAAAAAACGATAAGGTCGCTTGCCAGCATCCTGTCATGGAGCATATCCATATCATCCCGCCACCGGGGGCAGGTATCATTGTTAACCCAGCATTTGAGATGGCAGCCCTGGCAGTACTGTATATCGCAGTCATAGATATTTATCTTTTCCGTTGCGGCACCGGCAGAGCGCGCACCTTCCAGGAAGCGGTCAAGAAGCATGTCTGAGTTTCCGCCTTTTCGGGGGCTTGCCATAAAGCCCAATACTTTCATTTCTCCATCTCCTGAACAGGTTTAGTGCATTTTCCGGATTTCTTTTTGCACCGGTTGTTTCGCATAGTTTATGCACCTGCAGGAATCGGGAGTCAATAAGATTTGAATGATAGCCGGAATGGGAAACAACCGGGGGGATTAAGCCCCAATACATGTGAATTAAGTGCAGCGTATTTCTTCCTCGCCCCCGTGAGGGGGAGAGGATTAGAGGTGAGGGGGCATTTTTTATCACCCCTCATCCCGACCTTCTCCCGCAAGGGGAGAAGGAGCTCTTAATTCACTAGCAGTGGACCTGCGAAGCATGTCCACCATGAATCTCGAATTAGGTGGACACACTTCGTGAGTCCACCCTGCGGAA
>CAIWCT010000303.1 GCA_903911225.1 uncultured delta proteobacterium
GCATCTGAGCATTTTTGAACAGCCTTCCCCTATTGACTTTTTCAACACCCTGCCAGAGCATTTTTATTGTATCCACGCGCCAGCCGGGCACTTGAAGGAGAGCTTTTCATAGTGCGGGCATTACTTTTTTTCAAACACCAGGGCTGAGCCCTTTTTGTCTGTATTGATTTTGATAGTGTCGCCCTCTTTAAACTTCCCTTCAAGAATATTCAAGGCCAGGCCGTCCTGAATATAGCGCTGTATGGCTCGCTTCAGGGGCCGGGCGCCGTAGACCGGGTCATAGCCGTGGTTGACGATGAAGTCCAGGGCCTTGTCGCTGAGCTCAATTGCAAGCTTGCGCTCCTGGAGCCGTTTTCGAAGCAGAGAGAGCTGTATATCGACAATCGTCTTTAAGTGCTCAAGGCTTAGATTGTTGAATATGACTATTTCATCGACGCGGTTCAGAAATTCCGGCTTGAATGCCTGCCGCAGAAGCTCCATCACCTGCCGGTCGCGCTCATCGCCTTGGGTCTTTTGAATGATATGGCTGCCGAGGTTTGAGGTCATTATGATAATAGTATTCTTGAAATCAACCGTTCGGCCGTGGCCGTCGGTCAGCCGGCCGTCATCGAGTATCTGCAGCAGCACATTGAATACATCCGGGTGCGCCTTCTCTATTTCGTCAAACAGGATGACGCAGTAGGGCTTCCGGCGCACCGACTCGGTCAGGTGCCCGCCTTCATCATAGCCCACATAGCCCGGAGGCGCGCCGATGAGCCGCGCAACGGAATGCTTTTCCATGAACTCCGACATGTCGATGCGCACCATGGCCTGCTCGTCGTCAAAAAGAAACTCAGCCAGTGCCCGGGCAAGCTCGGTCTTGCCCACACCCGTTGGCCCGAGAAATATGAATGACCCGATCGGCCTGTTGGGATCCTGCAGGCCTGAGCGGGCGCGGCGCACGGCATTGGCAACAAGCTCCACGGCATGGTCCTGCCCGACAACGCGCTTGGTAACGCGCCCCTCCATATGCACAAGCTTATCCATTTCGCCTTCCATCATGCGCGACACGGGTATGCCCGTCCACTTGGCGACGATTTCTGCTACGTCTTCTGCATCGACCTCCTCTTTCAGCATTTTGTCGTTTTTCTGCAGGTCCACGAGGCGCTGATTTTCTTCATCAAGCTGCCGCTGCAGCTCGACGATGGTGCCGTAGCGGATCTCGGCGACTTTTTCAAAATTGCCGCTGCGCTCGGCCTGTGCCTCGTTGTTTTTGGCAGCCTCGATCTGCTCTTTCAGGCTTTGAATGGTCTGGATGTTTTTCTTTTCCTTGCGCCAGTGCTTTTTCTTTTCTTCACACTCGGTTTTCAGGATTTCGATTTCGCCGCCGAGTTTTGCAAGGCGCTCTTTTGACGCGCTGTCTTTTTCCTTCTTCAGCGCTTCGCGCTCGATTTCAAGCTGCATGAGCCTGCGCTGGACTTCATCAATCTCGGCGGGCAGGCTGTCAATCTCCATGCGAAGCGATGATGCCGCCTCATCGATCAGGTCAACTGCCTTGTCGGGAAGGAAACGGTCCGATATATAGCGGTTTGAAAGCGTTGCAGCCGCTACGATGGCAGAGTCCTGAATGCGCACCCCATGATGCACCTCATAGCGCTCTTTCAAGCCGCGAAGAATTGAAACCGTATCCTCAACCGATGGCTCCTTTACCAGCACGGGCTGAAACCGGCGCTCAAGGGCGGCATCTTTTTCGATATATTTACGGTATTCATTGAGCGTGGTCGCTCCTACGCAATGCAGCTCGCCGCGTGCCAGGGCGGGCTTGAGCATATTTGATGCATCAACCGCTCCTTCTGCAGCGCCAGCGCCCACAACCGTATGCAGCTCGTCGATAAACATGATGATCTCACCGCTTGCATCCTCGACTTCCTTGAGCACAGCCTTCAGCCGGTCTTCGAACTCGCCGCGGTACTTGGCGCCGGCAAGCATGGCCCCCAGATCAAGCGATACAAGACGCTTGTCTTTCAGGCCCTCGGGCACGTCGCCGTTTACGATGCGCTGGGCAAGACCCTCTACAATGGCGGTTTTCCCCACGCCCGGCTCACCGATGAGAACGGGATTATTCTTGGTGCGGCGTGACAGCACCTGCACCACGCGCCGGATTTCACTGTCGCGCCCGATCACCGGGTCGAGCTTTCCTGCACGGGCCTGCTCCGTAAGATCACGGGCATATTGCTGCAGGGCCTGGTATTTCTGCTCAGGGTTCTGGTCGGTGACGCGCTGCGTCCCGCGAATTTCCGTGAGGGCTTTAAAGAGCGAGTCTTTGGTGACGCCCAAAGAGGCAAGAACCTTTGCAGCCTGCGTTTCATGGGCCTCTGCCAGAGACAGAAGCATATGCTCGATGCTCACATAGTCGTCGTTAAGGCGCTGGGCCTCCTTGTCGGCCGCATCCAGTATTTTTTTGCAGCGTGGCGACAGGTATACCTCTCCCGCTCCGCCCCCCGAAACTTTGGGCAGCTTTTTCAGAGCCGCTTCAAGCTTTCCAATGACTGTCTGCGGTTCTGCACCGAGCTTTTTGAGTATGGTCTTTGCTATGCCGTCATCCTGCTGCACAATGGCCAGCAGCAGATGCTCGGGCTCAATCTGCTGGTGCTCGTGCTTCTCTGCAATCTGCTGAGCAGCAGTAAGGGCTTCCTGCGATTTTATGGTGAATTTGTCAAGTCTCATGGGCTTTTCCCTAATAATATATATTTTTGTTTAGTAAAAATATAAGGATGATATGGGGAAAGTCAACGGAGTGTTGATTAATGGAGTTGGGCTGTGAATGATTATAAAGATATAAAACGGGTTTTCTGTCAACAAAAGTTGTAAAGAATGCTATATAAAGCGGCAAATTGTTTTGTAATTCAGGAGGAAGTACCGAATGCGAAAAAGCCTTATTATGCTTTTTTTGATGTTTGCCTGCTGCGCTCACCGTTTGCCGCCGCCTGCCGCATCAGCCATGCCTGATGCACTTCTGCAAAGGGCTGATACCTATAAAGCAGCCGGACGCTATCTTGAAGCACTCACGTTTTACCGCGACATTGCCATGAATCCATCCTGGAAGGAAAGCGCGGGAGCATCTCTTTACAAAAATATGGCCGATATTTACCGCGACTATCTTGGCGATACGGCTCAGGCACAAGCCTTGTGTGCGCCTGGCTCACCGGCTGCGCAGGCTGCTGACATAAGGCTGCTTGCCGTCGACCAACACATGCCTCCGTATATACGGGTGCTCATCGCTGACAGCGCAGAGCCTGTGCTCATAGCTTCCGGCAGCCCTCTGCAGATTGCCATCGGCAACGACGCTGCCTTCAGTTCAAAGACGAGCATTGCCTGCTCCGCAGACAACAACAGCATTCGTGTGAACAATGCTGCGCCGATGCACCTATCGGTCAGGATAACCCCTGATGCCGGCCAAAGCGTTTCCATTGATGGCAAATCATACCGGGGGCTGCTCCTGCTCACGGCGGTAAGGGGAAGGCTTCTGGTGGTCAACCATGTTCCCCTTGAAGACTATCTCTGCGGTGTGCTGCCGCGAGAAATGGCGCCCTCCTGGCCGCTGGAGGCACTGAAGGCGCAGGCCGTGGCAGCGCGAACCTATGCTTTGTATCATATGCTGCTGCGTTGCTCTGATGCCTATGATGTGCTCTCCACCACCTCGTCGCAGGTCTATGGCGGCAGTGAAAAAGACTATCCGGCCGTACGCAGTGCAGTGGATGCTACCCGGGGGCTGGTGCTTGCCGATCACGGCAGGCTTGCTCTTACGCTCTTTCATGCCAACAGCGGCGGACGGACAGAGTCGCTTGAGGATATCTGGGGGGGCAGGATTTCCTGCCTCAGCAGCGTTGACGACCCGTTCAGCAAAAATTATTCCGGCGACACCTGGGAGAAAACAGTGTCTGCTCAGGAAATCTCCGCCGCTTTTGCTCAGTTCGGTATTGCCGCAGGCGCTATCAAAGACATTGCCCCGGTTGAACGTTCTGCGTCAGGCAGAATTAAAAAATTGAAAATCACCGGTCAGCAGGAGACATTTTTTCTTTCCGGCAACAGCTTCAGGCTGATTGCCGGCCCGGGCAAAGTAAAGGGGACAAACTTTACCGTTCAGAAAGAGAAGGCGGAGTTCGTCTTCAAAGGCAGCGGGTATGGCCACGGCGCGGGCATGAGCCAGTGGGGCGCCTACGGCATGTCAAAAAAAGGGAATGATTTTAAAGCCATTATCGGGCATTATTACCCGGGAACACAAATAGTCCGAATTGTGCACTAGCTGCGGGTTTATCGCGCAATCCGCAATTACAAGAGGGTTTTTTAATGGTCAGCAGCATGCCCGGTATTGTCAGCATCGTTGGTCGAAAAGGTGCGGGGAAGACGCACCTGATGAGGGCAATTATCAAGAGCCTGACAGCGCACGGGTTTCGTATTGCCGCTGTTGGCCACACTCCCCACCAACACAGCCCTGACACAGATGCCACCGACGCAGCAGTGTTCAAAGCATCGGGAGCTGCAGGCACAGCGCTAGTTGCAGCCCGGGAAACGACACTGTTTCTTCCCGCAGCGACAGGGGATGAAAAAACAGCCGTCATTGGCCGGGCATTTCAAAACTGTCACCTTGTGCTCATGGAGGGAGGGCTGCAAGACAGTCTTGAAAAGATAGAGGTTGTCCCCGACGGGCAGACTCCACTCTGCCGCGATGACGGCAGCCTGCGCGCATATGTTGGCAGGCTGCAAGCTGTGAACGGCATACCCTGTTTTGCTGCTGATGACATTGACGGCCTCTGCGCTTTTATCGAACGCCGCTATCTCAGGCCGCAGCTGTCTGCCGCCATAATGGCAGGAGGCATGTCAAGCCGCCTGGGGCGCAACAAGGCTCTTTTGCCTTTGGGGAAAAGCACAGTCATCGAGCATGTGCTTGCCACGGTGTCGGCCTTTGCCGCACCGGTTACAATCATCACCAACAGCCCTGAGCAGTACGGGCATTTGGACTGTGCAACAGCCCCTGATCTGCGGCCGGGCTGCGGCCCTCTTTCGGGCATTCATGCCGCGCTCAGCCTGAGCAGCACTGAGTATGTGCTGGTGAAATCATGCGACATCCCGCTCATCGGGCCCGCGCATCTCGACCTGCTGAACCGCAACTACCCCGGCCACGACATTACAATGTTTAAGACTTCCCGCTTTGAGCCCCTGTGCGCCATCTATCGCCGCACCTGCCTGCCTGCCCTCGAGGAGCTGATCGACCACGGCGAGTACCGCATCATCGACCTGTTTCCCACCATGCATGTCAAAATACTTCGCACCGATGATGTGGATGCTTTCCGAAGCATCAATACCGACCGGGACTATGAAATTATTTTGGAGCAGTTCGGCAGGAGATGAAGAGTTCGCTCAGTCTATTAACTGCTCAGAACTCGCCTGGGGAAGGCGCGAATACGGGAAGAGGGCAGATATGTATCAATCTGCATGCGGTCGCAAAATGTGGCTTGGTTGTTTTAGATGCGCCTGGACACCGGTGAAAAAAAAGGCCATTTAATAAACCCTGATAGCTTTTGGGGATTTTTTTGCCTTGCCGAATGAGAACTTATTTACATCAAACCCGGCCACAGGCTCATCTTTACTATCCTCAGGGAAGGTTGCAATGACTGGCGCCGGCTTTTATGCCGCCACTTTTTTCTGCAATTTTATTTTATCATTATCATAGGGCCCCTTAATTGCCGGCAGGGTCATCTTCTTCTGTTGTCAGAAATCCATATTGTCTTTAATATCCCGGATCCTTCCACTGGACAAAGCCCTCTATATTGCGATTACAAACAATTTCATGGGTGGCATCATTATAAACAAGAATATTAAAACGCAGTATGTCTTGATTCCTCAGCTTAATTGCCAGCCCTGTTGATTGTTTGAATGAAGCAAGCATTTCCCTGGCACCTTCTTTGCCCACAGCATATACCTCTACGGTATGCAACTCTTGCCTGAAGAGCCCTGCAATAAGCACATACAATTTATTTTCTTCTATGGGATAAACGCTTACCAGAACATTATCGTTCCAGCCTTTTTTCAGTGCCATTTTGTTTTCAACGCCGTACCAATCGGCATCATTGCGACCGTAATAGGCCACGCCGGGCCTTTTCTTATCGGGTATATTCAACAAAAGCATCCCGCCATACAGTTTCCCGTCATATTTACCCTCAACACAGGTGGGGTTATAAATCAAATTGAAGCAGTTCTCCTGAGCGAATGCCGGCTGAATAAATTTCTGTTTTTTCCCGAGTTTCATGAAGGGATACAGTCTCTGAACGCCGCCGTAGCGAACGGAGCTGATAAAAGATATTATTTGTTCATTGGATATATCAGGCAGCAGCGGAGGCAATTCAGTCATATTGTACTTGCATGACCAGCCCTCAAACACCCCCCTGAGCGATCTCCAACCATTCAATGCCTGATAGCAAAAAGTATTAATAAAAACCAAAAAGATAAAAAGGTAGAAGGTGGTTCGTGCATAAATATTTTTATGGTTTTTATTATAATGGCTGCGCAATGCAAAGCCTATGAGTGATGCGCCCAGCAAATAAGGCGCCACGAAAAATCTGTTGCCCCAAGGCTGCCATTTCAACATAAAAGCGAAAAAACCCAGCCATAAAATCGGAATAACGGCCAACCCGAAGGCAAAATATTTTTTCTCCGGGTCCTCATCTTTGCGTATCGCACCGAGAGACTTATAAATCGAATAAAAAACCAGAAAAATTCCGATACCATACCAGACGTAATCTTCGATTAACAACGGATTAAAAAGTCTGGGAAGGCCATTTGAGAAGATAGAATAATCAGTATTCCAGAAAAGCCTGTTGAAACTTCTGTTTATTGCAGTATTAACACCGTCTGTAAAATTTTCTGCAGCACCGAATTTTAACAGCTTCAAAAGCGGTGGAACAATTATAAAGACCGCATTTAATACCATTTGCAAAAGCAGAGCACAGATGTGATAGAGCCCACTGAAAAAATTCCAGGGAGTGTTCCTGAAGATCGGAAGCGATAGCGTAAGCATTCCCGCCTCGGCCAGATTGATGACAAGACAAGGCAAGGTAAAAAACAGCACCAGCCCCAAACAAGGCACAGCCTGTTCGAAAATCCTTTTTACGGATTTATGGGCTCTGATTTTTGCAAACAAAACCGCGACAATCAGAATGAGTATTCCGGGAATTGCATACAGCATTGTTATTTTTGTGCCGCAGGCAATCCCTAGAGACATACTTCCTGCTACGCCATATTTGAAGCGCTGGGTGTCAAGCCATACAAGCAGCAAATAGATCCCGCACAATAGCGGGGCAGCCAATAGAAGATCGTTATTGGTTGATGTTGCCTGCGCGATCACCTCTGTACCAAACATGCCGACCCATGCGCTTAAAATTGACAGGAATCGGTTTATCCCGAGGAATAAGCTGATTTTGTAAACGCAAAGGCCTGAAACAAGCCAAGCTATAAGATTAATCGCGCTGAAAAAGCGATCCGGAAAGCCATATTGTGCTACAAACATCTGCAGCAGGGTGCAATTGAACGGGAAAAAAGTTTGCCTGGTGTCAACGGTTTCAAAATGCATGAGATTGCCCTGCGTCAGGTAAAAATAGATTCTGGGCAAATGATATGCCTGAGAGTCGTAGTTGTTCGGTGGATAGGAAAAAACCGTGACAATATTCAACACCAGAAAAAATCCAAAAATTACCCCCAGCAGAAGAATTTTGCCGCTGTTTGTTCTGATGGAATCATCCTGCGCGGAACCGACATGAGCAAAGGGCTGGTCGTACTGCAGTTCTTGCTTTATGAGTAACGCCAGACAGCCAAGCAGCACCGAAACCGTGCAATAAAGAAATGAATTTGCAAGCTGGGAGAATATGGATAGGATCAAAGACGTGGTGATTAAATTAGCCCAGAGAGCTATAAAGGTGCACAATATTCTTTCAAGTATTTCCCATCGCTTAAACAGATACCAGCTGAGACCAACCAGCAGCAACCCGTGCATGATTCCGATAGCACTATCAAAATTGGCCATACCGTCCATAGTATATCCGCACAAAAATCGGAGGTGAACTGATACTGTCTCGCTTTGGGATGGGGTGAATATAGGACGCGGGTAGTTGTGTGTCAATAATAAATCCGCCGCAAGATATAGGCAGGCAGGGTTTATCAGAGCAAAATTTAGCGATGCGTTAAATTAACCTATAAGGTTTCGTTGCCCGGCTGGATTATCTCTGACAGCGTCTGCTCTTATATCTTTGCGTCGCGGAGGTTAAAAAACCTTTGCATACCCCCCGTGCAGGGGGTATGCAAAGGCAGCACGCGCTTACGGATAGGTTCCGTCGCAATGCGCAGCTTTTACTTCAACAGTGGCCTGCTTGCCGTCTTTCGTGTGTACGACGAGCGTGCCGGTAAGATGCCAGCCCGAGAAATCCAGCAATATGTCGGCGCTGGTAATTTCAGTTTCATTATCAGCGCTGGAAGCTCTGTATTTTCCGGAGCCGCCGGTGCCGGTAATTTTATTGTGCGTCACGGTGAGAGTGGCGTTGTAAGGCTCGCCGCCGGAAAACGTTACGTTCCAATCTATATATTCACCAGTCATGCTGTTTGTCGCTTCATAATCAATCTGATCCAGCTTTGTTTCAGATCTCCAGGCTATCATGGCGTAGATGTCCCAGACTGTGCCTGTTGCCGGGCCCCCGCACCACTGGCAGAGCGATCCGTTTGCCGGGCAGGCATTGTCGGGCTTGAGCGGGTTTGGCTTCGGATCATCCGGACAGGTCCCTTCTACAACAGGATTCACCAGACAGTTCCCCGGATTGGTCGCAAAGTCGGGGTCGGGAATCACCCGCGGCTGGCCTGTTACCCAGCGATAGATTTTGCGATCAGGAAGACCGCCGGCAGCCGTATCGAAATAACCGGCAGCGGCACTGGCTTCAAACAGTCCGCTCATTCCGTCGGCGTTCCAGACGGTAGGCTGCAGTACGCCGATCGCATGAACTTCGGCCACATGCTGTGCCGCAGTGCTGTTGTCTGGAAAATAGAAAATCATATCGCCCACAGCATCGTCCTCGGTTGTATCGTTATCAATGCGTCTGACGACTTTTGCTTCAGTGAGCACCCTGTAGGCCGGGGTCGGATTAACCCACCACTTATGATAATCGTTCAACCGCCTTAAAGCATAGCCTGCACAGTCAAAATAACGGGTCGGGGCATTGCCGTACTCCCCGTCCCAAACCATGGCGCCACCGGTAGTGTAGCGGCTTCCGCCGCCTTTCTGCACTTGCTCATTGTAGTGATCGGCATAACTCTTTGATACTTTCGGGCACGCAAAATTTGTTCCCTCGATAACAGCTTTGGTTTTGCCATCAGCAAGATAAAGCGGTTGGTCATTGCCATCGACCAAAAGGTAGCGCAGGCCGCAGCTTTGCGGGCTTTGTTTGAGCAAACCGGCCTGACTGGCCGTCTCCATGGCGTTTGCCTTTAGGTCCGTCGACGAGGCAGCCATTGTCCCTCCCTTTGCGATAGACTGTAAATCAAGTATCGAATACCAGTTGATATCTGTGGCATTATTGAGCTCGCCGGTGAGGCTGAGGATGGCATGGGCCGCAAAATGCGGCGACCATTGGAAGGGGCCGCCAATGTTTCTGCTGACAAACTGCCGCAGAGGCGATACCGCGCTCTTATCGCCCAGCTGCTCCAGGGCATAGGCATATATTACAAGCTCCATGTCATCGTACATGGTGCCGGACCAAAACCGGCTGAGCATTGCTGTGCGGGCATTGCTGCCCGGCTGGATGAGGTCATTGATCCGGGGGAACGTGTTCGGAAGAGATTCGCGCATCCCTAGACCGCTGCCCGATGACGAGAGCAGGGCAAAAGTGGCATTATCGTCCTGCGCAATGGTCATGGCGTCTTTAGCCTCCTGTGAGCAGCATGAGGCCAGCGCAATTAAAAGGGCAAGAATCAAAACAAGGTGCGACAGATAACCTGCAAAGCTTCTTTTCATTTGCGGATCTCCTCTTCTGGATTAGTGCCGTGATGCATGCAGGCTAAAACTCCTGCAGCCATTATTGTACCTGCGGGCGAGGCGCAGTCAAAAACCCGGAAGTTCCTTTTGTATATGGCTATTTATGAAAATAATGATTAATTTACTACAATACTATTTATATCTCAGCCATATACAAAACGCAAGGCGCTCTCCTCAGCCAACAAGCAGGTACATTTCGGACGCAGATAAGTTCAGGAAGAAGCTTTTGGGGTCGTTGGATAGCGCGTTTTTTCTGCGCTATTGAGTGTGGATTTCAGTCTGTTTCATATGCCGGCTCTACAGGCTGCTTTCAACCGGACGGTTTATGTGCTACAGTCCGGGTTGATTTTGAGCTCGCTACTGCTCACCTGGAGCTTACCTAAAATTTGCTTGACAACCAGTGGCTGCTTCACTAACATTTTCTATTTAAATTTCTACAGCGCAGCACCGGAATAACCTGCGGTATACCAAGAGCTCACGTTTTATAGAGGTTGTATCAATGATAGAGGTCGAGCATCTTTCCAAAAATTACGGCGCCACCCGGGCAGTGCAGGATATATCGTTCCGGGTCGAGAAAGGCGAGGTCATTGGGTTTCTCGGACCCAACGGCGCAGGCAAATCAACCACAATGCGCATGCTCACGTGCTATATCTCACCCGATGCCGGCACAGCGCGCATCGCGGGCTTTGACATCACGGCCCGCCCCCTTGAGGTCAAAAAACGCATCGGGTATCTGCCCGAGAACAACCCGCTGTACCTGGACATGGGCGTTATCGACTATCTCAAATTTATAGCCGCCCTGCGCGGCATCCCCGGCGGCAGGGTGCGGGAGCGCATCAGGCATGTGGTCGATATCTGCGGCCTTTCGTCCATGGCGGCAAAAGACGTCGGTGAGCTTTCAAAAGGCTATCGCCAGCGCCTGGGTCTTGCGCAGGCCCTTATCCATGATCCGGACGTGCTTATTCTTGACGAGCCCACCATCGGCCTGGACCCGCACCAGATCATCGAAATCAGGCATCTCATAAAAAATATCGGCCGTGAAAAGACGATCATTTTAAGCTCCCATATTCTGCCCGAGGTTGCCGCCACCTGCGATCGCGTGCTCATCCTCAATAGAGGCAGCATCGTTGGCAGCGGCACGCCTGAAGAGCTCTCGGCCCTGTCAAGCGGCGGACAGGCCATTGTAGCGGTCATCCGCGGGCCCCGCGACCGGGTGGAAGCCGCGCTGTCGGCTATTGAAGCCGTTGTCGAGGTCAGGCATCTCGGAGAGGATGCCGGCCTGCAGCGCTTTGAACTTCTGTCGCTTGAGGCTGATGCCGTCTGCGAAAGAATATTTTTCGCCGTGGCAGCCGGCGGCTGGAGCCTTACGGAACTGCGCCGCAAGAGCATCAATCTGGAAGACGTATTTCTTGACCTGACCATGCGGGAGGCATCATGAGAAACACAGGCGTTCTTTTCTGGAAAGAATTCAAGAGCTATTTCAGCTCGCCGGTTGCATATATTTTTATCATCGCTTTTCTGGTTGTGACCAACTGGCTTTTCTTTAGAACATTTTTTTTAGCCAATCAGGCAAGCCTTCGGCCTTTTTTCGGACTGCTGCCCTGGCTGTTTCTGTTTCTTGCTCCGGCCATCACCATGCGCTCATGGGCCGAGGAAAAGAAGCTCGGCACTATCGAGATTCTCATGACGCTCCCCGTTCGCCCCTACGAAGTCGTGCTCGGCAAATTTTTTTCGGCTTTTGCTTTCCTTGCGCTGAACCTCGCCCTGACCTTCCCGCTGGTCGCCACCGTGATGCTGCTCGGTGATCCTGACCCCGGGCCGATCTGGGGAGGCTATGCAGGGGCCTGCCTGCTCGGGGGAACCTGTATTGCCATCGGGCTTTTCGCATCGGGCATAACCGAAAATCAGATCGCAGCCTTCATCGTTGCCATTGTTATCGGTTTTACCTTCCTGATCGTCGGCGAGAACATGGTGCTCTACAGCCTTCCGTCTTCATGGGGGCCTGTTTTTTCCTATCTTGGTCTCGGGGCGCATTTCCAGAGCATCGGTCGCGGTGTGATTGATTCGCGCGATATTGTCTACTATTTTTCCATGATCGGGTTTTTTCTTTTATTAAACCAGATGACCATTGAAGGTGGAAAATAAGGCTATGAAAAGCACAGGTTTCAATAAACTGACCAGGGGAACAAATTTTCTGGTGCTCGGCATACTGGCAGCGGGCATTCTGGTTTTTGTGAATGCCCTCTCCTACAAGCATTTTTTAAGGGCTGATCTTACGGCGACGAAAAAGTATACCGTGTCGGCGGCGACGAAAAAAGTTGTCGCAGGGCTTGACGATATCGTCAACATCAAGGTGTACCTCTCCCGAAAGCTGCCGCCCTATATGGCGCCGCTGGTCGACCAGGTTAAGGATATGCTGGAGGAGTACCGCATCTGCGCAAACGGCAATCTCGAGATTGAATATATCGATCCGGCAGATGACCCGTCGCTGCAGCAAAAGCTGCAGTTCATGGGCATACCCCAGCTGCGGCTCAATATCCTTGAAAAGGACCAGGCAGCCGTCACAACGGTGTATATGGGCCTTGCAATACTGTACGGCGACAGCAAGGAAGTAATACCGGCACTTACCGATGTGGGCACCCTTGAATATGATCTGACGGGCAAAATACTGCGCGTGCAGAAAAAAGAGGTCAAAACAATAGGGTTTTTGACCGGCCACGGCGAGCCGGGTCTGGACAGGGATCTGGGCACTGTTAACAATGAACTGCGCGAGCAGTATTCCACGCGCACTGTCGCCACGGCAGGCGGCCAGGCAATACCGGCTGCGGAGGTGGCCGTGCTGGTTGTTGCCTCACCACAGCAGCTCACGGAGCGCGAACTGTTTACTCTTGACCAGTTCATTATGGCGGGCGGCAGGGCGGTTTTTCTCATTGATGCCATAGAAATCCAACAGCGCGGCATGCAGGGAACGCTTATAGATTCGCCGCTGCTGAAACTGCTTGAGCATTACGGCGTCAGGGTGGCCCCTGAGCTTGTGCTTGACCAAATGAGCGAAAACGCTTCATTTAAAAGCGGTCCGAACAATGTCTCTGTTTCCTACCCGTTCTGGGTGCGTGTGGTTCGGCAAAACACGCAGACCGATCACCCCATTGTGAGCAGCATCGAAACCATGGTCATGCCGTGGCCGAGCCCGCTTGAGCTGCTGCAGGATAAAACCTCCGGCAGAACCGTGTCGGTGCTTGCCCAGAGCAGCCCCTACTCCTGGACCATGAAGGGTTATTTCGATCTCAGCCCCGACCAGGAATTTTCCCCTCCTGAAAACCAGCTGCGCCAGCATGTGCTGGCCATTGCCATGAGCGGCTCTTTTTCAAGCTATTTTGCCGACAAGCCCGTTCCCCCGGCTGACAAGGGCAATGAAATCAAGGAGTCTGCATCATCAAAGGATGGGGGGAAAACGGGTGTGCAAAAAACAGCCCCGCAGCCCACCGTGATCAAACAAAGCCCAGAAACGAGAATTATTGTGACGGGCAGCGCCAGGTTCATAACCGATAATTTTATAAACCAGTTTGACGGCAATCGGGCATTCCTGCTCAATGCTGTAGACTGGTGCACGGCTGACGATACGCTTATGGGTATCAGGGCCCGTGAGTCGGGTGACAGCACGCTGTATGTCACGACAGAAAATGTGAAAGCTGCCGTGCGTCTGGGCAATATGTTTGCCGTGCCCGTACTTGTGGCGGTGTTTGGCCTTATGCAGCTGTATCTGCGAAAACGGCGCAAGCGGCTGCCAATCAAGGAGTTGTGATGCATATAAAAAAAGTGCTGATTCTTGCCGCAGTCCTTGCAGCTCTTGCGGCTCTTTATTTTTTCTCTGAGCGCACAGCGGCAAAAAAAGAACGAAAAACGGAGGTGTCCCTTGTGGCGGGCTTTGACGCTTCGCAGGCGGCAGCCGTCACGATTACAGCTCCGGGCAAAGACGCCGTAATTTTAAAAAAATACGGCGAGGCCTGGAAGCTGACAGCGGGCGACAGGACCTATGAAGCCGAGACAGCTGCGGTGATATCGCTGCTTGGGCAGGTTGGCAAAATAAAGTCAGCCACAGTGGCATCCAGAAACCCAAAAAATTTCGATTCTTTTGAGGTGTCCGACGGGAAAGCCGTTGACGTGAAGATAGAGGATGCGGGCAGCAAAGTGCTTGCCCATGTGCTGTTGGGAAAAAACGGCCCTGATGTTTTCAGCACCTATGTGCGCGCAAAAGACGCTCAGGCAGTGTATCTCGCACCAGGGCTTTTAAAAAATATGGCCGACAGAGAGCTTAAAGACTGGCGCGATAAAACAATTTGGAAGTTAAACAGAGACGGGATTGTCCATTACACTGTTGCAGGCGATAAGAGCCTGCAGCTCAGGAAAGACAACAGCGGCGCCTGGCAGGCCGTGTGCGACAGCCTTGTTTTTGTTGCCGGAAAAGATGCTGCGCAGTCCGCGCTCCAGAGCTTTGCAAAGCTTACAGCAGTTGACTTCGTCGAGGGAAACCCCAAAGAGGCAGGGCTTGATAAGCCGCTTCGAACCATTACAGCCGTTTTCAGCGACGGCACAAAGGAAGCGCTTTTTGTGGGTGGGGATAAAAACGCCTTTCAGCAGTTTGTAAAGGCGGGGTCACGGCAGCAGATTTTTATTGTTGAGAAATCTGAAATTGAAAGTTTTTCCCCTTCCTGCGAAGGGCTGAAAAAGTCCGATAATGGCTCAGACAATACAACAGTTAAGGCTGCGGCTCAGAGGACCCGGTAGGGGGAATGGGTGGTGCATCGAGAGGCTGTTTTTTTTTATTTGTCAGGCTGTTGCATACTTCCAGGTATTTTTCCTTCCCTGTCAGAAATTGGGTTATCATCACGCCCATGCCGCCTTTTGACAGATGAATGAGGCTTCCCGGCACACGTCTGCTCCACATCACCCTGGCCTCAAAAGTGACGGGCTCATTATCGGGCATAAACAGCTCCACCAGCAGTTTGCTGCCCGGAGTCATGACATTTACCGCCCTGATAAAGATGCCGAATTCAGAGAAGTCTTCCGTGAAAGCCAGACTTGTCGCACTGCTGACGCCGTATCTCAGCTTAAGCCGTTTCAGCAACCGCCTGGTTTTTCTTTTTTCAGCCATTAATATATGCCATATATAAAACAATAATATAGGCTAATGATAAAACATAATTTATTTAATGGCAATAAAAAAATAGCCTGAGTTAATTGATTTAGTTTTGAAAAAAGAAGATTTAGAGTTAAAATAGCATACTTTTTCCATGAGGATTTACTTTAATTCAAATATTAAAAATGTGAGCTTCCGTCATGACACTCTCTAATGATCCAACCCTTCGGCAGTATTGCGATCATATATTTCAAAATGCTTTTGAGGGCATTTTTTTCATTGATAATGAGGGCATTTTTCTTCGCATCAATTCGGCCTTTACCAACATACTGGGCTACACAGAGGAAGACCTCATGTGTAAAAAATTTTTCCAGATTGTGCATAAAGAAGGTCCGGTTCAAAGGGTCACCTATGCCATTAAGCTGCACCATCTCCAGCGAGCAGAGCAGAGCCCTATAGAAATGACGCTTGTAAATAAACAGGGGGATATCGTCCCCCTGCGCCTGCGTTCTGCCATGATTCGTGACGAAGGCGGCGCGGTAACCATGGCAATCGGCATGATAGAGCCGCTGGAGGGAAAAAGGCCTGATGCCGCTCCCCAATTAGATATCAGCACGGAAGAGAAGCTGTGGGAGCTGGAGCAGAACTACAAATACATGCTGGAAAATTCCGGCGATGCCATTTTAATCGCCGACTTTACCGGCCAGGTGGTGACGGTAAATGGTGAGATGGAGCATCTGCTCGGGTTCACCGCCGAACAGATGCTCGGAAGGCATCTGATCGAGATGGGACCCTTTGACGGCGTTTTCGAGAGTACGACCGGTGAAACTGTCGAAATCGGGGAAGCATATCAGAATGGCCAGGTTGAACGCGCCAATGAGCTTTTTGAAAAGGGCCGCGTCTCAAACTATGTTTTATACCTGTTTAACAAAGACGACAAGGTTGTGCCCGTTGAGGCCACTATTGCAATTCTGAAAGACAAACACGGCGAGCGCCGGGGCTCCATCTGCAATTTCCGCGATATTACGCAGCGCACAATATCTGATCGAGCGCTTCAAAAAGCCATGGAGGAAACCCGCATGATGGCTGAGGCAGCTGAGCAGGCAAATAGTGCAAAAAGTGAATTTCTGGCAAATATGAGCCATGAAATACGCACGC
>CAIWCT010000304.1 GCA_903911225.1 uncultured delta proteobacterium
GCTCCGGTCACAATCGAGGGCACCATCGACTTGGGCACCGGATCATGAAAATAAATATTTTCCAATCCCAGATCCCTGGCCAGTGCCATTGCCCCTGCCTTGGTCTGACCTGCGCCGAAGAGGTCGATACGAATGTCGGTTCGATCCCGAAGAGCAGAAGCTGCCCGCACGATCACATCGACGGCCGTAACTTCGGTATGGGCCCCGGTGTAGACTGCCACAAACTTGTCTTTCCAGCCGAAGCGTTCGCGCACACGCTCCCGTGTGCCCGGATCCATTTGAAAGGCGTCTGCATCAAACCCGTTGGGAAATACGTCTAAACGGCTGCTGTCGATGCCCTTCTTGAGCAGCTCCACCTTGATGCCGGGCGTCAGGCTCACGATCCGGTCTGCAGCAAAGTAGAGGGCGCGTGCAATTGCCTGAAGCGGAACTGCCTGCCAGCTGGAAATAGCTTTTTTTACCACCAGGGCATCAGGCCACAGATCCCGCACTTCCAGCAGAAACGGTTTTCGCCAGTGGCGTGCAAGACGCAGAGCTGAATAGCCGACAAATAAAGGTTGAATGCTCGTCATCACAAGATCGGGAACGGAAAGACGCCGTCCGTACCAGTAGGCTGACCACGCAAAGCTCAGATAGGTTTTCAGCCTGTTTTTAAGACTTGCCCGAAGACCCCGCGGCGCAGGCAGCCGATGCACAATCACCCGGCCTCCGGCCTGACTGCGGTAGTCCTCGGGAGGCTCGTCCTGCTCGTTATAGGTATTAAAATCACAGGCGATGACATCAACATGGTGCCCCCGGTCGGCCAGCATCCGGATCAGCTTTCGAGGTTGCGCCGGGCCGGGGGCTTCGGGGCCGGCATAGAACTGATGATAGAACTGTACTCGCATCTGCGTCCTTGCTATCGAGTTGGCTTTTAAAGGATGATCACTGGTGCCATCATGACTGCGCCCGGGTCCGGCATAAGCAGGGGCTCCTGAGTAATATGATCATACTCCCAAACCTCAAAACAGTCCGGTGATTCTTTGAACATTTTTGAAAACTATACCGCATCATTGTCTCCCCAGGTGAGAAACATGCGCTGAAAATCAGACAAGCGAATTCCTTCAACCTTTTTCAACCCGGAGCGGGCATACATGATAAATTCCCGCGGGAGCATTTTTTTTGGCACAGCAAAAAGGCCATTATCCCAAAGAGCCTCCTTCAAGGACTCGGGCCCGATAAATTGAAGACCGATGGCATGCACGCCTTGCGCAATCAAATCAGCAACCGCCTGTTCGAGCATACCGGCCAGAATAGTACTGTCATTGTTGTCCGCAAAAAAATCAACTATCAGCCCAAGATGCATATCAAACATCATGCGCGTTCGGGCTACAAGAAAGCCCACCGTTGCTCCGTCGGCGACCGCTTTATAAATCATATACTGCACGTCAGGCCTAGTTACATAGCGCCAGGTAAGATACTGTTTGTCCCTTGGTATAATGAAATCGAAAAAATGCTTGTTTCTCTGCCAAAGCGCTTCTATGCCGTCATCAATTTCATCAACCCGCTGAATCGTTAACCCGTGAGCCTTCGGTTTGATGCCTCGCAGACAGCGGGCCGCAGCGGCGCCGTAGCCCGCAAAAAACCTTACCAGGCTTTTTGTTTCACCAAAATTTTTCGGCGGGACCATCCTGATAAACAAGGGCAGGTCGGCAAGCTGAAACCAGTCTTTCCAGCGCCGGTACGCTTTGATGGAATTTTCATTCGGAAAGGTAAATGCTATAACACCTTCCTGACCATGCATGCCCCATGCTTTTTCCATGAGCGATCTAAAGAGCCCTTTCCCCTGATATGCCGGATGAACCATAATATTCAACATGTGCAGGGCAGGATAGACTGCCTCACCAATTTTTATATCTTTAATTGCAATCGGGCGAAGACCGACAATTTTTTCGCCATCCCGCCCGACCCATATTCGCACAGGATATGGGTTGCCGCCGTATCTCCAGTGCAGCTCTTCTGCCGAGGGTATGCGGTCTGGCGTGGCGGCATACACATCTTGATATATCTGTAAAAGACTCTGTTCGTTGCCCTCAAGGGATATTTCAAGAAGCTCCATGCGCACCTCCTATCCAGTATCGCCAGCCACGCAGCTTTCGGCTAACTATGAACAGCGTGCACCAGCAGACGGTATCACTAATTATTCACTCTCGCACCACAACTGTCAATTCGAACACATGCATATGCATTATCAAGGTATTTTGGCAGTGTGCGTAGTGTCGTCAAAAACAGACAATTCCAACACCTCATGTGCTGCGACTTCAATCAGACGCATAAAGCGCCTGCCGCTGCCGATGTCGATCTCCAGGGGCAAGCCGGTCAGGTGCCGCGCGCCGTTGTTGGTTACTCTGATCGTTTTATCCGTAACCGTTATTTTGACGCATCGGGTTTTGGGGCTCATGATATCGCGCCAGTAGCGACCCACGGCAGTCAATGTTGCAGCATAGACATCGCCCTGTTGGTCTGCCAAAACATGGCGAAGCAATTCCTCGGTGAGATGGTAGCAGGTTGAGCCCTCGTAGCGCGCAAGATGATGATGGGCAAGAAACACAAGAACTTTTCCGGTCCTCCGGGCAGCGCCCACCCAGTATTTTAGCATCGCCAGCTGACACGCATTTTCGGGGTCCCGGGGATGCATGCGCGTCAGCTCCACAAAGCTACTGCATCCTTTGGGATGATGCGGCGCGGGAAACAGGACGAGTTTTGCGAACTTGGAAGCGTCCGTTTCTGATCCAACATCAAGGCCTGCTGCTTCGGCGGCCCGAGCCGTTTCAGTATCATATACGTCGCCGGGTATGGTGAAACTGGCCGGTTTTTCTCCCAGCGTTTCTTCCAATACCTGACTGCCCTTCAAAGCATTGTCCCGCTGCTCGGTAAAAGAATCAGCAGGGTATTGACTCATCCATGGATACCGCCCATCTCCTATGCGGGCATGACTTTTCCACCTGTTGCCCGCATCGGCTGCCGCATGCGTTCCATAATGAAGGTAGAAATGATTGCCGATTTCGGCCGCAAAAGGCCTATCTGTCGCAACCGGCCATTCCTGCTCGGGAGTTTTGTCAACCTCCTGCCGCAGGAAGCGGATAAAATCGGGAATTTCCTGCCCCATGCGGTTCCAGCCAAAATGGCGGCAGAAAGCCTCATGCTCTTCCTGCACAAGGCTGAGGCGAGCCGACAGCATCAGGCTGGAGGGCATACGGAATCGTCGGGCCAACCCCAAGGTTACCCGCAATCCCTCTTCCGACTGCAAGGTTGCCGGATCATACAGGTCTTGATCCCCTCGCCAAACAAATGCCGCCCGTGCTCCGTATTTCCATCGACGGATGGCTGCGCCCTGAATTTGTACTTCGCTGCGCGGGACTATTGTCCCGATACGCAAGCGCCGTTCAAAAATAAAATCGCCATGCGTAACCTGAAGCAGCACGTCGCCTCCGGCACCCCAGGGAGCTGTCGTCAAATGAAACTTAAGAACCGCCACCTCGCCGGGCTCGGGAGCAGACAGTTCGGTCTCGGGCAATACAGACACTGTAATGCCCGGCGCTTTCGATACGACACTAATACTTAAAGGAAGCTGCGGACGGACGAGACTTGGATTTAACAGTATCACCTCAAAGCCTTGGCAGGTGCCCTCAGGCCAGTCGCCCAAAAAATAAACATCTTTATGGCGATCAATTACGGGCCCGCGCACGCTCACAATGAGCTGCGGAACCGGCAGCGGCACTCGCCCTTGCTCTGGCCCGTATTGCCGGGCAAGCTGTCCCGAGCGCCACTTTAAATCCACAAGCAAGGTGCGTCCCCATGCCAGCCCAAGCGCCATGGCAACCATGACAGCAGCAGCTGGACCGGCAATAACCCAGCTGCCAACAGTAAGGGCCGGCAGCAGGGCCGCGTCAACAGTGTTACGGCGCCAGCCTAAACGCCGCTCACAGATTTCATAGACAACATTGGCCAGCAGCAGTAGCCAGCCAACCCGATAGGGAGCAAGAAAGAGGCTTTTACTCAGCAGAAATCCCGCAAGCGCGCCAAAAACAACCGCGCTAAATATAACCATAACAACATCAGCCAGCATGAATTATGAGCTCCCATTAGTCAATTATCTGCCCCATCACTGCTTATCATTTGCTGAAGGATTGGATGCCCTCCTGCACCTCTCCAGTTCCAACAGCGCCTTAAGGCGCCGGTTCAAATGCCCAAGATGGGCGTGAAATGGATATGCCAGAGACACCAGCCATCGCAACGGCCAGCTATAGTAAACATGAAGTGTGGCATAGGCTTTCTCAAAACCGAATTTTCGCATCAGAAAGTCCTGAATGTTTGTTTCATGATAGACAGAACGAGAACCATCGTTGACGTACTGAAATCCATTACGATCCAAATAGTACTCGTTCATAGTATGGATAAGTGCATAGGCCGGATAGAGGCCGAGGTGGGCAGGATCCAATTTGATCGAAGAGTAGTTCGCCTCGACGGTGCCGTATATCTGGTTCTGTGCAAAGGCAATCAACATCCCTTGTGCGTAAACGCCCCAGTTATGAACAAGATCCTGAAATGGGGCCTCGCGCAGCACATTTTTTTTAAACACTTCCTCGCTGGGCACATTTACTTTGCCAGCATAGCCTTTGCATGCTTGGCAAAGCACCCGGTACCCCGCATCGGCGAGTTCTTCAACGGTAATTTGTGTGACTTTGCAATTACGGAGACCCCGGTTGATTTCGCTGCGTCTCTTGGCCGGAAGTACATTCAACGGCATAAATCTTCGACAGATAACCGAATACCACTCACCGTGCTTATTCTCAGTCTGGAAACCATCGGTCCATTGAATTATAGATCCGCCCAAGGTCTTCAGCAGGCTCCGACACTCACTTTGGTTCAACACCACACCTTCGGAATCCGGCCCCCCAGGAAAAACAAGTTCTCCTGATCGCATAAATATTTTTCCGTTTAGCACAACATAGCGAGTACCGTGATCATGACACTTTTCAACACATCGATTCGTCATTCCCACTCCATGGCTTCGAGAAACGCAGATCTTACTACAGTCTGGAACATACTATACGCGCACAAACAAGCCCTTTATGAACTGCGGAATCAGCGATTTCATGCGCTGGGTTGCAGCATCGTAACTTTTCAGCCACCAACCTTGCGAGAGCGCCACCACCGCGCGATTTCAGCGCCTGTCCCGCAGTAAGGTTTGCATGTTGAAATGCGTCGCAGGAACTCAACATACACTTCTTCCCAAATGCGATACTCTGGCTCATCAAAATAGTTGTTATGCCACAGCAGCGAAAGCAGCCCGCCGGCATCCTTCGCCTGCTCCAACAGACTATCCAATGCGGCTAAAGCCTCTTCCTGCCCAAGGCCAAGGGTTTGAAAAAGGGTGAAGTCCATGACAGTTAATGGCAATACCACGATATCTATCGGTGCCCCGCTCTGTGGATTTTCCGGAATAAAGGGCTGCATGAGCTCATCCCGAAATCCCGGCCGGTCGCTCATACCAAATGTTGCATCATAGAGAAATCCGCCTTCGGCCTGGGCTTGCCAAGTTTCAGGATAGGAGAATTTAAGAAAGTGGTTTCGTATGCCAACAGGCTTGATACCAAATGCAGACTCTAAACGCTCAGAGCTTCTGCGGTAACCTGCTGCGCGGTTGAAGTCGTGATAGCCGCCATGCACCCCGATCTCGCAGTCGGCATTTATGAGCAATGCAGCAAGTTCGCGAATTGGCGGGTCTTCCAAAGCATATCGTGCCCCGTATCGCGACCAGCGGTTTCCTTCAAGAAAAAAAAAGGTTGATCGCCAACCGTATGCCGATTCGATTTTAAGAATACGCTCAAACTGGCTCCTCCAGCCCTTAGGATGCAACAAGGACCGCCCCATCCTGTGCCAACAGGCAGCCTTGTTGCCATAATCTTTCCCTCTGAGAAGACGCTGAAAATGATTGATGTCACCCAGCGTGCGGTAGAACCCCCGATCGTAAACCTGGTCCACGTCATGAGACAGAAACAGCGCAAAGGGCGCACCGTTGGGCCACATGTTTCGCGACTTACCGTTTGCGTCCAGCTGACATGTCGAGGGGGTCACATCGCATGCGTCTACAGTCATCAGAAGAGATTCCCCTACTCCTACTGTGTCTTCAGTGCCATTTTGATGAGCAGCCAGGCCATACGATCCTTATAAAGGCCCCCGGCATTTGGCAGCCTTCCTCCCGACATACCACTCTTGTTTGCATTATAGCGCTTTATCGTACTTCGTCGTTCCGCTCACTGGTTGCTGCGTACCGCCTCCTGGTCCCAGCTTACTGTTTCCCTGCTTCAGGGTATTCCCACTGCAAAGGAACGGATTCAATGGGAAGCGCGCTGACTTTAGGAGCGAGTCTATATGTCTTCTGCCCGGGGTAGACCACCCATAGATGCGCCAATGTCAAATCCGCAACAGCACTCTGCATGGAACGTGTGAGTATAGGACTGCTTGAATACTTCACTTCGATTCCCCAATTCCGGCCATGGGCCTGCCAGAAAAGATCGACCTCTGCGCCCGAATGTGTTGCCCAGAAGGCAAGCTCTTCATTGCGTTTACCGAGAGCGCGTATTGCTGTTTCCAGGGCAAACCCTTCCCATGATGAGCCAAGACTGCGGTGTGTCATAAGATCACGTTCAGTCTCAATTGCCTGCAATGAATGCAGCAGGCCACTATCTCTGACGTACAGTTTTGGGCGTTTCACTAAGCGTTTGCCAAGATTGGCGTGCCAGGGCTGAAGCAAACGAATCATAAAGGTTCCTTCAAGTATTTCCAGGTATCGACGGACTGTCATATCGGAAACACCAAATGACCTTGAAAACTCTGCGTAATTCATCACCTGACCATGGTAATGGCATAGCATCGTCCAAAAGCGACGTAAGGTTGACGCAGGAATGGATATCCCGAGTTGAGGAATATCACGCTCGAGAAATGTTGCGATGTACTGTTGCCGCCATCGAGAGCTCTGCGCATCCTCTGTCGCGGTAAAGGACAGCGGCAACCCGCCCCGAAACCAGAGCTTGCGCCATTGTTCGGGCTGGACATCTGACAGTCGGAACCCATGGAGTTCATGGAACGCAATGCGGCCTGCGAGTGACTCAGATGACTGACGAATCAGCTCTCTGGAGGCGCTACCCAGAATCAGATACCGTTGCTCGGGATGGGTGTCCACAAGATAGCGGATAAGAGGAAAAAGATCCGGAAACCTCTGAATTTCGTCAATAACGATAAGACCCGAAAGTGAATCAAGGGCGAGTTTAGCATCTGCCAACATTGCTGCATCAGTAGGGTTTTCCAAGTCGAAAAAATGGTCTGCTTTGAATTGTTGGGCCAAGGTTGTTTTCCCTGACTGCCTGGGTCCTAGAATAGCTGTTACAGGGAACTCCCCCATGAGCGTACGCAACGCCATCAGATCTTGTGTTCTATCGATCATAGTTTTAATCCTAAAACAATATTATTGAAATATCAATATAAAAATATGAAATTTCAATGCATGGGCCTGTGATGGTCAGGGAATATGGCGTCCAATATCGCGATAAAGACGGATTTGCTCCTCATTGGCGGCCAGAAGCGCCCGCTGCCGAGTGCCTGCGATACTGCGTTTCAGCTCGGCAATCCAATTGCCATAATCTTTCGGCAATGCTATGGCCTTTCGTGGCATAACTTTATCTTCGGCTCTTGTCACTTGGTTGCGCTTCATCCCCCCCTAACTTCTGCCCCGTGCTGATCACTTCTTACGGTGTACTGCCCCCAACGGCCCACTGCTTACCAGCCCTCCGCCTCCTGCCTCGCTAACAGCCGTCTCTATCACTAAAAGTACTGCCTCCAGCGAAACTTCAAAGCGATTTCCACCGGCAGCCAGGCTTTGGTGACCGTAAAATAAGAAGTCAGGCCTCCGCCGAAGCCCCGGAAGTACCGCTCTATTGCCGGAATAACAGAACCTTCAAAATCGAATATTTTTAATCCGAGAACCGGTGAGTGTTTCATCGTCTCAAACATGGTGCACACCCCGCTCAATTGAGCCATTCTGCTACTCATCACGAGGGGAAAACAAGTTATTAATCTCCTCTGTAGTTTTCAACGGCACTAATGATTTTTTTGCCGAGGCTTCAGCAATTCCGATAAAAAAAGTGCTGTCGACATCGAGAGTAGTGGCCCAATCGCGTTGAAAAGAGGTCGGCTGAAGTTCGTCGAACCGATTTGTGAATAGGATCCTGCGAGAAGGGCCACGGCACCCATGATTAGCGAAATCGGGAGATAAGGTGATGGAATATGCTTAAGTCGGGGCAATCCCAGTGGGAGCAAGAGAAGAAAAGCATACACGTTGTCGCGCGAAAACACACCGCTTACCATTTTAGTAGGAATACAAAAGAATTGATCCATCGACAGTCTGTGAAGAGGGTATGTCGCCCCTCCCACAACCGCGCGCGTAGCCAAGAGCACCCCAACGCCAAACATAATCGAGACGAATGTGCTTAGCATACTCCGACAATCGAATCTTTTCAAACGCAGGCAAGTGTGAAGGGAATAGCAACCGAGCCAAGTTGTGCCCTGCAGTAATGTTGTATCTTTACCC
>CAIWCT010000305.1 GCA_903911225.1 uncultured delta proteobacterium
GCTGCAGGAACTGCTCGATTCAATTGAGCACCCCTGCCTTATCTATGAGCGGGCCTCCATCATGTACTCCAACATTCCGGCGCTAGAAAACATTGCATCCATTGCAGATATTGTAGTCTTGGGCGATATGTTCAACTATACGGGCGAGCTGTTTGCCTTCGACTCGATCTCGGAAAAAATTGGCGGCAAGCCGCTTTTTTACAGCCAGATCAAACCCCTCATGGAGAAACATTTTACCGGCCACTTCTTTTTCGACCTGCGCGCGCAGCTTGCGCTCGGCTACCCAAGCACCACCATCATGGTGGGCTGGAAATAGCGGTGCAAGGACATGCCCATTAACTAAACGGCCATAGAGCATACAAATAAAGAAGGGCGGGTGCATGGAAGCATATTATAGTGATGTTAAGCATGCCATTGAAAGCAGGCTGCCGCTTGAGCCGATGGCGTCACCTCATAAACTGGGCGAGATTCGCTGGCCCCTGAGACTTTTCTCTCTGCGATGCTGGAACATGCGGGCTGCAAAAATCAGGAAGATATACTTCATGCGCATGTCGATGAAGTTTCCTGCTTTTGAATATCTCGGGCTGGGCATTTATCCGGACCAGGCCCATGATCTTCCGATATTTTTTCTCGATCTTTCCTGTACCAGTTCAAAAGCCATTGCCTACATCAACCTGATCGCCCCTTTGCCGGACCAAGCCTACGCAAATAAATACATCGACCCCTTCGGCCCGATTTTCCGGGCACACCGCTTCCCCGCCGCGCCGGTGAGGCCATGGATGCAGCCATTTGTCTCGCCGTGCACCGTGTATACCATGCCGAAAGCTGCAATGCTGGACGAGCTGAAGCAGTGTGGCCTTGCGTATGTGGAGTGCTATCTTGACCTGCTCGGCAAAGCTGAAAAGATTACCGATGCCGCCTATGAAACAAAAATCGCTGAGGCGCGCAATAACTATATTGCTCAATCTCTTGCCAATGATGTTACGCAAAAGATGCTGGCTAGGCTCATCGGCACAAAACGGTCCGGCAGGATTTTCAGAGAAATGCTGACCTGAGAGGCATAAACTCAGAAGACGAAAGGGGGAACGATGAAAAAGAAATTACTTATTGCCGGGGCCAACGGCCATCTGGGAACGGTTGTGGTGAATACCGCCCTGGAACGGGGATATGCCGTTAGAGCGGTCGACGTATCCCTGGATCGCCTGGCCGATATTAGAAGTGATGTGTTGGAGACGTTGAAAATCGATGTGACCGACCCGCAGAGTCTCGGCGCGGTCATGGAGGGGGTTGATGCCGTTCTTTCAACAGTTGGCCTTTGGAAAGAGCGTCCGCCCCTGTATACATATGAAACCGTCGATGGGAATGGAAATATCAACCTCTTTGACGCCGCAGCGAAGAAGGGTGTGGGTAAAGTCATCTATATCAGTATTTTAAACGCCGAAAAGGCCAAGGTCGCAAGGGTCATGCTGGCCAAGCGCCGCGTGGAGCGCTTTCTCGAAGAGGGCGACCTCAACTATACGGTATTCCGGCCCGCCGGGCTCTTTCATGATTTTGTTGAAGTCTTTAGGCCTCAAATTCTTCGGGGCCGCGTCTCGGCCATCGGCGACGGCGCCATACGGATGCAGCCCCTGTCGCCTGAAGATTTGGCGGAGTGCATGGTTGATGCCGTTACGAAAGCCGGAGCGGTCCGGAAGATATTTGATATCGCCGGGCCCGAGCAATATACCTACCGGGAGGCCATGGCCCTCATATCGGGTGCCATGGGGAAGAGTTTGAAAATTTCCTGCCTTCCCGTGTTCGCGGCAAAAATTTTGACGCGGGCAATACACGCGATAAAGCCCGGCTGCTTTATCCCGCCCGACTTTATAGAAATCCTCACCATGGACAGTATCGCTGAGATCGAACCGGTGAGGGAAGTCTTCGGCCGTGAATTAAGAAAAATTCAGCCCTATTTGGAAAAGTATTTGTCGTCGTATCGCGAAAAAAAGTAAACTACTACCGCCTGAAGGCGGTAGCTTTGAATTCGGCTGCAAGCCGACTAAAGATCATCATCTGTTTTGAAATTGTCATCCTGTGGTTCTA
>CAIWCT010000306.1 GCA_903911225.1 uncultured delta proteobacterium
CTCTTACTGCAAACAGCTAATCCTTGGTTATGATTGTTTGCCTTCCCGAACCATGCTGTCGGCCCGTTTAAGTGAAACGATAAAAATGCTTCCTCTGCCTTCTGTGCTTTCAACCGCTATCTTTCCGCCATGAGCTTCAACTATCTCGCGGGCTATGGCAAGCCCCAGCCCTGCGCCTGCCGGGACAACCTGTCCGGGAACGCTGAAGAATTGCTCAAATATATTATTCAGATATTCACGCGGTATGCCCGTTCCGGTATCAGCAACTGAAAAAACGACCCATTCCTCATCGGCATGGACTGTAATGGTGACTGCTCCTCCCGGAGAGGTATGCTTGAGCGCGTTTGAAAGCAAATTGTCAAACACATGCACGATCCGCGGTGCATCGGCCATAACTTCAGGCAGATCGCCTGGCACATCCGTATTCAAGCTGATGCCGCGGTCCTGAAACGCCGCAGCAAAATGCTCTGCAGCTTCCGAGGCTATCACCTGCGCTGAGACAGCAGTGAAGCTCATCGGGACTTTTCCCGATTCTATGCGGCTTATATCAAGCAGGTCTTCCAAAATGGTGTTCAGCCGGTCGCTGTCTTCACGTGCAGCCAGAAGAAGCTCGGCCTGCTTTTCAGTGAGCGTGCCCACCTTCTCTTCAAGCAGAAGGTGTATTGCCATGCGTATTGAGGTGAGCGGTGTTTTCAGCTGATGAGACACCGTCGAGACGAGCCCCCGCTTCATGTCATCATTATGCTGCTGCTGGGTGACATCTTTAAAAGACAGCAGCACACCGGTTGCCTGATGCCGCGTATCAAGAACAGGAACAGCATGAGGCTCAATAAAGTGCTCCTTCCCGTGCACAAACACTTGGAAAACTTTTTTCTGCCCCCTGGCCGCAATTACGCCGTCAGCCGAGCGAGCGTCGGCATACAATGAGCGTATCCATTCATGCGCAGTGTCCTCAATCCTGCCCCCTGCATACAGCCCAAAAAAATTTCTTGCTAATTCCGTGGCCGCATCTATGGTGCCGTCCATATCTATAATTACCGTTATATCAGGTAGATTTTTAAATGCCTGCTGGGTTGAAAGCTGCATCAGGGCAAGCTTTGCCTGATCGCTGCGCCTGAACTCGCGAAGACTTGCCGCCATATCATTAAACGCTTCGGAAAGCTGCCCGATTTCATCATGGGCGCCGACTTGAATGCAGAGATCGAGATTGCCTTTTTTTATCTCATCGGCCGAGTGAATGAGTCTGCTGATCGGATAGAGTATCCACTGCCGTGTAAAAATAATAAAACTCACTGCAACAAGAGCCCCGACAAAAAGCAATAAACCCATTTGCTGCCGGGCTGATGCGGCTTTTGCACGCGCCAGGTCATTTGCGTCGCTCATATTCTGCTGGTTCAGATGCAGAACCTCTTCTGCTGCTTTCTTAGTCTGTTGAAAAAGCGGGAACAGTTTTTTGAAATACATGTCCCGCCGGGAATCTTGAGAAATATCAACGTTTAAAAAATTATGCATCACGCTACGGAACTGCAAAAAAAGAATTCGGATACGTTCGGCCTTCTCTCCTTCACCTGGAACGGTTAAGTTATTCAGCTCAATGTTAAGAGCCTTCTCAAACTTCAGCTCATTTTCACTTATTATATCTTTGCCTTCTATATAGCTGAGCAGGCAGAAAAGAGCCCCGCTGTCCATCCTCTCTAGTGCTTCTTTCATTTCCTGACAGGCGATAACGCTGCGGTAGTTTTCGCGCAAAATTACATCGATGGACTGGCCCAGATCGGAAACCAGGTAGATGCCTTGACTGCCGATAAGGACAAGTATGACCAGCAGTCCGCCAAAGCCGATTGATAGTTTTTTTCGAAGATTGAACATATCGCACCTCCAATTACAAAGATATCTATGCAAAGGGTATGCCGTTGGCAAACAATTTAATATAGCCGAATTTTGAGGTTTTATTTTTATTGCAGCATCCGGTGCATTGAATTGTGCAAGAAGGGGAGCTTAAGGGACTTGCAATTTGCAAGGCTGGCGGGAAAGTTAAAAAACTATATACCGTATTCTTTACGCTTGCGCCACAGGGTTGCCTGATCAACGCCGAGCACGTCTGCAGCCTCTTGCAGGGATTTTGTAGCGGCGAGCACGCGTCGGATATGCTGCTCCTCAATTTGCTTGAGCGGCACAGGATCACCGAGCTGCGGGAGCGCTTCTTCAGAGGCGATGCAGGCAGGAAGGTACGCGCTTCCCACCATGTCCGTCGGGCAGAGTATGGCAGCGCGTTCAATTACATTGCGCAATTCGCGGATATTGCCCGGCCATGAATAGCCCTTAAGCGCCTGGAGCGCGTCATCGGTGAATCCCTTAAACAGCCGATGATTGTTGCGGCCGAAAAAGCTGAGCAACCGTTGGGCAAGAGCTGCAATGTCATCGGTCCGCTGGCGCAACGGCGGAATTTCGATTTGAATCACGTTGAGCCGGTAAAACAGGTCCTCGCGAAACCGGCCGCCAGCAACTGCCTGCTCGATGTCGATATTGGTGGCGGCTATAAGGCGCACATCGGCCTTTCGGGGCGCATAATCGCCCACGCGCTCATATTCCCTGTCCTGAATAAAGCGCAGTAGCTTAGGCTGAATTGAGAGAGGCACATCCCCGATTTCATCAAGCAGCAGCGTGCCGCCTTCGCATGCCGCTATCCGGCCCGGATTGTCGCGTACAGCACCGGTAAATGCCCCTTTAACATGGCCGAAAAGCTCGCTTTCAAGCAGCTCCGAGGAAAGCGTGGGGCAGGACACAACACCAAACGGCTTCTGTGCGCGACGACTCCAGACATGCAGCATGCCGGCTAGCACGGTCTTGCCTGTGCCGCTCTCGCCCCGCAGAAGCACAATAGCATCGGAGGTCGCCACCTGGCGGGCAACACTGATTGCCTGCTGCATTATAGGGCTGGTTGTAGAAAAGTCGAATTCCGGATTTAGGCGGCTGACATCATCCTGCAGCGCAGAAACTTTCTGCTCCAGGGAACAAATTTGGGCAACCTTACTGACGGAGAGCTTCACCTGTGCCGGAGTAAAGGGTTTAGGGATATAGTCGGTAGCCCCGCGGCGCATAGCCTCGACTGCCGTATCAATAGACGCATAGGCAGTTATGACAATGATTTTCAGCCAGGGGATCTTTGCCAACAGCTGCGGAATAAGTTCAAGGCCGTCTGACGTGCCCAAACGAATATCGACAAAGGCAAGCTCAAAAGTGCGGCGTGACACTTCAGCCACGGCATCTTCAAAGTTGCTGACGGCAACAACGCTGTGGCCTTCCGTTTCCAGGCACACGGCAAGCGTTTTGCGGATATTTATCTCATCATCCACGACAAGGATGCTTAAGTGCTGCGATGTGTTTGTATCTACCATATTTGAATGCTACCCCTTCATTGCAATCATGCTGGCCACGGCGCGGTAACTGCCTTTGCCGTTGGGCTCTATGCGCTCGTGGTAGAACGCTATAAACAGATCACGAAACGACTCAAGCAGTTCATTGGGCTTTAATAAAAAATCGGGGTTGTGCGGCCCGTCAAAGCGCTGCTGGTCGAGCGTGTAGGTCTCGAAAAAAAGCAGTCCGCCTTTTTTCAGCCCGGCTTTTATGCGGGGCGCAAGGGCGGGCTCAAGAAAGTAGAGGTTTAGAATGACGTCGAAATGATTTTCAGGAAACGGCCAGTCGAGCATGTCGGCAGCAACAGCATCAATTGAAACGCCTTTGCTACGTGCATACTCCTGCGATAGTGCCGAGGCAGCACAAGACCTGTCAACCCCTGTCACGACGTAGCCGCGCTGGGCAAGGAAGACGCCATTTTGACCGGCGCCCATGGCGATATCAAGGGCGGTGCCGCCAGTGCCAAGCATGGCCGCATGCTCCTGCAAAAATGCTGCAGGCCGGGGCACATCGGCCAGGCTGCGTATTTGATACTTTTCCTCCCATGCCCGTTCATTGCTCATGAACACCTCATATTGAAATTGCCTGCGCTCTCAGGGAGAGATCGTGATCGTTCTCTACCATATACACTGACTCGTAAAAACGACAAAATATACTGCGCGACATCAAAACCATCAGCCCTCAAGCAGGCTCTGCTCATAGGGAAAAGGCGAAAGCGCCCGCTTCAGCACGCCGTGCACAAACGAAATTGCGATGCCGTAGTTTGTAATGGGAACGTTGCGGCATTGAGCATCGCCGATGCGCGCCAGCATCTCCTGCCGGTTTATCATGCACCCGCCGCAGCTGATTACCAGGGCGTACTGCGATATATCCTTATCCACCAGCGGCCCGGCATTGGTCTCAAAAATTATATTCCTGCCCGTGTAGCTGCGTATCCACCGCGGCAGTTTCACGCGGCCGATATCATCGGGCATGGGATGATGTGTGCAGGCCTCGAGAATGAGCACCTTGTCGCCGTCATGCAGGCTGTCGATCCGTCGCACGCCGCGCACGAATTCTGCAAGGTCGCCCTTCTGCCTTGAAAAAAGGATCGAGAAAGTCGTAAATTTAACATCATCAGGTATATCGCCCGAAACCTTCAAAACAACCTGGGAGTCGCAGATAACCAGAGCGGGTTTTCTGTTGAGCCCTCGCAGCGCATAATCTATCTCGCGCTCCTTGACAGTAACAGCCACGGCATCATTATCAAGAATATCGCGGATGACCTGCACCTGCGGCAGTATCAGCCTGCCTTTTGGCGCTCCGAGGTCAATCGGGACAATCAGCAGCACGACATCGCCATGGCCTATTAAATCGCCGATAATCGTTTCGCGCTCAACAAATATTTTACTGCCCGCCTCGACGATGAGCTTTTTTGCCTCATCGATATTGGCGCCCGTGCGGCATGAAATGGCTGCATGCGGCACACCAAGAGCTTCAACCTTTTCGATCTTTTCCGTGTCCGGCTGCGTCTGGTCGCATTTGTTGAAAAGTGCCACCACAGACCTGCCCTGCCCGAGCAGCTCACGGATCAGAGATTCATCTTCTGCGTCAAAATCATCCCCTGTCGTGACAAGTAGGGCAAGATTAATTTTACGGATGATCTGGCGCGTACGCTCCATGCGCAAAAGGCCAAGCTCGCCCGTATCGTCAAGACCTGCGGTGTCATACATATAGACCGGACCAATGCCGGATATTTCCATGGCCTTGCCAACCGGGTCGGTCGTGGTTCCTGCTACATCTGATACTATGGCTGTGCTCTGGCCGGTAAGTGCATTGATAAGTGATGACTTGCCCACATTGCGCTTGCCGAAAATTCCCATGTGCAGCCTGTTGCCAACCGGCGTCGTATTCATTTTTTTATTCCCATCATGCGTATTTTCTCGGCAGACAGCAGGCTGTCAAGCTCCTGCTCAGACAGAAGATTATCAGCAAGAATCAGCTGCCGCAGGGGCTGTTTGGTCGCAAGGTGCTTCAGGTACACCTGCGAGGCCGCCTCATGGCCGATAGACTGAGCAAGGCAGGTCACCACGGCAATGGAGTCGGAAAGGTGAGCGGCTATGTTTTCCAGGTTCAGCTCAAGGCCCTGAATTGCTTTTGTGCGCAGACAGCTGACGGCAAGCTCAAGGCCGGACATATTATTGAGCATAAGCGTTGCCACAAGAGGATAAAACTGATTTAATTCCAAATTTCCGAGCCCCGAGGCCTGGGCGATGACAGCGTCATTGCCCATAGCCAGAAGCGCCGTCTGCGACACAAACTCGAGAATAACCGGGTTGACCTTGCCCGGCATGATGGAGGAGCCTTCCTGCACAGCCGGCAGCACAACCTCGGCAAAACCGCCGGACGGGCCCGATGACAGCAGGCGCAGGTCTTCAGAGATTTTAAGCAGATTCACCGCAAGCGTCTTTAAAAGGCCGGACACTTCAACAACACTGTCAAGATTTTGCGTGGCTTCGACCATATTCTCGGCCCGCGTTATCGACAGGCCGGTTGCGTGCCGCAGCTTTTCAATGACGGCAAAGATATATTTCTGCGGAGCGCCGAAGCCCGTGCCGATGGCAGTGCCCCCGAGATTCACAACCTTGATGCGCTCACGGGCTTTAAATATCCGCCACCGGTCCCGTCCAATTGCCTCGGCATAGGCGGCAAACTGCATGCCCGCGGTCATGGGCAGGGCGTCCTGCAGCTCCGTGCGCCCGAGGCGGACTATATCGCTGAACGTGCGCTCCTTGTCCTGCAGGGCCTGCTGAAGCGTGACAAGGCCACCTTCAATCCGCTCAAGATAGATAAGCATGGCAACGCGCAAGGCTGTCGGATAGGTGTCATTGGTGGACTGATGCAGGTTAACATGTTCAAGGGGATGGATGAAGCCGTAATCGCCTTTGACCCTGCCTGCATGCTCCAGTGCATGATTGGCAATCACTTCATTGACATTCATATTAAGCGAAGTGCCTGCCCCGCCGCACAGGGGATTGACTATAAAATCGTCAAAAGCACTCCCGGCAAGCAGCCCATCGATTGCAGCAATGATGTGTTCCGCCTTATCAGTATCGAGATACCCCAGCTCGCGGTTGGCAAGGGCTGCGGCCTTTTTAACCTGCAGATAGGCGTGCAGGAACACAGGGTCGTGACGCTGCCCCGAGTCGCCGAAATTTTCACGCGCCCGCTGCGTGTGAATGCCGAAATAGCAGGCGTCCTCAATCTGCACAGCCCCCAGAAAATCATGTTCAGTGCGCATGATATATGACCTATATTTTTGTTTGAGTCTTGGCGGTATTGCGTTAGAATCAATACGATACTAAGCCAATATCGCCGCTGAGTCAAGAAACAGGAGCTGCCCATGGAAAATATCGAATCAAGTCAGACCGGCACAGCCGGGTCTATCGATCTAAAAAAACACCGGCTTGACCACTACCCCAATATTGCTCTCACCCGCTTTCTCAATGTCGATTATGTACATGCCAAAACCGCTGATGGCGGCGATATCTATGTAACCCGCCACGGGTTACCGTTCATCGGGCACATGGAGCCAGGAAACTGGTATACCGGCAAGTGGTTCAAGGCAAATCGCGAAAAGCTTGCCGGCACCAGCACCGTGTATAAGGTCACCACAAAACCTGTGGCCGGCAAATCTCTGGATATGGTCGTGAAATGGTGCCGCATGGGGCAGGATGTGCCGCTGGAAACAAAAATCATAGAGGATGTGCTGCGTGCAGAGTTCAACAGCCCCTTCGAGGAATTTTCCCTGGTAGAGGAACTGCGCTCCAACAGCTATGGCCCGAAGGACCTGAAAATAATGCTCCAGAAGCCACTGGCTGTTTATGTGCCGCCCGAGCGGCTCCAGCTGTGGCAGACCGGCCGCTCCAAGGCCAAAATCATGAGTAAAATCGCCAAGCACCCGGGGCTGGAAATCGACATACTGCGGCAATACATACTTATCTACAAATGGGTGCGCGGGCTTAACGCTGTTGATGCTTTTGAGCAGGCAGGCCTGCCCGATACAAAACTGTCTGAATTCACCCACCAGGTCATAAACGACCTCAGGCTCAAGGGCTACCGCGTGCTTGATCAAAAACCCGTTCACTTTATTATGCGGCCGAGGCCCGACGGCTCAATCCTTAAAAAGCACGACAGCTGTATGCCCTATGCCCTTGTTGATTTCGAACTGCTTGAACGTATGCCCGAGCATGAAGAACAGGTTAAGGCATCGCGCCGCGGCAGCTATCTGGTAAAGCAGCGCGACCGCTTCCGCGACGATGTGCCAAAAAAGTGGCCGCAGAACCTGCAGCCCATGACAATCATGGGGGTTGACTATGTGTATGGATTAACTGAGAGCACCAACGGCCATCTCTGGGTTGCGGGGCATGATCCTGACCTGTTCGACTACTTCCAGCCAGAGCGCTGGCGAAAAACACCCAGCACCAGACTCTCTCCGACAGATGATGTCTTTTACACCAAAACAAAAGACAATATAAATATCGTCTGGAAAGTATCAACAGTGGGCGAGCTGCCAGGCGCCGCCGATAGCTGCAACGCAGCTATTCAGGATTATGGCTATAACAGCCCCTTTGAGGAATTCTCCCTGGCTTTCGATCTCACACGGCGCGGCATCGCCACTATCTATCCGCGGGCAATATATAAAACCGGTCTCACAGCCGATACGGGCTGTATTGCCGACAAGCGCAGGTATGAGTCGCATGCCTATATACTGACACCTGAAGGCGTGCCCGTGCTCGAGATGGATCATGATTATATTACGGTCTGGGGATTCTGGAACGGGCCCGATGAATCGCTTGCAGAGCGCGATGGCGAATTCTATACCGGCATCAATGCTGCAAATGCCCTGCGCCGAGCCATTATTACCGAACCTGAATATGAACGCCTCATCCAGCGCGTGCAGAGCCTGCTTGCAGATCATGGCATAAAAAATCCGGCGCTCAAGGGCAATCATGTGCTGCTATCGCTCAATCCTCGAGGGGAGCTCATGCGCGACCGCGAAGGTGAGCTTGACATCCGGCTGTCCAACTTCGAGACTATGCAAAGGATTGCTTAAAGCCGCTACCTGCTGAGTGAAACATTTATAGCCGGTAGCAGACAAGCGGCTGAAATATATTTCTTTCAACCGCTTTTTATTACCCCCCCCTGGAAATACCACCCCAACCTTTTTCCAAATTTTCATTTTCCGCAAAATTAAAAATGTCAAAATTTCGTCAGCTTCATTCTCTTTACTGAATAGAGATAATTTTCAAACAATGACCGAAAATGTCACACATGCATGGTCTGTTTATAGTGAACACGGCCAAGTCGTTGCCGGTAAGAAAAAAATAAAATTGGGCGTAGGCATGATACCTGCCAAAGTAAACTTTGACCAACCATACATCGTTGATAAGCCCGAGGGGCTACTGAAGCGCTTGATCCGCGTGCTTGTGATCAACGGTATCAGCGTAAAGATTGAGAACCTTGAAGATGCACAGGGGAAGCTCTGCATACTTAAGGAACGGCTTACGCTTATTCTTAATTCTAAAGTCCGTCCGCTGGGACTGGCGGAAATATGCGCGCAGGCTTTTGCTGCGGTTGAAGATACCGACAGTATTTACCTAAAGCCTGATCTGCGGGACTTTATTGCCCGGCAGCCCGTCAATCTTGCATTTGTACAATTATGCAGGCAGTGCGGCATTAAGGGCTGAAAAAATCCAAGCTGTGTGAGTTAATGACATGCAAAACGAACATCAAAATCTAAACAGCTATCAAGACCGCGCAGCCATTTCAAATGATGAAGAGATTCTCTGCAATAATCTTCAGCTCATTCTTGATAATGCTGAGATTATATTGTCGACGCCGGAATTCTTTTACTGCCAGCCGGAAATGGCGCACCTTGGCGTATGTTTTATTCCCGGTGGCCCCATTCCTCTTGGGGTACTGCTGGAATTATGGAAGGACGGGAAATGGATACTTACCTGCCCGAAATGCCAGCGGCCATTATATATATTCCAAGTAGCCGGGAGTGCGCTTTCCGGGAGCAACTGCTGCCGGGGCTGCTGCATGGAATGCAAAGACAGCTACTCGGTAAGGGAGCCCGGGCTCCGCGATTTACTGATGCCTGTAAATGGAATGTTACAGAAATATGCAAATAAACCGGTGATACTCAAAGGGACACATCCCGTGTTCAGCTGGAGCAAAGGGCTTGTGGGGGAATCTGTGCCGGATACGATAATAAAGGATGCGATCCATGGCGTTGATCTTGAAACGCTTATTCGAAAACTTAACTATGGAGGTTAGAGACGATGGATAACAGGATAGAAAAGACCGATGAATTACTGGCGAATATAAAGAAGCGCTGGTCGAAACTGTCAAAGCTTCTTGAAGAGGTCAATTCGCACTGGCAGTATGAAGACCGTATCTATCGGTTTTATCATCAGTCCTTCAAAGTCTATGCGCTGCAAGATAAAACCCGGAAAATCGTTAGGGCTTTGCAGAAGATAGCCCCTGAAGGAACGTCATTTTGCAAGGAATTTGAAGAGATTTACAAAGCAGGTGCCGGAAGGAAGAAGTTTGCAAAAGAGCATAATAAAAATTGGACAGCGCATACCAGGGTATTTGTTGAAGCATTCTTTCATGCCAGGTTTTTTTTAGAGATGGCGGTTAAGTATGGCCGGGAGTTGGATACCGCGCCAGAGATGCTTCCCTCAGGGTGGGCGGCATTACTCTGTTTGTATAATATACGGTAGCCGGGTTGGTGATTAAAAAACCATCGTGGTTGAGTGGATGCTGTGCTTAAAAAAAAATTTGAGGGTTTATGGCATTGTAATGGTGCGCTGCACGTACACTGCGCACCTTGTAATCGTTGAATGCTTTCATGTTATTCTTCTTCAAAAACCCATATAGATAAATGTTTACTAGAAAATATTTCAAAGGTATAAGCTGAACATTCACCATCAGAAAGGATGTTTAAGCACAATGACCAATAATTTATTTAAATCTGAAAGCATAAATCCTCGTAACCCCAAATGGGATAATTGCATATCTCGTCAGAAGGATATTTACAGCCGGAGCGATGATATAAGAAGCCAATTTGCCCGCGATTATAACCGCCTGCTTCACTGCACCGCCTTCCGCCGCTTGAAACATAAAACGCAGGTGTTTTCCGCAACAAAAAATGATCACATATGTACTCGCATTGAACATGTTATGCATGTTAATGCCGTGAGCTACACCATAGCAAAATTTCTGGGGCTTGATACTGAATTAACCAATGCAATCTCAATCGGGCATGATATTGGCCATGCCCCCTTCGGCCATGCCGGCGAAGACTTTCTGAAAAAGCTCGCCCTTGAACATGTGCAGGATAAATTCTGGCATGAAAAAAACAGCCTCCGCTTTGCTGATTATTGCGAAACGCTTGAAGATACAAATGGCAATTATCAGAATCTCAATTTAACGTATGCTGTCAGGGATGGAATGGTCTGTCATTGCGGCGAAGTTGACCAAAACGGGCTCAGGCCTCGGGAAGATTTTATTGATTTAAATAGCATTTCAGAACCGGCACAATACAGTCCTTACACATGGGAAGGCTGTGTTGTTAAAATAGCGGATAAGATAGCCTATTTGGGAAGGGATATTGAAGATGCTCTTTCATTGAAAATTCTCGAGCGGGAGCAGATCAGAGTGCTGCTTTCCATTATTCGTCCGTATAGCAGTGCAAAACTGCGAGAGATAAATAACACTATTATCATGCATGAACTCATTACCGACATATGTTCCCACAGCAACCCATCCAATGGTATTTGCCTCTCCGACAAAGCAAACCGACTTATGGATGAGCTTAAGAAATTCAACTACTCAAATATTTATTACCATAAGAGGATAACTGCATATCGAGACTATGCCGAGTTGGTTATCAACTCCATATTTACCGCACTTTATGATTTTTACGATAAGGACAAAACCATAGAAAGCATGAAAAAATCTTCGGATGTATATCCTGCTTTGGTAAAATTTTTCTCTGAATGGCTTGCAAAGTTTACTGAAAATGATGTGCGGCTGAAACGACGCTACCGGAATAATGTGCTGTACGATTTGAAAAATAAAAAATCATACAATCAGGCGATAATAGACTTCATATCGGGCATGACAGATTCTTTTGCAATTAATATTTTCAATGAGCTAACGTCTTTTTAAGACTACAAAAAGGGATAAGCACGATTGAGTCCGCGTAAGCAAGAACTAATAACGTTTTCCCGAGCTAGAAGTTTTTAGGGGTTTTATTTAATTTTCCATGTGTTTTTAAAATCCCCTCCAATTAGTTTAGCGACCATACTATCAAAGGGTATACCTGCAATATTTTCATACAGTTTTACTAAATCCTCAAATATCAGAATTCTTGCATTTAAAATAGGATAGGAACTTCCCCATCTTTTAAATATGCTTTTCC
>CAIWCT010000307.1 GCA_903911225.1 uncultured delta proteobacterium
CCGCTTCCAGAGCCTCATGCCCCATTACCGAGCAGTGCATCTTTTCAACCGGCAGTCCGCCCAGGTAGTCCACAATGTCCTTATTGGTTATTTTTGCCACATCGTCCATGGTTTTACCGATAATCATTTCCGTGAGAGCCGAGGCGGAGGCTATGGCGCTGCCGCAGCCGAAGGTCTGGAACTTGGCGTCGGTGATAAGGCCCTTATCGTCCACTTTCAGCATAAGTTTCAGCTGGTCGCCGCAGGCAAGCGAGCCCGCCTCTCCAACGGCATCGGCATTTTTTATTTCGCCCACATTGCGCGGGTTAAGAAAATGCTCTTTTACTTTTTCATTATAGTCCCACATTTCGAGTCTCCTTGTACGCGCGTTATAGAAAAGCCTGTATGTTCTTTATGTATACCTCTAAATCAGGGGAGCTGAAAAGCACAAATATCACTTTTTCAAGAATTGTCTGCCCGTTTAAATGGTCGACAACAGTACGGATGGCGATTTTTGAGGCCTCCTCAATCGGGTAGCCATACACGCCCGTGCTAATGGATGGGAAGGCCATTGATTTCAGGCCGTGTTTCTCAGCAAGATTCAGGCTGTTTGCATAAGCATTCTGCAATAGCTTCGGCACTCCGGCGCTGCCGCTGCTGTAGACAGGGCCGACAGTATGTATCACATATTTTGCCGCAAGATTGCCCCCGGTGGTGATGACCGCTTCACCCGTGGGGCAGCCTCCGATTTTGCGGCATGCATCCATAATGGCCGGTCCGCCTGCGCGATGAATGGCGCCGTCTACCCCGCCGCCCCCGGCCAGACGGGAATTCGCGGCATTGACAATGGCATCAACCTGCAGTTTGGTGATGTCGCCCTGAAAAAGCTCGATAATTGAATTATGCACCCTGTAGTCCATGTTTTTCCCAAAATTGTGTAACCAAATTTATATAGCATAAATTAAAGGTAATTCAAATAACGACGGTACTGGGCATGTGAATATCCTGCAGCATTTAATAAGTATTTTGGGAACCGCTGGCGCAGTTTGTATTCCCGCATGGTGCTCACAAAAAAGCGATCCTGCCGTCTTTTTTTCTCTCACTTATGCCCCAGCAGCCCACCTTAATGCGGGACTGACAAATATTTTCAGGCGGCTTTCTCTTCGGCAACGGCTACTGGATACTTGTCTGTTATATGGGCATAACGCTTGTGGATTGGGTCTGGCGGGAAGCGAAGGTGCTGATTTTTTAGGATTTTTGGCGCACGGCCTTGCGCCCAAAAAAGCATGTTAGAGCTTTTTCCTAAATGGTGTAGCCTCATTGTCATTTCAACAGAACATGTAAACCGGCTATAGTAAAAAAAAGTGCTCTTAAAGATTTTCCTCCATGTAGAGCGTCAGTTCGATCATGCGCTCCAGCAGTTCATCGGGCGGCGTGCCCTTGAAATTTTTGCACACAAGCTCTTTTGCAAACAGCCGGGCAATATAGCGAATTTTAAGCGTTTTGTTTTTTGACGCGAACACAAAATCCCTGTGGCCGTTATTGATGACAATAACGTTCTGCTCCTCATGATACTGCGAGCGCCACAGTTCGCCAGAAGCCTTTTTAAAGGTATAGCCGGGAAGGCCCTGAGTAACGGCAGGGGTTTTGCTGGTTTCCGGCAGCAGCGACTCGGTAACGGTTATCATTGCTTCAGCCTGGCAGGTTATATCCCCCTGCGTGGCGGTTACTCGTATTATTACAAGCCCCGGATTCTGAGCAGCCGTGTATGCCGCTATTTCGCTTCCGCTTGACTCGATCCCGCCCTCGCCTTCTGCGACCTCCCAAAAAAATGAAACAGTATCATCGATTTGTTTTTTACTTTTATCCCGGGCGACGGCATGAAATGTTTTTGTTTCCCCCACCGGCAGAACACATGACTGTGGTACGATTTTAACGCTGAACAGCGGCCCCGCAAACTCAAAGAACTGCTTCTGGACAGGCGTTCGTGAAAGTGCGGTATCCGGGCTTTGCCCATCCTGTTCATTGAGATCGGGTGAGGCGGTGTGGAGCTTGCCGATTTTCCGAAGGGTTTGAGCATGAATATCAAACCAGTCATACTGCTCGGCAGGCAGTGAAAGAACGGCTTCCCGGAGGGCATTCTGTACCGAGCGAAGAATTTTTACGCTTGCGCGCTCTTCTTCAGCCCGGCGCTGCCCGTCAATGATTTCGATAAGCTGCTGCTCCAGCGGAACAAGGGCGCTTTCCAGCGTCTGCAGGGCTTCATCCTGGATGACACCGCTTCGGGTGCCGGGCGTCAGGTTAAGAAATGGCGCATCGATAATTCCCTGCAGGTAGGGAGAAAACCAGGGCTCATGGTTAAAAATATCAATGTCCCTCATATCCTCAAGAATACGCGTGCCGGCGCGGTACAGGCTGATATGCGCCTGGTTGTCAGGCTCGCCAAGATATATTTCCGTATACACATCGCCAAGCGGCGACGGTAACGGGCCGAGATGATGCAAGAGCCGGCCGGAGAATTCCCTGGGCTCGACAATAAATTCCTTGCGCGCTCTGCGGTCGATTACCTTTATCGTTACCCCCGAGGCACGTATCCTGTCGCGAAGCTCCGAGGCCAGGTACCACTGAATTTTTTCTCCGCTGAGCTGACGGACTCCGGGCAGCAACTGCTTTATGACAAGCTCGACGCCCTTCAGCGGCAGCAGGGATCTTTTTTCATGGATGGTATAGCCCGGGTCGCCCTTTGACATGCGCATCTGGTAGCCGCGTCCGTCAATGCCCGATGACGTCATCATAAGCTCTTCTCCCACGGTCCAGAAGCTGAGAAGCCCTATGCCGAATTCCCCCTGTATGCCTTCGGCGCCCTTTGATTTTATTTCGCGCTTAATGGAGTCGCAGATATGGGTTGCCACATAGGCAAAGTCCGGAAGGCCAGCTTCTGTGCGGTGAATGCCTTCTCCGTCATCGGTAATTTTCAGAAAATGATCCCCCCGCTCCTGGCCGCGGACAATGGTGATGTTTTGAGCCCTGGCGTCAATGCTGTTTTCAACAAACTCCGCTATGGCCTTCAAAGGGTTTGATTGAGAGAGGGCAATTATGGTGATGGCGTTCCAGTTGTCGCCGATGCGCAGCTTGCCTTTTTGGTGATGTGCTTTTTTTGCCGTCATGTATTCCCGCCGGAGATTATTCGAATATTCAGGAACTATAGCATGTTTTTACGGTATTCAAAAGAATAAGCCCCCGCGCCAGGACGGAAGATTTTTAATTGTGCTGCTTATTTTTGGCCTAGTCGGCCCATATCTTGCGGCAAACTTGTGCATTGACACACAACCGCCCTTATTTTATATTCTGTTCATGCCAAAGCGAATACCTATCTGATTAAATGCAGTTATTCACCTTTCATTAGTTATGAATATTTGCCTGGTAATCGGCAAGCCGGAATAATAAGACCCGTTAAAAGGGAGCATACAATATGAAAGCAGCAAAGCAGGCACATGACAACAGCCTTCAAAAAATGGTTACGTTCAACATAAAAATCACCCCTGTAGAGAAACAAAAAATTCTTACCCTTGCCGTGGCAACCGGAAAGCCTGCAAGCCGGGCAATCATGGAGCTTGTCAACAGGGAAGTAGGCGGCGGCAAAACAGCGGCGCGCCCTGTTCTGTCAGTTGCCGACATTGCCAGGCTTGCAACAAATGATAAAAAGAAAGTGCTAAAAGCGCATGCGGCCCAGGCAGCGCGGCATTTTGAAGTCATTGAGGACGGCTGCGATATAATGGAGTTTTAACCATGAAACCAAAACGCGGTGAAATATGGCTTGTAGAGTTTGAGCCACAGCGCGGCGCGGAAATTCAAAAGACCCGGCCCGCTGTTGTTTTGAGCATTGCTGAGCTTGACCGCCTGCCCCTTCGCATTGTCGCCCCCGTGCGCGAATTCAAGATGCACCATGAGGGTATCTTTTTTTACTTCCCGCTTGCGCCGAACAGAAAAAACGGGCTTTCAAAAAAAAGCACTGTCGATTGTGTCCAGGTGAAATCATTTGCACTTGAACGGTTTATAAAAAAAATTGGTGTTGTTGAAGAAATGCAGCTTCCGCAAATCTGTCAAGCCGTGGGCATTTGCGTGGGCATGTAGAGCATTAATTTAAAACAGGGGTTAAAGGACAAACAGGGAAGCGTCCATAAGTAGCACCACGGGCAGGGGATGAATAGTTTGTACAATTTGTCCACAACGTCTCCTAATGCTCTCACTGGAATCCAGGATGCCCAGAAATAAACGCAAACTTAGTACTGCCGAAAAGGCCCGGAATCAAGAGCAGCGTGAAAAGTTTTTGACTGTATCTGTTAATGGCAAGCAGAAACGGGTTCAACGCCCACCCACGATTGATGGAATGGATGTGGATGAGTTTATTAGAAGGAATGCCGATCCTATCTGGTTACAGCAGAACGAAATGTGGGAGTTTATAAACTCAGAGTCGGAAAATGACGCTGGCAGCGATGCGAACAATGATATACCATTTTAAATTTAACCGGTCCGAACGGCGGCATAAGGCAACCTCGATGTAGCACGATACCTTGGCTCGTTTCAACATCGGCTGTTGCCTTCATGTTGAAACGAGCCAAGTAGAAGAAAGTGTACTTTGTCAGTCGCGGTAGGGATAGCGATTGCCCGCCACCCCCCGCACAGATCCGTACGTGCGGCACTACCGCATACGGCTCCTGCCTCGGGTCAGACGCAGAGGCGTTGATTTGGATATGGGTGAACTACTCGTGCGGTTGGAAGCCACGTGCTGATCAGCTTTTTCATACGCTCCCATGTAAGAGACCGGGCTTTGTGGCTCCGCTTGCGCAGAGTTTGTAACCAGCTTATTTGAATCTGCCTTCGGAAGGTATCTAACGCTTTTCGATTACCGGGGACTCCGTAGTAATTGAAGTGCCCCCGTAGTACCGCTTTTAGCCATAGACCTTGTTCTGCTATCGGTTTGTGCCGATTTTCAAACAGCTTCTCCCTGACATCTTTGATTTTGGCACGGAGTCGTTTGGCTATAGTCTTGCGATATATCGTGAAACGTCCATTTTTCTTCTTATCGCAGATATGCGTGAAGCCAAGAAAGTCGAATGTTTCCGGCTTTCCTTCTCCTCGCTCCTTGCGGTTGCCCATCGCAAACCGCCCGAATTCAACTAAACGGGTTTTCCCTTCGTGCATTTCCAAGCCGAACTTTACTAATCTTTCTTTCAGTTCTGCCTGAATCTGCTGCGCATCTGATCGGTACTGGAAACCCATAACGAAGTCATCAGCATATCGCACTATGTAAACTTCACCTCGTGCGTGATGACTGCGCCACCATTGCACCCATTGGTCTAAGGCGTAGTGCAGGTAGATATTGGCCAATAGTGGCGATATCACCGCACCCTGTGGTGTCCCCACCACTGTCTTTGACCACTCGCCGTCTTCAGATACTCCTGCTCGCAGGAATTTGCTTATGCGCCGCAGTATTCTTCTGTCGGTGACGCGATGCTCGATAAATTTCATGAGACACTCATGATCCAGTGAGTCATAAAACTTGCGAATATCCACGTCTAAAACCCAGTTCACTTTCTTCTGTGTGATCGCCACATATATTGCATCCAGTGCATTGTGCTGACTTCGGCATGGTCGTGATCCGTAACTGAAGCCGATAAAGTCCTCTTCGTAGATTTGCTGGAGAACTGTTACCAAAGCGTGCTGGACGATCTTGTCTTCCAGTGTTGCTA
>CAIWCT010000308.1 GCA_903911225.1 uncultured delta proteobacterium
AAAGACGCCGGAAGAGTTTCAGTGGAGCAGCGCAAAGGGATATGCGAAAAAAGCAGCTGGTCCTGGCTGGCTGATAACCGAGGTAATGTTGGGGATGGCCGGTGGGAGCCGGAGGAAGTTTTGTCTGGAACAGGAAGCATATTTGACCAGAAGCGAAAGCCCACTGAAGGAACTGCGGCATGGTGTGTATCTGGGCAGTGAAGAGTATGGGCAGAGGTGCGCAGAGATGGCCCGTGGAGAGCCGGTTGCGGAGAAGCCGCAAAAGCGGATGCTGCTGAGGCATCAGAGTAAAGAGGAAATGGCCCGGGAAATATTTAAACACCTGGGAGAAAAGGACATCGAAGGGCAATTAGCAGCGGGCAAGAAACAAAGGCCAGGACGGGATATATGTATTTACATAATGAGCCGAGTAGGTGCCTATACGCATAAAGAAATCGGGGAAGTGTTTAATGTGGGTTACACGGCCATCACCGGGAGCATAAAGCGTGCGGAAGCCTGTTTGCTGAATAAAACAAGGCAAAAAAATCAGGTCGCAGCAATAATAAATGATCTAATATGACATATGAAGATGTGACCCCATTCTCCCACACCAATTTCTCTTTTTGATGCATGTCAGATTATTTATTGCCCAGTATTGTAATCGGTGTTGCAAAACTATAGGAAGCTCCTTTTGCAGTATCTTGATATTGGAGTTCAATATAAAAGGCTGTATAGCCTGATCCCGGCGGCGGCACAGTTCCCGTGTATGAGCCAGTGGCATCTTTTTCAATGGCAGTCGAAGCCCAGGTTTCATTATCCGTTGTTTGCCTGAAATCACGGTTGACCGGATTGGCTGCACTCCACAGTTTTACAGCAGCGGGCTTTTGCTGTCCCGGCGTTACGGTAAACACCCCGTTCTGCAAACCGGCCCAGGTGAATGCAGGCAGGGGCTGGCTGTTAATGATGTGACGATAAAAATTTGCAGTGGCGTCCACCACCCCGGGAAACTCCCTGATGTCATGCCCTTTATTGGGAGCATAAAAGATCCGGGTATCTTGCGACATGTTATCGAAATAGAGGTTCACCGCGTCAGAGCAGGAGTACGGGTCACCGGTGCCGACCAGAATCAGGGCGGGGATGTCGATGCGATCACGATATACGTACGGGTCTACATCGGCAATCAACCGTGCGCCAGTCTCAGTTTTATACCGGGTATACAGGTCGAACTCCATATTGGCATCCTGCTCAGGGCTGCGGGCAGGCCAGGAAGCATCCTGCAGCGCAATCTGCTCCGATATATTCAGCAGATCGTAGCTTACCGGCGCCACTGCTGCAACCCGCTCATCCAGCGCGGCGGCAAGCCAAACGATATGCCCGCGTTTGGAATGACCGGTGAGGACAAACTTTTTGACTACCTGACGCCCGAGATACAGCTCCCCTAAAAATTCCTGAATGACATCCATGCCGCGGACAACCGCTTTTGTCATGGGCGCCATGAGCGCCCAGGTGAAATCTCCCGTGCTTAATGCCAGATCAAAGGATCGGGCCTGCAGCGAGTCTTCTTCGCGAGGCACTGTGCACTCGTCCTTATATTGATCTTTGAATATGTCTAAGTCTTTCCATTCAAGACACAGGCTCGTTGTCTTATCTTCATCATTAAATCTCACCGGGCCGATGGGAATGCCATGCAGTTCCGCAACTATTGAACGGGTGCTAAGCGCCAGTTTCGCTTCCTCAAATGTCGCCCCGGAGGGTGCATCTTCATGGCTGGCATCACCCCGCAACAGGTACAGCAGGGCCTTGTCGGACTTAACCAGAGAAAAAAACGGGATATTCTGCGTGTATTTGCCCAGCAGGCGCGGCTCAACTATCCTGAGCCAGTGTTTCCATGTGCCGGGCTCAACATCATCAGGGTGCCATTTCTGGGAGGTGATTTCAAAAATATAGGTTGTATACAGAAAAGTATAGGCCGTTTTAATAAGTTTATACTTGAATGCGCTGTCCGGTGTTTTTACATATTGCTCCAGTGTCATTTCTGCAGCAAAGCAGTTTTTTACAAGTGCCAGAATAAGGATGAGAAAAATAGTGATGCTTTTTGTTACACGCTTTTTTACTGACATACAGGCCCCTGTTTTTTAAGTTATCCGTTATAGAAGCAGGTATCTGAACATTTAGAGCATGTAACTAAATCATGTAGCCGGGTGTCATTTCTAATCCCGCAGCAGGCGGGATTAGAAATCTTTAAAGATCTCTCCCTTCGGTCGAGATGACAGTAAAAAAATAGTCTACAGAAAAAAATTAAATGCTCTAATATCTGCTGTCTAAAAATACAACTAACTGCCGAATTTTGCAAGGGCAGGGGGCTCTCATTTCCATATGCCGGCTCGCAGGCTGGATAAATAAAAATCCAGAAAATAATAGCTTGCCAAACACCTGTATGAAAAAAGAGCCGCTTGACCTCCGCTTACCGGGCAGAAAAGATTCCGGGTTTTTGCCACCTGCAACCTTTTTTTTATAATATCCGCGCAGTTTTTTGTGGATATGTGATGGGCTTCGCAGAGGGTTTTTAAAAACCTAAAAGGTCGGGGAGGGATTCTTGTCCTGGTGCGTGCATATTTTTACAGAATGGGCAGCCAGCGCTTTAAAATAACGGTTTCAGCGTGCTTCAACGGTATCTCCTTTGGTTTTATTAGTCCATTAATCGGACCAAAAGAGTTACCTGATCAATGAGCATGAACAACCTTTATTTTGATAGATGGGATCCGCCAGCTTAAAAAAAATCGCTCCTCATTTACCAGATATTTTTACGGCTATTTAGGCCTTTTGTTCGATAAAGACTTTAAAAATAAATTCATAATCCTGGAATAATCACTTTTTATATCTTTGATTGCGGGATTGGTTTCGCCGAATGCAATGCTGTATCTTTCATCCGGCATCTGCAGACGCGACAGTATGCTGAAATCATGCAGGGCATCATCGTGCAGTTCCATCATTCCCTGACCGCCTTTGCCGAATCCGATAAGGATTTCATCAACCCCGTCGCCGTCTATATCGCCGCAGGCTACCCGGGTTTCGCCATTTTCAGTCCTGTAAGACGAAGTGCCTGCTTGCAGCCATGTTTTAAGCTTGACTGCGCCCAGGATGTACGAGTACACCGGGATTTTGCCTTCTGAGCCCTTTCCCAACCCCAGCAGTATTTCATCGCGAATAGTGCGATTGATGTCTCCGCATGCGGGACGTGTTTCGCCGTTGAGCGCATTGTACTCGGGCCAGTCAACAACGCCCCAGGCAAGATGTTTGGCGCTGCCGTCAAGTATTTCAAATTTACCCTCCGGCAGAAAAACATTATTGGGAGGATAGAGCCCGAGGATAATCTCATCCTTCCGGTCAAAATCGATATTGCCGCAAGCCGGGCGAATACCGCCGCCAGCTACGCAGTAGTCTTCCCAGCCAACTTTTATCCATGCTACATGTACAGCCCTGCCTCTTTTGAATTTAAAAACCTCGACTCTTCCATCGCCGCCAATGCCCAGCCCGATGAGAATTTCATCAACGCCATCACCGTCGATATCGCCGCAGGCCGGCCAGGTTTCGCCGTTGACCGCATTGTAATCGGGCCAGGCTATCTGGCCCCATCCCAAACTGGTGAAGTCGTCATCAAGAATCTGAAATTTTCCGCCGGGTATTTCGGAGTTTCCCTCCACCGGGCCCAGGCCTATGATGATTTCCTTTTTCCCATCTCCGTCAATGTCGCCCGTTGCGATGCGCGCCTCACCGTTCAGGGCATTATAGTCGTCCCAGCCCACGGACAGCTGGGCAGTGATGTAGCTATCGCTGAAAACAGCAATTGCACCCTGTTCTGTAAAAGTTGGTTCTGTTTCGGTTGAAGCTGTTTGGTCGCTTGCCCCCCCGGCTGTTGAGCCGGATCCCTTACCTCCCAGGACGTATTTTTTCGTCGTGTCAGCGTCTGCCGTGGTGGAGGTTGTTGAGACCGGGATGGTGGATAAGATCGTCGTTGTTGGTATAATGATAGTTGTAGTTGAAGTTTTTGGCGCCGAGCTGGTTGACGAGGTAGCCGGCAGCGTGCTTGTTGCAGCAGTTGTTGGCGTCGAACTGGCTGATGAGGTTGTCGGCAGCGTGCTTGTTACAGCAGAGGTTGTTGGCACCGAGCTGGCTGATGAGGTTGTCGGAAGCGTACTGGTTGCAGTAGAAGTCGTTGAGGTCACGCTTATTGTCGTGACGCCGGTACCATCTATTTTACAAATCAGCTCGTTGGAAAAATCGCTTTCGTTATTGTAATAGTAAGCTTTTATGGCGAAATAATATGTAGAGCCGGAGTTGAGATTGGGGATGGTTAATGTCAGTGCTTTTCCTGCCGGCATTGGCGTTGAAGGATGGTTCCGGACGCTCTCCGTACCATAAAAAACAGTATAGCTGGTGACCGGATCAGGGCTTGCATCCCAGGCGAGGGTGATACTTGTAGCTTGACAATCGGCAGCGCAGAAAAGAGCGGTTACAAACAACACGAAGCCCAGGCACGCAGGGAAATATAGTTTTAAATTAAATAAAGAGTGCCGGTTTTCCATAAAAGCCTGCCTTCCTTGCATCGTTTCATGGATGTGATGATCACGTGTTTTTCTTTCGCTCTGAGGCAATGACTGTTGAAAGCTTGAACACATTCGGCACCGTTCCTAAAACCGGGAGGCGCAGGATGCGCGCTATTTGCCGCTCCGACTTGAAAGAGGTGTCCAGGATTTCCAGAATGCCGATCCAGACAAGCACTGCAGCAAGGCTTGCCGCAAGAAGAAACACTGTTATCGGCAGGCGCTCGCTCCTCCACAGCGCCTTTTCGCTTTCCACGGCCAGCCCGCCTTTCAGCTCACTATATGGTGGTGATTTCGGTATGGGCGCTATTTTGCCTTCCTGCTCCGCTAGTCTGGCCTGCATTATCTCCTGACGCCGTACGCCGTCTTCGGCCTTTTTAACTATTTTTTTAGCGTAAAAAGCAGACAGAAATTCACCCATCCCCTGATTGTCGCCGCTGTAGCTTATGCGGAGCGTATTTTTTCCATATGACAGAGACATTGCGTTTTTGATGACCTTCATTAATTGAGCATCCGTCATGATGGCAGGAAGTGACGGCAGTTCCTTCTGCAACTCGCGGTGCAGAATCTGAAACATATAGCTGTCAAGTAACAGTTCATCCTGGTGCGTCACGTACCAGTTGATCGTCGTGACATCAGACGGGCTGTTTGACAGCGCCAGAGGTGTATCCGGCGCGATATTTATGTCCTGATGAATTTTGAAACGGTCCATTTGCCCGGCGGCGGCTGTAAGATACAGGAGTGCCGGGATCAGGGCGCATATGAAAAGGCGGCGCTGTGAAGATAATTTATACAGATAGCGTTTCAAAAAGAAGCTAAACATGGCTGTGCCCCCATTTCTAAAAGGTTTTACGACAGCGGATTTTGCCAGTCGTTTATGATGACACCCAGAATATTAGCTCCTACGGTTTCCAGGGCGATCTGTGCCTGCTTCACCACCTGGCGCGAGGTCTTGCTGGAGGCAACGACGAGGGCGACACCATCAGCTTTCTGTGCGATCACTAAGGGATCGATCATGCGGCGGTTAGCGGGGAAAATTCTCGATGTGTCAATGAAAATGATATCATATGCCGCCCGGGCCTTATCAAGAAGTTTTTCAGCGAGTTTCTGCTCATCGCCGTTGCTCTGCTCTCCCCATTCCTGTTCATTCAGTGCAGGCAGAACATCCATATGGTTCTCCGGTACATGGTGGACCATGTCTTTTATGGCTGCTCCGTTTTGAGCCCTGGCAGGGTCAAGAAGCTCTGTGCCGAAAATTTTGTGCAGCGACGGAGCATGCCAGTTGAGGTCCATGGCAAGCACGCGTTTGCCAGTTTCTTTTGCGGCAAGCGCGGCAAGACCCGCAAGCATGGTTGTCTT
>CAIWCT010000309.1 GCA_903911225.1 uncultured delta proteobacterium
AAACCGAAGTGATGGCTGCCCCAAGTCCGCTTGACGCAGACGGCTCATCGGCGCCCGCGGCCGACCCCGCGTTATTGACAAAGTCTTCAAATAACGCGCCGCCGCCGAAGCTGGAACTGCCCAGGGCGGAATCGAAAATGGAACATAAATCAAGCAGACGCTAAAGGGGCTAACATGATCAGCCGTTTTTTTATTGAACGACCGAAATTCTCATTCGTAGTTTCAATTGTCATTACCATGGCCGGTTTTATCGCGATGCTGGCGCTGCCGGTGACCCAGTATCCGGATATTGTGCCGTCGCAGGTACAGATTACCTCGGCGTATCCCGGCGCGGATGCCATGACCGTGCAGCAAACGGTGGTCGAGCCGATTGAAGCTCAGGTCAACGGCGTCAAGGATATGCTCTATATGTCTTCGACCAGTTCTGATTCAGGCGCGGCGGTCACGACGGTGACTTTCGCCCCGGGTACCAGCGGGGACATGAATACTGTTAATGTCCAGAACCGGGTGAACTGGGCCAGCGCCAATCTGCCGGACGAAGTCCGCCGCCAGGGCGTGATTGTGAAAGAAAAATCCAGCAATATGCTGCTGGTGATCTGCATCTACTCTCCAAAGGGTAGTTATGATTCGCTGTTTCTCAGCAATTATGCCTCTATCAATATTGAGGATGAGATCAGCCGCATTCCGGGGATCAGCGATGTCTACATGCTGGGAGAACAGAAATATTCCATGCGCATCTGGCTGGATCCGGACAAAATGGCCAGCCTTAAAATGACCACTGAAGACATCAGCAATGCCATAAAATCCCAGAATATCCAGGTCTCCGCGGGGGCTATCGGCGATCCGCCGTGCAGCGACAAACAACTCCTGCGGCTTACGGTTCAAACTCAGGGCCGGTTGAAAGATGTTGAAGAATTCAAGAATATCGTTATCCGGCAGGCCCAGAACGGCGGCAGTGTCAAGATCAGGGATGTCGCGAAAGTTGACCTCGGCGCGGAAAATTACAACTCTGTCGGCTGGCTGAACGGCAAGCCGTCATCTCTGCTGGCTGTATATCAGTTCAATGACGCCAACGGTCTGAGTATCGCTAAAGACTGTATCGCCAAGCTGGAGGAGCTTAAAAAGCGCTTTCCCAATGACCTTGATTATGGCATTAAATACGATACCACCAAATTTATCAAGACCTCCATCGAAGAGATGATTCTTACGCTTTTTGAAGCAGTTTTCCTGGTTATCCTGATTACTTTCATTTTTCTGCAGGACTGGCGTGCCACGCTGATTCCGACTATCGCCATCCCGGTTTCGCTGATCGGCACTTTCGCGGTGCTGCTGGCCGTTGGCTACACCATCAATCTGATTACCCTGTTCGGACTGATCCTGGCTATCGGCATTGTGGTTGACGACGCTATTGTGGTTATTGAAAACGTCAACCGGCTGATGACCGAGGAGAAGCTGCCGCCCAAAGAGGCCGCCATTAAGACGATGGAGCAGGTTACTGGCCCGGTCATCGCGACAACAATGGTGCTTCTGGCCATGTTCATCCCGATTTGTTTTTTGCCGGGTATCACCGGCGAAATGTACCGTCAGTTCGGCGTAACCATTTCCGTTGCGGTGCTGATTTCCTCGATTAATGCGCTGTCGCTAAGTCCGGCATTGAGCGCGCTGATTCTTCGTCCGCCCGGAGCTGTGCCTAAAAAGAAATTTTTCTTTTTCCGCTGGTTTGACTTTGTATTCGGCAAAATATCCGGAAGTTTTGCAGTAATCGTCAGTACGCTGGTAAGGAAATCTGTATTGATATTATTAATGTATATGGTGATGATGTTTGTTTCTTATAAACTGTACGGACTGCTGCCGACCGGATTTATCCCGGAGGAAGATCAGGGAGCATTCTTTATCAACGTTCAACTGCCGGACGGTTCAGCGCTGCCCCGTACTCAGAGAGTGGTTGATAAAGTCACCGAAATGGCTAAAAACACCCCTGGAGTCAGCGACGTGATTGTTACTTCCGGATACAGCATTTTGACCGGAACTGCCGCTTCAAATAACGCCATGGTTATCGTTATCCTGGATGACTGGTCCAAGCGTAAGACGCCGGCTTTGCAGCAGGATGCGATCCTTAATAAATTGCGCGGCGTTTCTAAAATCGTTTCCGTGGAACTGAACTGAACCTGCCATGTCATCAGAAAAAGAACATTCCGGTTTTTTTAAGCGTCTCAAAGAGGGTCTCGCAAAAACCCATCAGGCAGTCACACGCCGAATTGAGGAGATTACCCATGGTAAACGTGAAATAAGCAAAGAACTGCTTGATAATCTTGAAGATATTCTCATTGCATCAGACCTTGGTGTGGCAACCGTTGATATTCTAATGCAAAAAATTAAATGGCGGGTCGAGCGAAAGGACCTCCAGGATGCTGACAGACTCACGGAAGCGCTCAAAGAAGGAATATATGATATCCTTGCCGCCCATGAGAAGCCGCTCGTCATTTCGCCTGAAATAAAGCCATATGTTATTCTTACTGTCGGGGTAAACGGTACCGGAAAAACAACAACAATTGCAAAAATGGCCAATATTTTTAAAATGAGTGGTCACTCAGTGCTGCTTGCAGCAGCCGATACTTTCCGGGCAGCTGCAATTGATCAGCTTGAAATATGGGGAGAACGTGTAGGGTGCAGAGTCATTAAACATAAACACGGGGCTGACCCCTCTGCCGTAGTTTTTGATGCTCTTAAATCCGCCCAGTCAAAAAATATCGACATACTCATTATCGATACCGCAGGCAGGCTCCATACGCAGGCGCCGCTCATGGAGGAAATAAAAAAAGTACAACGCATCATAAGCCGTGAACTGCCCGGTGCTCCCCATGAAACCGTACTGGTGCTAGATGCTACCATCGGACAAAACGCCATAGCTCAGGCAAAATTTTTCAAAGAAGCCATAAACATCTCAGGTATTGTACTTACAAAGCTAGACGGTACAGCTAAAGGCGGTGTGATAGTCGGGATATCTGAATCACTGGGAATACCGGTGCGTTTTGTCGGTGTAGGAGAAAAAATCGACGATCTGCGGGAATTCAATGCGCGTGATTTTGTTGATGCATTATTTGAAGATTAAATATATTTCCAGCGGACTGGCTGATTTAAGGAAAAGCCACACTGCGGCGAATGCCAGCGACAATATGGTGACCGGTACTCCAACCCGCGCATGTTCAAGCCAGCCTATTTTTATCTGAAAACTGCGAGCCTGTTCAATAACAATGATATTGGCGATGCTGCCGATAATTAACAAATTCCCACCGAACGTGCTTGCAATCGCCATGATGGTGCCGGAGAGAGGATGTGTTGCGGCAGGTAGCAGCAACATGACTGCAGGCACATTCGAAACAAAATTCGAGAGTATAAAAGTCAGGCTGAAAAGCCATGCGGGCTGCTCTGTTTGAATTCCCCATGCCGCAAGATAGTCCATAAAAAATTTCAATACACCTGAAGTTGCAAGAACTTTATTTACAATAAACAGAGCAGCAAACAACACAAGTAACTGCCAGTCGACAAGTCCCAGCATCTGCCGTGAGGCCATCCTGCGGCTCGTCAGGAGCAGTGCTGCAGCCGTCAGCGCAACAATCTCACGAGGTAGCGGCAAAAAAAGAAATGCTGTGATTGCACAGCATAAAACAATGCATCCTTTGCTGGTTTGCCAATAGCTTATTTCAGTCAATTCTATTCTAGGTACAGGAGTTACTCTACGCCAATCATGCCGGTAGTTTCTGCATATGACCATCCATACAATCAAGAGCCCTGCTATAACTGGAACGGCCGCCTCTAACAGATAACCTGAGAACGACATGTTAAGAGACTGCCCGATAAGCATGTTCTGGGGATTGCCGATGAGGGTTGCAGCAGAACCGATATTGGATGCACAGGCAAGTCCCAGCAGATAAGGAACAGGGTTATATGATCGTTGAGCACAGCCTTCAATTAAAACCGGTGCCATGGCAAGACAAACAATATCATTCGCAAGCACTGCTGATAATATGCCGGCGATGAAGATTAGCAGCACCAGCAATGTCTGTGGCCGGTACTGCAATCGTGCAAGCCGGCATGTAATGCAACTATAAAAGCCACCAAGACGAAACTGTGCTGATACGACCATAAGCCCGAGCAGCAGAGCGATAGTACCAACATCAATGGCATTCCATGCATCCTGTGCACTGATATGCCCGGTTGCAAGAAAAGCTATGGCGCCAAGCAATGCAATCCCGGTCCGATCAAGGGCAAGGCCAGGAATCTCGCCAAGAAACATTCCAACATAAACGATTGCAAAAATAATTAAAACCGTCGCATCCATTTAGGTAATTCTAGTATATAAGGTCAATAAAAGAAAATATTTTTAACCGCTCACAATAATCTTCTGCTGTGATAAAATGTCATGCACGAATCAGAAATCCATTAAAAAAATTACGGGTTGCTCAGTAACAACAGAGAAACCAGCCTAACAGCACTCCAGAGATTAAATCGAAAATAAGGAGCATAATGCGAACACTTAACTGGTCGATGATGCACTGCTTCTTGAGGGCCTGCAAATAAAGAATCAAGAGTTTATCTTTATGAATTAATCACTAAAGGCGGCAATAATGGACAAAAAAATCTCAAAAAAACGTTAAACTCTTGACTTATTGTCATGATGTACATTATACTTTTTTAAAAAATACTCAAGGTAGCATCATGAAAATATCGATAGTGATTCCTGCATTCCGGGAAGCTGGCATAATCGGGACTGTGATAAAATCTATTTACAGCTTACTTCCCGATGCTGAAATGATTGTGGTCGACGACGGATCGGATGATGACACCGCTGAGGTTGCTCGCAGAGCAGGCGCAACTGTTTATTCTCATCCTTATAATATCGGAAATGGCGCAGCAGTAAAAACCGGCATCAGAATGGCCACAGGCGATTTAATTGTCATGCTTGATGGTGACGGGCAGCATAATCCCGAAGATATTCCACGGTTGCTGGCAATGGCCGAAACGCATGATATGGTTGTTGGCGCTCGCGATTCAAAAACTCAAGCGAATATTTTTCGTAAATGCGCTAATGCATTTTACAATTTTTTAGCAAGCTATATCACCAAAATAAATGTAAAAGATCTGACCTCGGGTTTTCGTGTCGTACACAAAAAAACAGCCATGCGCTATCTGTACCTGCTGCCCAATACATTTTCATATCCTACAACCATTACACTTTCTTATTTGCACAGCGGGCTATCTATCTGTTATCTTCCTATACAAGCTGCAAAGCGAACCGGAAAAAGTAAAATCAGACCACTCCATGACGGAATACAATTCCTGCTGATTATTATCAAAATCACCACCCTGTATTCCCCGTTGCTTATTTTTCTTCCCACAAGTTTGTTTTTTATGCTCCTGGGTCTTTTTAATTATTGCTACACATTCACAACGACCCATCGCTTTACAAACATGTCAGCCTTATTACTGATCAGTGCAGTAATGATTTTCATGCTGGGGCTCATCAGTGAACAGATAACGCAGCTACGTTACGACCGCGTAGACAACAAAAAATAGGACCCTTTAATGGCACAAAAAAATAAAGTCTCAAAAGCATCAAGCGCAGAAGCCGACAGGCAAAAAAAGCTGCCTAATCAAACTGGTTTTCAGTCCAGGATAAACGCGTCGCTTGACAGAACCGCACATTTAATCTCTCCCTATATTCGATTTATTGAGATCTTTGCTGTTATCTTTCTTATCGCAGCAGGTATTTTTTTTAGAATGGAGGCTTTGTCTGATTGGAAAAAAGCAGAGTCGCGCACTTTTTTTGAAAACCAGCCTTTGCACACTACATTTGATGCATATTTTTATCTCAGCCTGGCAAAAGATCTAATTGATAAAACATACTATCCAACTGATGAAAAGCGTGGTGTGCCCGACTGCCCGCTCCGCCCCACACCGGCTCCTCTTTTATCTGTACTTGCTGCACAAATAACAAAGTTGTCATCCTGGCCTCTCAGCTGGGTAGGGGCCGTACTGCCCGCGGTGCTTGGAGCCTTGCTGGCCCTGCCGCTTTATCTCCTGGGAAAATATTACAGCGGAGGTCTTGCCGGGTTTTCTGCGGCCCTGCTAGCCCTGCTCTACCCATTTTACATATACCGGAGCGGATTTGGACGCTTTGATACTGACTGCCTGAATGTTACTTTCATCTTGATATCGGCATATCTTTTTCTCCGTTTTGCACTGATTACGACATGGAAACGATATATCTATATTGGCATTGCTCTTGTAAACTACGCATTATTTATCTGGTGGTGGGATCAAACTCCGGCAGTTGTAACGGCAATCACCTTTCTTCCGTTTGCCGTAGCGCTTGTTTTCTATTACAGGCCGCATAAAAAAGAAGCCTGCATTTTTTTTGGATTAATTGGATTGGGTGTTGCGGCTGTTTTGACTTTTAAAGGACTCGATATTTTTATTGAGATGATAAAAGCAATTTTCAATCAGTTTTTGTATATCTCAAAGGATGCAAGTGGTGACTTCCCCAATATCGGCGTTACAATTAGCGAACAATCCAAACCGTCTGTTTCGACAATTATAGAATACACAACAGGGTCAATTTCAGGCTTCATTTTTGCCTTCGCTGGAATAGCATTTCTTTTTTATAAAAAATTTAAAGAATCTCTTTTTCTTGCATCCATTATTGTGCTTTCTTTTTTAGCTTTTACCGAAGCAAACCGCTTCATTATTTTTCTCGTACCATTACTGGGGCTTGGATCTGGTTACCTTATTGGAGAACTCTGGAAACTCAGAAAAAAATTTCTTCCATTTATTGTTATTTGTCCAGTGTTGTTTATATGTTTTGCCTGGCCGCTGTATTCTGAAAATGCTGCAAATTCACAATTGCCGAAGCTGTCGGCTGCCACTGTTGATGGCATGGATGCAGCCCTGCATAAAACACCAAAAAATGCCGTAATCTGGGCATGGTGGGATAATGGATATGCCTTGACATATTTTGCCCGCAGGGCCACCGTGAATGACGGATCAATTCACAGTGGAGAACGCACCTATTATAATGCATTGCCGCTGGCATTTACTGATTTCAGGCTTTCTGCAAATTTTATGCATTTTTATGTCGCACACGGCATGCAGGGGATCAATCAATTCAGTCAGGCTACAGGGTTAAGTAAAAATTCCGCAATGGACCTTGTGAAAAAAATACTCGCTGCAGGCCCAACTGATGCCCGTGCGCTCATTGATGCAGCAAAACTCAACCAAATACCGCCATACACAACAACCGATGATTGGCTTGCATTTTTCTTTCCCCCTGAACAGCGTCCGGTCTATTTATTCCTTGATACGCTGCTGTCACGAATAGCTTACTGGTGGTACTGGTTTGGCACATGGGATCCTGATAAAAAGGAAGGCATTCATCCTTACTATGAAGTGTTTACCGGCCTGCAGATGAAAGACGAAATAATTTCAGGCGGCAGGGGAATGCAGATCAATGTGCTTACCGGAGACATACAGGCCAATGGGCAGACTTTTCAACTTTCGCGATTGGGTATACAGACAAATAAAGATTCCGATGAACGAAAATACGCTGCTAACAGTAAATATTGCTTTGATTTTATTGGACCGGCTCATTATGGTGTCCTGATGGATAAAGATATTGCTGAAACTGTATTCAATAAACTGTTCATTCGTCACAGCTTTGACCGAAACTATTTTATGCCCGTCCAGATGGCAGGCATGATTTATCAATTATGGGAAGTAAAAAGCGACGTGTTTATTGCTGAAAAGAAAATGCAGTAATATGTCATGGATGACACAATCCACCTTATCAAACTTTTTTCAAATATTTTTAAAAAAGTGATCTCTCGATCTGTACCGTGCAACTTTATTTTTTTGAAATCTATTTATAAAAAATCCGTCGATCCCGCTAAGCTTGTCCTCGACCTGACCTGGGAGAGAGAGTCCGGTTTTTGAACGTTTTATGGATTCCTGCTTTTGCAGGAATGACGTGCCATGAGGTTCTTTTTATTAATTTGCACAGTACAGCTACTGAAATCCTATATTATGCAGATATATCATGCTTAAAAAAAAACAGGACCGTGAAACGCTTACCTTAATTGAGGAAGCTACGAATATTGCAGAGAAGCTTAAAATAAAAAAAATTCTTGTTATGTGCGAAAGCCTTGCTGTATGGAAAGCAGTGCTGCCTGTTTACGCAAAAAATCAATTTATTATTGTTATTCCTTCAAAAAGACTTGCAGAAAACATTACTGTTGAAACATTTGTCTGCGACTTTAATGGCGTTACCCGAAGTGACAGGCTACAATACATTCTGCGTTCAGTAATTGAATCAGGGAAAGTAAAACAGGATGAGCGCATTTTGTGCGTTTACAGCCTTTCAGGCCGCAGATTGCTTGACACGATGCGAATTGTGTGGATTGAACGGTTCTACGGTCCCATAACACACCACGACCTTAAACACATAGGCAGGAATATACCGGTTGAGCTGATTATACAGTTAGTCAACCTTGCAATTGAAATAGCCCAGGAGGGCCGAGAGGGTTCGCCAGTCGGTACTCTTTTTGTTTTGGGTGATACTGAAAAAGTACTAAAATTGTCGAAGCCAATGATATTTAACCCGTTTCGCGGTTATCCAGAAGATGAGCGCAAGATTACAGACCAGCGAGTGCAGGAAAGCGTTAAGGAGCTTTCACGAATAGATGGCGCTTTTATTATAAATGAAAATGGCGTTGTTCATGCTGCAGGCATGTACCTTTTTCCGGATGCAGATAAAATAACGCCTATTAAAGGGCTCGGTGCCCGACATGCAGCGGCATCAGCAATTTCAGAAAACACCAATGCCATAGCCGTAACAGTCTCGGAATCAACAGGAACAGTCAGAATTTTCAGCGGCGGCAAGCCCGTAAAAACAATCCGCACATACCGGCCACACACAAAAAGAAATAGCTGAGAATCGATCGTATACCAACCATGGGCAAGCGCCGTATTGCAAAGATTTAAATTATCTCATGCATGCACGATTTTTTTTTTGGGTAGGGCTTGGATTCAACTTATGCATCAGCAGCACATAAAATATCTCATAGCCCTTGATCTTGATGGCACATCAGTATCGTATTCTCCACGTCTTGCAATGGATAATGATCTTATGCATTATCTTGCAGCAGTGCAGAATATGGGGATTGTTTGGGTTATGAATTCCGATCGATATACCGATACCATGGCAGATATTGCATCACTTCTGCCCGGTGAACAAAAACCTCTTGCGCTTTTGAGTTGTCAGCGATTTATACATCTGCGACAGGATGATGATGCTTATCTGCCTGTGCAGGAATGGAATGCCGAACAGATCAAATGCCACAGGCTCCTGTGGAACAAAATAAGCCCCTTTTTCCCGCAATGGCGCTTAGAGGTTGAGTCGCAATTTGCAATACTGGACAGTGCGGTTAATGATCTGGTATTTGCCTACAGGGTGACGCCTGACCAGACCCCTGCCCTTCGACGGCTGATACATCAGTTTATCACAGACTGGCCTGATGCACAAATATCCGGAAACAATGACTGGACATTCATTCTACATGCATCATTTTCAAAAGCAAAAATACTGAAAAAATGCGCTCAACTATTGGGAGTTGCATTAAATCACGTAATAGCCATAGGAGATGGCATGAATGATATTACCATGCTGGATGGTTCAGTAACAAATTATGTCGGTTGCCCTGCTAATGCTTCACCAGACGTCCTAAGGACGGTTAGGAATGCCGGGGGCATAGTTTCAGTGGAACATGAAGCGGCAGGAACAATTGAAATTATTAAAAAGTTTCTTGATAAACTACTTTGAAAGTCTAGCGGGTCATTTTATCAGGCATCACTGCCAGAGGTGTGCAAGTTGCCGTTTCAAATATTCTTTGTCAGGATGAAAAGCATGCTCGAGAGCCTGTAAATTGATCGCCTTGAGCTCTGATTCGGTAAATCCCAGCTTTGTGACTGCCTCGACATATTCTCCGCTGAGGGTAATGGCGGAAATCGCCGGATCATCAGTGTTTATACTAATGGGCACGCCGGCATCCATGATTCGGCGTATAGGATGAACATCCACTGAGGCAATAACACCGGTATGGACATTACTGGTAAGGCATAATTCAAGAAGAATCCGTCTTTCGCGCAGCAAAGCTATTACTTCCTGATCTTCAATCGAACGCACGCCATGCCCTATACGATCGGCATTAAAATCAATAACGGCTTCGAGAACATTTTTCGGACCACAGGCCTCACCGGCATGTATTGTAAGGTTAAGGCCTGCTTTTTTTGCCACAGCAAAAAGATCGGAAAACGGCTTTGCGGAATTGACGACCTCGTCACCAGCTATATCAAGGCCATAAAAGTAACCGTGAGGGAGCTGCGACACATAGCGGACCGTGTTGCGCGCCAGTTCCAGGCCGTAGTCACGACTGATAGTAAGTATGGGTACGACAATGATGTTAAAATCACTTGCCGATTCCTTGACAGCCGCGCTTATCCACTCTATAACTTCGCATTCCTTGAATTTATTCAGACCGGCAAAATGGCTCGGACTGTATCGAAGCTCAAGATACCGCACATTATCAAGGGCTGCATCCATTACAGCTGTATAGGCAACATCTTCGATAGCCTCACGGCATGGATAAAATCCGCGATATACTTTAAACTTTTGAAGGAATGTTGAAAACCCGGGCGACTCCGAGTCCATCTGTATATGCGGACGCAATTTTTCAACAGTGTAGGCAGGAAGTGTCCCGCCATATTTTGAGGCAATTCGCACAAGTGTTTCTGCTGAAATACTGCCCTCAAGATGACGGTGCAGATCAACTTTTGGAAAAGCTCTCATGTGCTCAAAAAGTTCTTTCTTATCCATGGTTTTAAAATATAATTGGATTTCTTTTATTAAACAAGTTTTTAAATATCTCAATTGGGAGAAACAATGCATTTCATAAAAATAAATAATGTCAGACTGCTGATACTCCTTGTTATTACATGTGCACCTGTGTTTCAGCTTGGCTGCTCTTCACCGGACTCTGCCCCATATTATACAGCCATAGTTACCAGTGTATACAACGATCAAACCACAGTTGAACATTTTTCCCTGCTATACTGGTGGGAGGAACGAGGAGAAACACCATTCCTCAAACCATATAATTTAACTGCAAAAGAGCTAATAGTTGAAGTGCTGTCGCCTTCAAAAGATGACGCAGTCCGTGTAACGCTCATAACAGAGCGTATTCCATTTGATGGAATAAAAATAATTGATATTGGACTCACCAATACGGGGAAGCAAATAATAATAACCACAAAAGACGGACGCCGTATAGTGGCTACCACAAATTTTCCCAACATTCTCAAAAAAGATTCATCAGCTGGTTTTGCAGACAATACAGTTTTTGTACAAGGTAAAAAAAATGAAAACGGCATACTGGTAGATTTTAAACTTGGATTTGATTTTATTAAAAAAATTGTAATCGTAAACAAAACCGATCTTTGATCCACTGTTTTTCTATGAAGCAACCGCTTATACCTTTGGTTCTGATCTACTCCGCAGGCATTGCTGCAGCTCATTTTGACTGCATACCGATCAAATTGCTGATTAGTTCTGCCTGTGTCCTCCTACTCTGCCTGCCCGTTGCAAGTATTTCCAAAGCTGTAAAGACTTCAATACTCTGTATCTTCTGTCTTGTCTTCTGTGCTGGTTATTACAGTCTTTATCCTAAAATTCATCCCGGTACTGCCGACAATACTATAGAGCGCTATGTTGAAAAAGGCAGTGTTTCTGTTGAAGCTGTTGTTGCAGAGCCCCCGGCAGAGTCACTTAACCGCACAAAACTTTTACTGTCAGTGCGCTCAATTAATGATGAAGAATCGACTGCAGAGGTCACAGGGAACCTGCTTCTGAGCATTAAAGAAAGCAGCATCCGGTTAAATTATGGAGACCGCATCAGATTTTCATCAACACTGCATAAACCGCGCAATTTTTCAAATCCTGGTGGTTTTGATTATGTAAGACAACTTGCCTATAAAAACGTCTACACAACTGCTTTTATTGAAAACGACCAATCAATCACACTGATTAGAAACAATGAAGGTAACAGATGGATTATTTTTTCCGAACATCTCCGCAATCAAATACGCAGTTGCATTACCGATGCGACACAATCCCCCTCGCGGGACATACTGCTTGCGCTGATTATAGGGGAACAGGGCACAATTCCAGAAATCATACGTGACAGGTTCTCCGCCCTTGGTATAACGCATATTCTCTCCATTTCTGGTCTTCATGTCAGCATTTTTTCCCTGCTCACCTATTGGCTTATATTCAATCTATTGAAACTGTATCCAAGAGCTTTGCTGTATTTCCCTATAAAAAAAATTGCCGTTTTTCTTTCTATCTTCCCTGTCCTTGGGTACTGCATGATCGCCGGTATGGTAACCCCTGCTACGCGCTCTGGTCTTATGGTTGTATGCTATCTGCTTACCCTGCTGCTGGATCGACCGCAACACATGCTCCACACATTATTTGTTGCAGCTTTTGCAATTATTGCTGTTTCGCCGCAGTCGCTTTTCGAAATTTCCTTCCAGCTGTCATTTCTTGCTGTGTTTTGCCTGATCATCCTTGTTCCTGCATGGAAAAAAATAATTAATAAAAAAGAACTTGATCCTTTCAAAAGGATATCACCGCTGCAAGCAAAACTTACTGCCTATACCGGCGATTCCCTGCTATCATCGGGGGCTGCAATGCTGGGAACAGCACCGATTGTTGCATGCTACTTTCACACATTCCCCCCCTCGGGCTTTATTACTAATCTTATCATGGTACCCTTCACGGGATTTCTGCTGGTACCTCTCGGCCTTGCTGCAGCAATGATGGTTTTTATCTGGCAACCCGGAGCCATGTTGCTTTTTAAAGCTGCAGGGCTGTGCACGGATTTTTTCCTTTATCTTTCAGATATATTCTATGCTGCCCTTGGGAATGCCATTACCATTGCCGATCCTTTGTTCTGGGAGATGATTTTCTTTTATATCTTGCTATTCCTGTCAGCTGTATGCCGAACTAGGAAGCAGTGGATACTATATTGCTGTGGACTGATGTTTTTTTTCGGTGCAGAGTGCGTACAAGCCTTTTATTCCAACCGACCAAATGAATGTATGTCGGTTACATTTCTTGATGTAGGTGCAGGAGATGCAGCTGTCTTGAAATTGCCAAACAATGAAGTTGTGATTATTGATGGTGGCGGACTTATGGATGACAGCTTTGATGTTGGCAGAGCAGTTATTGCACCATACTTATATTCATGTGGAATAAAAAAAGTTGATTATATTGTCTTAACCCATCCCCACCGGGACCATGCAGGTGGATTACCCTACATTGCACGCACATTCAATACGCAGGAATTATGGTATAATGGACAGAATTCATTTCTTGCGCCATATCAGTCTCTGATGGAAACAGCATCGAAAAATAATTGCACCATCATAGCATGCAATAAATGTGCTCGGCTGCGCACCGTAGGAAATGTAACTTTTGAATTTCTCAGTCCGATGAACGAAACGATAAAAGCATCCGATGAAGACCAAACCGCAACCAACAATAATTCTTTAGTTCTTAAAATAACATATGGTGACGTGAGCTTTCTTTTTACCGGGGATATTTTAAAAGAACAAGAATCGACGCTTGTAAAGTCGGGGGCTGATTTGTCTGCAATTGTACTCAAAGTCCCTCATCATGGCGGACAAGCATCTTCAACGGATGAATTTCTCAATGCCGTACATCCCTTTATTGCCGTTGTCAGCGGCAGATCATTCGGAAAACGTCAGACACCACACCCGGAAGTTCAAGAACGATTAGATAAATTACATATCAACACTTATGTGACAGAGCACTGCGGCGCTATTACCATTAAAACAGACGGCAAAAAGGTGGAGATAAAGCAGCATAAAACTACATAGTGTCAGAACGAAAACCCCATTTTTTGAGGGATTTTGTCGTTTCCTGCGGAATCCGGACTCTTTCCAATCGTGATCATGACCAGCTACGGCAATGATCGGGTTGCGGTGGATGCCATAAAAAACAGGTGTTTTAGACTATTCACAGGCACCTGTGTGCGCTCGTGCCAAAAGTGTAGCAGCCTACTGCGCACTACCCTCTGCCTCATCCAACACTTTTCTGATTGTTTCTGTCAATGTCAATCTATTGACCGGCTTCATAAGAACAGCCTTAATTCCTATCGCTTCCGCCTCTTCATGGGAAAGCCTTGAAGCATAGCCGCTCATCAGAATAATTGGTATATCGGGCCGTATGCGGTGAATTGCGGCTGCCAATTTATGTCCCGTCATCTTCGGCATGGTCATGTCGGTAATGACCAGATCAAACCCCTTGGGCCGGTTCCTGAACATTTCCAGCGCCTCATGGGCGCTGCTCTTTGATTCGACCGTGTATCCGAGATTCTCAAGAATTTGCCGACACATGCGCACGATAGATTCTTCATCATCGACAATAAGTATATGCTCTGTTCCCGAAGTATCTGCTTCTTCATTTATAACTGCTGCTTTTGCCGCTCCCTTGATCACGGGCAGAAATACAGTAAAGTTAGTTCCCGTACCCGGCTCACTGTATACCGAAATGATGCCTGCGCATTCTTTAACTATTCCATGCACCACTGAAAGCCCCAGGCCCGTTCCCTCCGCCTTGTCCTTGGTGGTAAAAAATGGATCAAAGATCCGTTCAGAATGTTCTTTCGAAATACCACAGCCCGTATCTGAAACACTGAGTTTGAGATACCTGCCCGGATCAATGCCGAAGTGTGTTTCAATAAATTCACTGTCTAGGCTTTCTTCGGAAACGCTTATGCTTAACACACCTCCTTTTTGTTTCATGGCATGAGCTGCATTCGTACAAAGATTCATCATGATCTGATGTATCTGCGTCGGGTCTGCAAGCACAATGGCGTCGCTGCGCAGTTCCTGCTGTATCTCGATTGTCGCCGGCAGCGATGCCCGCATCAACTTCAAAACCTCTTTCACAATCCGCGATATCTGCACTGGCTCTTTATGCTGTGCCGACTCGCGGCTGAATGCAAGAATCTGTTTTACCAGGTCGCGAGCCCTGAACCCAGCCGTCAGCACTTCCTGAAGGTTATTTTCAAGGTCTTCGCCTTTTGGAGCAATGGCCAGCGATAATTCCGTATAGCCGATAACCGCTGATAAAATATTATTGAAATCATGGGCAATACCGCCGGCAAGCGTCCCTATGGCTTCCATCTTCTGCGCCTGAATTAACCTGGCTTCAAGCTGCTTTTCTTTAGTAACATCCCGGCCCATGGATACCACGCTGTGTATGACGCCATTCTCATCACGAACAGGTGTCATGGTTAGCTCCAAATCACATACTGATCCGTCTTTTTTCTTATCTTTTATGGTTCCTGACCATATTTCCCCCTTGGAAACGATTTCCCATGCTCGTCTGCTCAGATCGCTCGTGTTCATCCGGGCAAAAATGCTCTGCCCGATGAGTTCCTCCCTGGGCTGTCCGGTGAATTCTTCCAGCGCCCGATTGACATACTGAATGTTGCCGTCCGGGTCCATAATCATAACAGAATCCCGAACCTGCTCAACCGCTGTGACAAGTCTGATGCGGACTTCCTCGGCCTGTATGCGCTGCTGCAAAAGGTTCCATTCGCGCAGGCAGCGCCCCACAGTGATGGGCATGTCGGTAAATGCTGAGTGGGATTTAACCACATAGTCCAGAGCACCAGCTTTCATAGCTTCAACGGCAACCTGCTCATTGCCGTAGCTGGTCATGACTACAATGGGAAAGGGGGCTGATTCCGGCGGATACGATAAAAATTGAACTGCTTTGCCGTCGGGCAGTTGCATGTCCATAATAGCAATATCGGGCACACTGGCGGCTATGGACTCCCGGTACTCTTGCAGCGTGCTCACAATCCGTATCTCTGCGATAACGCCAGGGGTCATAAAGGCACGCCTCAGAGCCTCGGCATGCGCTTGTTCATCTTCGACAATGATGATCTTTGAATTATTTAAATCCATAGGCTTTAGGGCATACACGGGGGTCTGCCCTTATATAAATTTAATGGTTATCTCCAAAGCTGAAAGTGTAGGCAACAGCGGGATGCATACACCCAACTGGATTCCCGCCTGCGCGAAAATAACATGGTTTTATAAATCCTAAATTTGAATCATGAATCTTGAATCTTTTTAATCGGCAGCGTAAACAAAAAGCACGCCCCCCTTCCCGCCCCCTCCGACTCCACCCATATCGTGCCGCCATGCGTATCTATAATTTTTTTACCAGCGCGAGGCCCATGCCAGAGCCTTCCATCTCCGGATTTAATTTCTCAAACAAGCCAAACAGCTTATCCTTGTGCCGTAGATCGAAACCCATGCCATTGTCGCGCACAAAGCACACAGTCTTGCCGTCCTTTGTTTCAGTACCGATTTCAATCAGCGGCTTGCTCTGCTCTCCCATGAATTTCACGGCATTGTCGATAAGGTTCTGAAACACCTCCACCAGCCGCACCCTGTCGCCGTAAAGCACTACCGGTTCTTGCGTAACCTGCACACGCACGCCGCGCTTGTCGATACGTCCAGCAACCAGGCCAATGGCCTCCTGCGCCATTTCCTGAAGTGTCGCTTCAACCGATGGATTGGTCACGCGACCTACCTTCGAGAATTTTAACAGTTCATCGAGCAACGCATTCATATTATTAGCCGCAGACGTTATAAAGACCTGATCCTGCGCAACCTGTTCCGTTATGCCTCCGGCTAAGTCCTTCGCAAGATGGCCCATAAACGTCTGTATGGTCACCATTGGGCTTTTCAGGTCGTGCGACACAGCATAGGTGAATCTCTCCAGCTCATCTTGTTTCTGCTTCAGTAACTGTTCAGCAGCCTTGCGTTCGGTGATGTCCTGAGTCGTTCCGATCATCCTTACCGGCCTGCCCTGAGTATCCCGCACCACCTTTGTCGTGCTGTGTATTGTACGTATACTCCCGTCGCTGTGCATAAACCGGTACTCAAGATCACATTCTTTACCATGCTCCAGCGCTGCCTTCATAATTTCAGCGCACTGCTGCCTGTTTTCAGGCAGCATCTTGTGCTCCATGAAATGCCAGTAACCGGAACGGGGTGTGACAGCAGGGTCTAAATCATGAACCAGGGGCATGTTCTCCGACCAGATCCCGGTTTTTGTTGCATAATCATATTCCCAGCTGCCTATGGCGGCAAGGCGCTGCGCCTCGGTAAGTAATTCCTTATTTTTTCTCAGCACATCTTCTGTCTGCTTTCTCTTTGTTATATCATGATTTGTGCCGATCAATTTAGTGGGACGGCCGGATTCATCGCGCTGCACGCGCGCATGGGCTCGCAGATTATGGATGGTACCGTCGGGCCAGACAACACGGAATTCTGTGTCGAATTCCTTTTCGCCACTCTGCGCCTGTTGAAGTTCTGATTCCGCCCGTGGGAGGTCGTCCGGATGCACGCCATCGTGCCAGGCCTCGTATGTACCTCTGAATGTATCCGGCTCGATTCCGTAGAGATACAACATCTGCTCATCCCAGATCAATTTATTGTTAACAATATCAAGCTCCCAGATGCCTATGCCGCCTGCCCGGCAGGCAAGCTGCAGGCGCTCAGTTGCCTGTCGATAAGCCTTATCAGCCAGCCTGCGCTCAGTGATAAACCGTGCCTGCTGGATATTCTGATAAGCAGCGGTAGAGAGCTGGTTCGCCAGGGTAAACAGGGCCTGGGCAACCAGCCGAAACTGTGCCTGCGACATTGATGGAACCTCGCGAAAGGCTTCGATAAAATCCGACTCGTCGGCGCCGATGGTTCGGGCGTAATCCAGCATTTTGTCTTCCGTCTGCGTTTCATCGCGCACCTGGCCGATCAGCCAGTTGGCGATATGGCGGTCCCCCACGCTGATGCTGGCCCCGGCGTCCCACAGCCCGCCGCTCAGGCACGGTTGGATTACGGGTTCCTCTGGGTTGTATCGCCCGATCATGGCATCGGAACGGATGCAGTTGAGGCGCCCCTTTTCAGTGCAGCGGATAATTTTTTCGCAGAGACGACAAAAGTTGCTCGGCCGGGTAATGGGCGTGCCGTCGGTCTGGGTGATAAGGGATGCCACGCCCGTTGCAGCGGCAAATTCATCCTGAATGCGCTGGATGGCGGGAAGTTCAAACAAATCATCGAATGCGATGCCCTCAGGCTTATCAAGCGGGCTGGTGAGCGCCACCAAACGCTTCTGGAGCGCTAACTCCAGCCGCTTGCGCTCGGTGATATCGCGGGCAATGCCGGCAGTTCCAATAATAGTGCCTATGTCGTTAAATAAGGGTGTTTTGATTGTTTCCATGGCAATTGATTCACCCTTACGGGTTATCATATATTCCTCAAAAACGCTGCGCTGGCCGGATTTTAAGACTTCAAGATCATGTGTCCGGTATGTAGTAGCCAGCTCAGGGGACGAGAATTCAAAATCGGTTTTGCCTGCTATGTTCTCGGAAGGATGCCCTGCCCACTGTGCGAAGGCTTCATTCACGGCAATATATTTACCATCAACATCCTTGAGCCAGGCCAAGTCCGGAATACTATTAAGTATCGCCTTCTGCAGGTATTCGCTGTCCTTCAGCGCCTCCTCGGCCCGCTTGCGATCAGTGATATCGTGGAGGGTTACAAATACCTGGTAGGGTTTGTTTTCTCCCGGTAAAAATAGGGGTAGGGCATTGGCTATCAACCATATATAATCGTTGATTTGGGGATTAAAAAGTCCGCATACTAAGTCATGCACCGGCTGTCCTGTTCGAAAAGCAGCCATGGAGGGGTGCTCTTCAGGAAGCAACAACGATCCGTCTTCACGGATAACCCGCCAGGCCGGGCAGTGGGAATTTCTGGTATAAAATTCCTCCCAGGTCAGGCCGAAAATCCGCAATCCTGCGGGGTTGATGTCAAGAAGACTGCCGTCGGCAGCCTGGTAAAAAGCGCCTTGTGTCATGCTCTGAAAAAGCGTCCGGTATCTTTTTTCACTCTCGCACAGAGCACTCTCGGCCTGCTTGCGCCCGGTGATGTCCCGCACGATGCTGAGCATCGCATAGCCGACAGGCAGGCGCACCAGACACACTGTCATTTCCGCGGGGAAACTGCTGCCGTCCTTGCGCACCTGGTTGATCTCAAAATTGATCTGCTCGCCTGCAAATACTTGGTCCCATAGCCGAGGCTTTCCGTCCCTGAACGCCTCGGGGTCTATGTCTGCAATGTTACTGGCAAGTAGTTCCTCATGAGTATAGCCCAGGTTTGTACATGCCTTCTGGTTGGCATCCAGTATCCTACCGGTTGAGTCGTTTATAATAATGGCGTCAGCCGCCTGATTCAGAATGTCTCGATACCGCTGCTCGCTCAGGCCCAGGGCTACCTGATTCCCCCGAACCTCGCGAAACATCCGAGTCATGAGAATGATACCTAGAAAAAAAAACAGCGAAATGATCAGCGTTAATATCTCTGCAGTGGCAAGCTCTCTGCCTGCCTCCATAAACTGTTCAATCGTGGCGGTGCGTCGCACAACGATCAAAAGTGATGAAAGTGCAATAAGCAGCCACGGCAGCCTGCGGGGCGCGTGACGCACCTGTAACAAAGCGATAACGCCCGCTATAGCCTGTAGCAGGATGCCTAAGATGTAAATAGTCGTGTTCATGCTGTTCACCCCTCCGGCCCGGCCAAGGAGACAAGGCCTTGTTTTGATCTTCAATCATGAATGTTTTTACCCAAAACTCAAGGCAGGTTTAAAACAAGATCCAATGCCCCTACGTTGTAAACCTCACCGTTTTTCACGCTGAACCCTAAAACCCGCCCCCTGAATTTTAGATTATTTTTTGAACTTTGGACTTTGCAATTGAATCAGTTAAGTACGATAAATATATAAATACCTATAAAGATTTTAATAGCACAATCTTGATAGATTCAAGTCGATTTTATTCGAGTTTTTAAATAAATATATTTCTTCTGCTTGGTTTTAAAGATGGTGAGGACACCATCAACCGCAAAAAAGAAAGTTATAATATTATCTTACGTTGGGTTCACTGTGTAACGGGGTTAGGGGGTGGGGCTATATTTGCGAGTCGGGTTATCTCCAAAGCTGAAGTTGAATGCGGTAGCAATTCCCTTGCGCTATCTGGATTCCCGCGTGTGCTGGATGACAATTTTTTTCAGTGTATTTTCTCTCAAGCTGTCATCCACGCGAAGCATGTCTTCGGCCTGATCGGGGAGCGAGGATCCGGATTTCGGGGTAACTTTAGCTTTGGAGATAAACATCTTTGCGGATTATGCATCTCAGGGGAACAAATTTTATACCCCGGGGCAGGACAGGATCCATTTTGAAAGCCTATATCCGATATTAAAAATCTTATATGCCTAATAAATCACAGTTTTAACCGGCCATTTTTTTGATATGCCAAGTTTCCCATCATAGGAAACAAGAAGAGCAGACGTTCCCGGCAGGCTGTCTATCAACCTCATGCCGTTCACCGGACCAAGCACAAAAAGTGTGGTTGAAAGCAAGTCGCTCTCAAGGCCGGAGGCTGCAACTACAGATACCGACTGCATGCGATCTACTGGTTTTCCCGTGTGGGGGTCGATGATATGACCTTTTCGTTTTCCATTTTTCATATAAAAACGTTCATAATCTCCAGAGGTGGAAATCGAGGCATCACAGAGGGGCACAAAGGTCATAAAATCATCTTCTTTGCGGGGATGGCGTACTGCAACTTTCCATTGGCTGCCATCGGCTTTTTTGCCTATGGCGTTAATTGTGCCTCCAGCAGCAACAAGCGCATTGTTTATGCCGTATTTTTTCAGCACGGCTATTGCCTTGTCTGCGCAGTAGCCTTTTGAAAAAGAACCCACATCAACCCACATGCCTTTTTTTGCAAGACGTGCTGTGCCGGGGCCGCCTTGCATATCCTGCAGCACCTGAAGCGATTGGTAATCAACAAGCTGTCTGGCTTTCTGAATTTCATGAGAGTCTGGCCCGGCGCCTTTCATGGAAGGAATTTCCTGCGTAAAACCCCAGAGTCGAACAAGGGGGCCGATGGTAATATCAAGTGCCCCGCCGGACAATTTACAAAATTTCAAAGCTGTTTGCAAAGCCTCAACTGTCTCAGGGCTTATAGTAACCGCATTGCCCCCGGCATTATTGTTAATCTGCGAAATTTCACTTGCCGGGTCATAATTGTTCAGCAGGCTGTTGACTCGCTCCATTTCATTAAAAGCCGCATCAATAGCAGCGCTTGCATTATCGCCATAGGCTTTAATTTCAACATACGTGTGCAGCATCTGCCGCTGCTGAGTAACAAGTGTTGCATTATCGGCACAACACAGATTGCAGCAAACAAAACTTAAAATTAAACTTAAAAAAAACATGTAAATATTTAATTTATCTTCTAAAAAATATGCGCCAACAACTTTCATTCATCCTCCCTTGCCGTAACAATTTCTTTTGTACGTCCATTAAAATATGTTATGTTGATTTACTATCATAAATCCCCTGAGGTAGAAAGAACAAATGGCCGGAACCTATTTTGTTGCAGATATTCATCTGTGCAGCAACAACCGCCATCAACAGCGGCTGTTTAACGCATTTCTTGATCATGTGCTTAACCACAACGGCAGTTTATATATCATCGGCGATCTTTTTGATTTCTGGGCCAATAATAAAAATGTATATGCTGCCAACTCATGGGTCTTTGAAAAATTACAGCTGCTCTGCAGCAAGGGATGCACGGTAGGCCTTCTTATCGGAAACCGTGATTTTCTGCTGCGAAAAAAAATGGTCGGGAGCTACGGCATACACTATCTTGGTGAAGAGGCAAAAGTTGCTATTGACGGAAAACAGTTTTTTCTTGCCCACGGCCATACACTGTGTTTATCAGATACACAGTTCCTGCAATACAGGGCCCGAATGTGGCCTTTGTTTAAAATGGCCGACAGAATACTTCCTGGATGTATCGAAAATTATCTTGCCGATAAATTCATGCTGCAAAGCAAAAAAGTAATACAAGCTCAAGATCCCTCCCGTTTCCGTTTTACACGCAACGCTATAGAAAATAAATTCAATAATGGAATCGATTATGTCATCTGCGGCCATACGCATCAACCGGAAACTTTTCAATCCGGAGAACATATCTTTCATGCTCTGCCGGCATGGGATGAAAAATCAGGATATTATCTACTCTATGAGCATGATGTATGTACATTGAAAAACTTTACACCTGCGTGAAAACTTCATGTTGAATTTGTGTTCGTCGTAGAGAACGTTCGCGACAGTTTACTATAAAATATAGAGGCTAAAGAAATGAATTTCACATTAAAAAACAATCTTGAGTTTGCACAATTCAACAACCTGTCTGGCTTTCCTGAACTTTTTCATGGCGTAGCTACGCGAGCAGGCGGTGTTAGCCCTGAACCTTTCAGCAGTCTGAATCTTGGCAATAATACGGGAGATAGTGAAGCCCATGTGCAGACAAATTACGAGCTGTTGTGCCGAGCCCTGGACTTTGATCTTCAAACGGTCGTCAGTTCACATCAGGTGCACGGAACAGAAATAGCAATTATCAATACAGCACCGGCCAGGTCAATGCCCTTCCCTGCCGCCCATGTCCTTGATGGCTATGACGGATTTATAACCTCCGTGCCAAACATACCGTTGCTGGTTCGAGTTGCTGATTGCGTGCCTGTTATTTTTTATGAACCGGACAGTAAGGTGCTTGCCGTCGTACATGCGGGCTGGAAGGGAACAGCTGGCGGCATTACTGCTAAGGCAGCCGGGCTTATGGCACAACACTACCAGTGCGATACAAAAAATATTCGGGCTGGCATCGGCCCGTCCATAGGCCCCTGCTGCTATGAGGTACGGCAGGATGTGGCTGAATGCTTTCAAAAAACGATGGGAAACAAGCGTTTCCTTATGCCGGAAACAGAAGAAAACTTATTTTCTCTCGATCTGCCTGAAGCCAACAGGCATCAGCTTATTGAGTCAGGCCTTGCGCCCGAGAACATCGAGATGTCATGGCTGTGCACGGCCTGCAATTCAAACCTCTTCTTTTCTCACCGTGGAGAAAAGGGAAAAACGGGAAGGTTTGCTCTTGTTGCGGGCCTTCGCAGTTGAGATAACGCGATTGAGCACAGCGCTTATCCTTGGCCTCACCTTTATAATAGTATCCACCTGCGCTAGACGTGCTACTTTTTTCGGATAATCGATCGTATAATGCAGCCCTCTGCTTTCTTTTCGCCTGAGCGCGGAAGCAATAATAATGCCTGCCACTGTTGCAATGTTTCGAAGCTCAATCAAATCCGAAGTTATGATGGAATTCCAGTAATATTCCGTTATTTCCTTCTGCAGCATCTGAATCCTGGCCCATGCCCGCTCAAGCCGTTTGTTTGTGCGCACTATGCCTACATAATTCCACATGAGCCGCCGAATTTCATCCCAATTATGGGAAATAACAACCAAATCTTCAATATCAAGAGCATTGCCTGAGTCCCAGGGGGGGATAGCTACCTTGGGATAATTGCGCCGGTGAACCTGCTGTATGGATTTAATTGCAGCACGATGTGAGAAAACGAGCGCTTCCAGAAGCGAATTGCTCGCCAGGCGATTTGCTCCGTGCAGTCCCGTACAGGCAACTTCGCCAGAGGCAAAAAGGCCGGTAATATTGGTTTCGCCGTAATCATCCGTAAGGACGCCGCCGCATATGTAATGAGCCGCAGGCACAACGGGAATAGGCTGAGAGGTCATATCAAGTCCAAAGCTCAGGCATTTCTTATACAGATTCGGAAAACGGCTCTTTATAAAGCTTGAACGGCGATGGCTGATATCGAGATATACGCAGTTATCGCCACTTTTTTTCAGCTCTGCATCAATTGCACGGGCCACAATATCTCGAGGGGCAAGATCCTTGAGCTCATGATATTTTGCCATGAAAGGGGTGCCATCACGCAAACGCAGTATAGCCCCTTCGCCCCTGACTGCCTCTGAAATGAGAAAATTTTTGGCATCTGCATGGTACAGGCAGGTTGGATGAAACTGTATAAACTCCATGTTTGCAATTCGTGCTCCTGCACGATAGGCTGCTGCAAGGCCGTCACCAGTTGAAATATCAGGGTTTGTCGTGTACAGATACGTCTTACCAGCACCTCCTGTTGCCAGAAGCGTTACCTTGGAAACAAAGGTGAGCACCTTGCCCGTAGCACGATCAAGTACATAGGCCCCATAGCATATATTTTTTGAGATATTTTTTTGTCCAAGTTTTTTTGCAGTAATGAGGTCAATACATATATGATCTTCATATATTTTAATTCCAGGATTTTCATTAACTTTCTGAACCAGAATTTTTTCAATTTCCTGGCCGGTAAGGTCTTTTACATGAAGTATCCTCCGACGGGAATGGCCGCCTTCCCTTCCAAGGTCGAATTCCGAAGTTTTATTTTTTTTTCTGCGTGAAAAAGGCACCCCCCAGTTGACTAAATCACGGACTCGTTCAGGCCCTTCAGTGACAACAATACGCACTATATCAGTCTTGCATAAACCATCTCCTGCTGTTATAGTGTCGATAAAATGCAGATCAGGGGTATCATCTGCGTCAACCACCGCGGCAATGCCCCCTTGAGCATAATTGGTGTTGGACTCCTTCTTATCTTTTTTTGTGATGATGGCAACGCTTCCGTAGGCACAAATTTTAAGTGCATAACTGAGCCCGGCAATGCCTGATCCGATGATAAGAAAATCCGCTTTAATATCCATTGTTGTACCCCGATGAAATGAGAGATCCAGCCTCGTTTTTAGTATGGTGCCTGAATGGAAAAGCGCAGGTTCGATATATTTTTTTAAGACTGGTCAAGAATATAGACATTTCGTCCTTCAAACAAATCCATATAACAAACAGGTCAGAGTGCTACGTCACACGCAAAAGATAGAACCAAAATAAATTAACTAACCTGCTGTCACTCTAGCTTGAATATATACTTCCGTAAAAAAAAAACAATAGGTAATAATTTATATGATCATTCTGGGGATTGAAACTTCATGTGATGAGACAGCTGCAGCCATTGTCAGCAATGGCAGTGAAATACTTTCAAACGTTATTTCCACGCAAGTCGATTATCATAAAAAATACGGGGGCATTGTTCCGGAAATTGCATCGCGCAAGCATCAGGAAAACATTATTCCTGTAGTTCGTGAGGCTCTGGATAGAGCGCATATGCAGCTTCAAGATATTCAGGGTATTGCCGTTACACAGGGGCCCGGCCTGATTGGCTCACTGCTTGTCGGCGTCAATGCGGCTAAAGCAATCGCCTATGCCCGCAGCATTCCGCTGGTTGGCATAAATCATCTTGAGGGGCATATGCTTGCCCCGCATCTGGAATGTGATATTCCGCTGCCCAACATTACGCTTGTCGTCTCAGGCGGGCACACCAATATCTATTATATGGAAAAGGTCGGCTCATACAGGCTTCTGGGAAAAACGCGGGATGATGCTGCAGGCGAGGCCTATGATAAGGTCGCCAAACTTTTGGGACTTGGTTATCCCGGCGGAGTAGTAATCGACCGGCTTGCACAAAACGGCAACCCTGCGGCTTTTTCTTTTCCCCGACCCATGATGCATGACGCCAGCTGTGATTTCAGCTTTAGCGGCCTGAAAACCGCAGTACTGTATTGTGTGAAAAATAATTTTCCTGATGGCGTGCCTGAAAATGTTTTACCTGATCTTGCCGCAAGTTTTCAGCAGGCTGTTGTCGACTCCATCGTTGAAAAAACTTTGCAGGCTTGCATCGTTTGCAAAGTTAGTGCAGTGGCTCTGACTGGCGGTGTTGCTGCCAATTCCCGGCTTAGATTGCATATGCAGCAGCGTGCACAAGAAAGAAAAATTTCCCTCTACTTGACATCTACCATTCTCTGCACTGATAATGCTGCAATGATAGCCAAGGCAGGATCTTTTAAACTTGCCCATGATCTGCCGTTCCCCTATGAAATGAATGCGATATCACGATGGCCGCTTTAAAACTAATCCTTCTTGACAATTGTTATATTTGATGCTGTATTAAAATAAGGGAAATTATTGGTGAATCTGTTATAATCATGTCTAATTATAATTCGTGTAATTTTAGCAGGGGGCACAAATGTCTGATAGTCAAAAGACCAAAAGCGAGCTTATAGCCGAGCTGATTGATCTCCGAAAGGGCATTGAAGCGCTGAAGAAACAAAACGATAGCGTCGGTGTGAAAAAAACGGCTCCATCAAAAAAAGCAAAATCCCGTGAAAACCGCTTGCCGATTAAAGCCGATATTGAGTTTATCGGGGTCTTTGATCTAGTCAAAGCACAGGCAATAAATGTATCAGAAGGCGGCATTAGTTTAAAAATATCAAACAATCTGCCTTTTGAGATGCGCTACAAGCTTAAGAAAAAAATAATCAGCCGCACAGCCCATCTTGTTTGGGTTAAACATACAGAAAACGGGGGCTACAACTTTGGTTTTAAATTTGTTAAGGGGGAGTCATTTCCTAATTTTTGATAAACTAAAAAGCTTGAGCACTGCAAATAACCCCATGAATACCACCGGAAAATCGTCTTGCCAGGCAATTAAAACTATCGTTTATTTTGACATATTCTGAAGGCTGCTGCATATTTTTTTCAAGTGTTGATTCTTCAAAGTAAGCGCTGTCATGTCTGAAAAAACTTCCACAAAAAACGAACAATCTCTGACCCTGACGATTGATAAGCTCGTCTATGGCGGAGCAGGGCTTGCCCGGGCTGAAGGCCAAACATGCTTCATTGATGGCGTCATACCCGGAGAAACAATACGTGCCCATGTTGATGAGATTCGAAATCATTTTTTAAGAGCATCTCTTTGCGATATTCTTGAAGCATCGGATGCAAGAGTAGACCCTCCATGCCCGCTTGCCAGCCTGTGCGGCGGATGTCAGTGGCAGCACATCAACTATGCTCAGCAGCTTGACTTTAAAGCAGCAATTTTACATGACTGTCTTGTTCGCATCGGTAAAATTCATGATTGCGAGGCAGCCTATCCTTTAGCTTCGCCCTTACAAACCCGCTACCGAAGCCGCGCCTCCATCAAGATTGCCGGACGGATGAAATCCCATATGGGGTTTTATCAAAAAAAAACCCATACTATAGTTCAGATAAACGACTGCCTTCTTCTTGAGCCGACACTGATACAAGCTTTAAAATTATGCCGAAATCTTCTGAAGGACACCCAGCATAAATCTTCCGGTTTTGCAGAGCTGCAGCTTCTTGCAGTGGACAATACACCAACAGTGCTGGCGTTGTGGCAAGACCAAAAAAACAATGGGAAAAAGAAAATTGTTCTTAATGTTACTTCTGGCGAAATAGAAACACAGCATTCTTCTGCTGTTGAGTTGATTGCAGGACTAAAGTTTTTCAGAGACACTGAAAATTTTTACCAGGTCAACAGGCGGCAAAACCATGCAATGATAGCGCAAGTTTTGACATTTATGGAAGCAGTTATCGAAGGCGCGATTCTCGACTTGTTTTGCGGCTGCGGAAATTTCAGTCTTTTTCTGGCAGAAAAAGGTGCGAAAATAACCGGCATTGATTCAAATAAAATGGCCATCAATGAAGCCCGCAACAATGCCCGCATGAACGAAATAGACGGCTGCCATTTTCACACAGACAATATTAACAATCTTCAAAAAAGCTCTTTAGCTCAAAAATATGACGGGATTCTTATCAATCCGCCCAGAAGCGGATGCCAGGCGCACACACTTCACCTGCTTGTAGAAACGAACCCTTCTGTCATAGTCTATGTTTCATGTGATCCCTCTACACTGGCACGCGATTTGCGTATTCTTCTCGATAAAGGTTACAGGATTGATGCCATTCAGCCCTTTGATATGTTCCCTCATACCTATCATATTGAAACAATCGTTAAACTATCCAGGTAACTTGTGAGGGTTTATGGTGAAGGAGGCAAGCTGGTACGAAAAACAGGCCGAAAAAAAGGTCCGCTGCCGATTATGTGCGCATAACTGTCTCATCTCAGACAAAAAAACCGGGATTTGTGGTGTGCGGAAAAATGAAGGCGGTGTGCTACTCACTCTGGTCTATGACAAAGTTATTGCAGAGCATATAGATCCTATTGAAAAAAAACCCCTATATCATTTTCTGCCCGGTTCCAGGTCATATTCCATTGCCACAGCGGGATGCAATTTTACATGCCTTCATTGCCAGAACGCTGAAATTTCACAGATGCCCCGCAACCAGGCTGCGATTGCTGGCCGACAGCGCACGCCTGAGGCTATCGTATCGGCAGCGCTGACATCTGGCTGCACTTCCATTTCCTACACCTATACGGAACCGACAATCTATTATGAACTTGCTTATGATACTGCAAAGCTTGCAGCGGAAAATGGTTTAAAAAATATCTTTGTGTCAAACGGCTATATAAATCCGGAACCGCTTGTAAAAATAAGCCCCTATTTGCATGCTGCCAATATTGACTTGAAAGGTTTTTCTGAAAATTTTTATCACAGGGTATGCGGTGCAAAACTCCAGCCTGTGCTTGATTCGATAAAACTGTATAAGAAGCTTGGCATTTGGCTTGAAATTACGACTCTTGTCATACCCGGCCTCAATGATTCACCCGATGTGCTCAAGTCAATTGCGGATTTTATTGCCAGCGCAGGCGCAGAGATTCCCTGGCATGTTACGGCTTTTCATCCTACACACCTCATGAGAGATAAGCCTCAAACACCGGTTCAAACCCTGGCGCTTGCCCGCAACATTGGATTAACCGCTGGACTCAGGTATGTTTACACGGGAAATATTTCGAATGCAGAAGGAGAAAATACATACTGCCCGGCCTGCCGTACAGCAGTTATCGAGCGCTGTGGATTCAGCATTACTGACTACAACCTTAAGAATGGGCAATGCTTGCAGTGTCATGCAAACTGCGATGGCGTGTTCTTATAAAGAAACCCGCTGAGACCTGAATCGCAGCGGGCGTTTTTATATGATGTATTGTTTTCAGCTCAGGGCCATGCCTATACGCTCCATTGCTTTCACAACATTTTCATATGAATTGAAAGCGCTGATACGGATATAGCTCTCACCGCATGTACCAAAACCTGAACCAGGCGTGCACACAACTCCTGCCTTTTCAAGCAGCAAATCAAAAATCTTCCAGGAATCCATTGTGCTTTTTATCCAGATATACGGGGCATTTACGCCTCCCGTACAGGAAAATCCAAGCGCTGTCATTTTATCGATAATCAGGCCGGCATTTCTCAGATAATAATCGGTAAGCTCACGGCTCTGGCGTTGGCCTTCTGGACTATATACGGCTTCGGCTGCGCGCTGTACAGGGTATGAGACACCGTTGAACTTGGTGGTCTGACGCCTAAGCCACAAAGGATGCAGGGAAACAGGCATAGCCTGGCTATCAAAAACACGGCATTTTTTCGGTATTACGGTAAATGCGCAGCGAGTGCCGGTAAAGCCCGCGCTTTTGGAAAGGCTTCTGAACTCTATGGCCACTTCATCAGCCCCGTCTATTTCAAAAATGCTATGAGGAATATCCGCTTCGCGGATGAAGCATTCATACGCAGCATCAAACAAAATAAGTGCTTTGTGCTTAAAGGCATAGTCCACCCACTGCTTTAATTGCTCTCTAGAGGCTGTTGCTCCCGTTGGATTATTGGGGAAGCACAGGTATATCAAATCAACCGGCTTGTCAGGAAGCGCAGGTACAAAACCATTGGCCTCAGTTGACTCGAGATACACAAGCCCTCCATAGCGACCATCTATGTTTTCCCCGGTGCGGCCTGCCATCACATTAGTATCAACATACACCGGGTATACAGGGTCTGGAATAGCGATAGTTATGTCGTGTGCAAATAGTTCCTGAATATTGCCCGTATCACATTTGGCGCCATCACTTATAAATATTTCATCTGCTTCTATCTGAACACCGCGTGCCTGAAAATCAACCAGCGCAATCTTCTGCCGTAAAAAATCATACCCCTGCTCGGGGCCGTATCCGCGAAAAGTAGCATCCTCTGCCATCTCATCAACAGCCCGATGAAATGCATCTATACAGACAGAGGGAAGCGCTTTAGTAACATCACCTATACCCAGGCGAATAATCTCGCGATGCGGGTTTTGTTTCGAAAATGCAGAAACCCTCTTTGCAATATCGGAAAAAAGATATGAAGCTTTCAGCTTTTTATAGTGTTCATTTGCTCGAATCATTAGGAATTATCCTCAGCTTGTTTGATAGTAAAGTTTAATCAGTTAGCAAAACATGAGCCCTATGTCAAACATGTTAAAAAAATGTCGGAAAAAGGTTTTAATTATACGATAAATCATTGGCGGGTGACGCTGGGCGTCCGGCATACACAAAGCTGCAGCTGGATATTCTATTTATACCTTGCCGAACATTTTCATTATGTCGTCAATTTCACTCTGGGAATTAATAGTTACTTTTTTGACCTGAAAATCCGCCATGCAGGAATCAATTCTTTTTTCGATTATTGGCGCCAAAACCTCAACATCCTTAACCTTGTTAATGCTGCTAAAATACATGCTGAGATCCGTAACAATAATAAAAACTGTAGCAACAATATTTTTAATTGAATAGCCCATTGAATCCGTACATCGCAGCGCCATAATGGAGGTTTTATGGGAAACAGGTGCATACATGTCAAATCCTATTGAAGCCATTCCGCCAATGAGACGATGCAGTTTCTGAATGCATTGTTCAAATTCGACAGCCTCCTTTTCATTTGGCATATCAGCCATACGCAATCCAGCCGCAAGTGTGCCGATCTCGGCAAGCAGCTGCCTTGATTCTTCATGAAAATATTCAAAAAATAAATTTGCAGACATGGTTAACCTTAAAATAACAGGTCTGGGTTAGAGGGTTAAAATTTATTCAATTTATTATTATATGCGGAAATGCCTTCTTTGGCAATCCTTTCCAGCACGCCGCATAGCAGTAACCAAAATTTTTCAACACTTGAAATACTTACTTTTTCAGAAGGTGAATGGCAGTCGGCAATGTCCGGACCGAAAGAAATCATGTCCATGCCCTGATATTTTTGTCCTATAATGCCGCACTCAAGGCCGGCATGTGTCGCCTCGCGATGTGGTTTCATGCCGAAAAGCTCCTCATATACTATATCGACACAGTTTAGAAGTGGAGACTGCAGATCGGGCTGCCAACCCGAATATGGCGTTTCGCAGCAACAGGTGCCTCCTGCAAGCGCTGCAATGGCCTTTATTTGCGATGTCACACAATTTATCCCAAGCATATGCGATGATCGGGGCATGAGTTCTATTTCAAGAAATGAATCCTGTATGCGGGCTGCAGCAAGATTGCAGGATTTTTCAACAAGCCCCTGTACATCTGTGCTCATGGCAAGAACACCGCTTGGGAGTGCATGCAGCAGATCAAGTATTCGACTAAAACAAGGGCCTGAAACAACCTGCTGGTGCGGCACGATTTCCGTAATGCTCATTGTCATAGAGGGCTCCTGCGGGCAGCCGCGTACAAGCAGGGCATATGCGGAATTAATGCGTGCGACAAAACCCTCAATATCACTACGGCGAAGGCTCATAATGGCAGTTGCTTCCCGCGGGATAGCATTATGCTTGTCACCGCCCGAAACGTTGCTCAAGGCTGAGTCCATATCTCTGACTGCATCAAGCAGGCAGGCGAGCAGCTTGAGTGCATTGACTCTGTTTTCATTAATATTAAGCCCTGAGTGCCCTCCCCTCAAGCCGAAAATACGCAGAGCAATAGCGGTATGCATATCCGTAATAGCGGTACATGAAACCGGAACCCGCACAGTCACCCTCCCGCCGCCTGCGCATCCGATACACACAGCCCCTGTCTTTTCAGAATCAAGATTCAATAAAATTCTTCCGTTGATAAGTGCAGGGTCAAGGTTCATGGCCCCATGCAAACCGCGCTCTTCATCAACCGTCAATAGAATTTCCAAAGGCCCATGAAGAATTCCAGGTGAAAAAGCCGCTGCAAGGGCAGCAGCCATCCCTATTCCATTGTCAGCGCCAAGCGTTGTACCATTTGCCCTGATCCAGTCATTATCCCGCACGAGTTGTATTCCGGTTTGTATAAAGTCGAAGTCAAAATCGTCATTTTTTTCACACACCATATCAAGATGCCCCTGCAGTACTACAACAGGAGACTGTTCATAGCCGGATGAAGCAGGAATATATAGACAAATATTGCCCGCACTGTCCTGTTTGAAACCATATCCAGCTGAAAAGGCAAGCAAACGGACATATTCAATAATAGCTGTTTCATTGCCCGATCCATGAGGGATTTTTGAAATATCGGTAAAAAATCGCCAAAGCAATCCCGGTTCCAAACCATCGATAGCTGCGTTAATGCTGTGGTGCTGCATTAAAAACCCCATTACTTTCTAATTAGTAATTTTGCTCAAGGAATCATGATAATGCCTTGAGCACGTTACGGTGCGCTTCAAGCGTCCGGGAAAGGTCGGCATCAGTATGGGCAGATGAGACGAACATAGCTTCAAACTGCGAGGGGGCAAGGTAGATGCCGAGCTCAAGCATACCATGAAAATAATCGGCATAACGCTGTGTATCCGCCTTGACAGCGCTGGCATAATCAGTCACCGGTCCGGATTCAAAAAATAGGCACCCCATTGAGGCTATGCTGTTCATAAGCCCGGCTAATCCTGTTTCTTTGGTGATATTGCGTAGCTCTTTAAAAAATTCTTCAGCGTGGTTATTGAGATTTTCAAAAAAACCCGGCTCTCGCACCAGTTCAAGTGTGGCAAGCCCGGCGGCCAGCGCCAGCGGATTGCCTGAAAGCGTGCCGGCCTGATACACGGGCCCTACTGGGGCAAGCATATCCATAATTTCTTTTTTTCCGCCAAAAGCTGCTGCGGGGAGACCGCCGCCGATGATCTTTCCTAGTGTGGTCAAGTCGGGCATGACACTGTAGTGTTGCTGTGCACCACCGGGGCCGAGGCGAAAACCGGTAATCACTTCGTCAAATATCAATATGATACCGTGCAGGTCGCACAGACTGCGCAGACCCTGAAGAAAACCCTCAGCCGGCAGTACGACTCCCATATTGCCTGCTACAGGCTCGACAATGACGGCTGCAACCTGATCGCAGTTATCTGAAAGCAGGCGTTTAACATCCTCAAGATTATTATAGTCGGCATTGAGCGTATCGGCTGCAGTACCACGGGTAACTCCCGGTGTGCCGGGTATACCGTAGGTCATTGCGCCCGAGCCTGCTTTGCTCAAAAAACTGTCGGCATGGCCATGGTAGCAGCCTGAAAATTTTATAATCTTCTCCCGTGACGTACAGGCCCGAGCAAGCCGCACCGCACTCATTGTAGCCTCGGTGCCGGAACTTACCATGCGTACTTTTTCAATACAGGGAACCATTTCCACAAGATGCTCGGCCATTTGCACTTCCAGCTCGCAGCATGCGCCAAAACTGGTGCCCTGGTCTGCCGTTTTTTTTATGGCTTCAACCACATGAGGATGAGCATGCCCGGCAATATGCGCTCCCCATGAACAGACAAAATCAATATACTCTCTGCCGTCTGTATCAAAAAGACAGCTGCCGCTCCCGCGGATTATATACCTCGGATCAAGCCCGACGGAGCGAAATGCACGTACCGGGGAATTTACGCCTCCGGGAATAAATTTTTGAGCCTGTGCGAAAAGCTCACAGCTGGTTTTCCGCATACCTGCCTCTGAAAATAATCTGATGTGGATAGTTTGTAAATCCCGACGGATACCGTCATGGGCAATCAAATTGCCTAACGTGTATGGCCTGATAGTCGTTAGTCTTTTTTTTGCTGGATTGGCGCCATAACCGGCATGGGCTTAAGATACATATTATTTGCACATGTAGCAGTCGTTACCACATCTACTTTAACAGGCGCCGGAGGTTCAGGATGCACATCGGAAGCAGCTTGCACGACAACGCTATCACCGCTCTTTACCTCATTATTTATCTGCACAACGGTTTTCTGCATGAAGGAAATCATACTTATCTATACCATGAGGCATGCTATGCTTCAACCGTAAAACCCACCTTAAGTTTTTGATATAATGTGCTCATATGCCTCTTTAAACAGGCAATAAATTTATACTTGCTATCATGAAAACCATGATATACTTTAAATAAAAAAGGGCTGCACGTGCAGCCCCCTTTTTTTAGTATGCATCAAACCCGTACTGTATAACGGCCATGGAAGATAAAATAAATAACTATTTTAAGTATATCGAACACCATTTAAAAAACAGGCCCTATCGGCTCTCATATGCCATCGCCAGCTTTATTTCAAGAAGGCTTTTTTCAAGCGTTGAGGTAATTGGTCTCAAGGAACTCGCACGCCAGCGCAAAAATGAAACCGCACAGGGCATAAAAACGCTCAACCTCTATATAGCACGTCATCTGAGCGAATTTGACTGGCAGGAAATTCAAAGAGTCCTGGCCGGCGAAAACCTGATGGCAGCTATTCAGGCGGGCGACAACTTGTTTATGGGCCCTCTTGATCCGTTGCTCAGGCATCATGGCGCTTTTAAAGTCTTCCGGAGCCAGGCTCGTATTTTTTCAGAACACTGGCTTCTTAATAGCATTTACGGAACCCTTGATGCCTTCTGGCATGACCCCCTGCTCAAAAAACTGCTTTCCTCAATACGCTTAAAGCAGCGCAAACCGGTCATCATCGAGCCCCTTCTTGCCAAAGATATCTATGTCGCCTATATGAAGCACCTGATTGACGTCGAAAAACGAGACATTCTTATATTCCCCGAATACCTGAAGCTGTCGGACAAAAAAATCAAATACGGCAGGAGCTATTCAGGGAAACTTCTAGAGTTCACTCCGCTTATCTTCAAACTGCTGCGCGATATCAACAAGAAAACAGAGCGTATTCTGCAGATCGTTCCGGTCAATGTATCCTATGAGCGGGTAGTTGAGGACCAGTCTTTTAAAACGCTCGAAAAAATGCAGTCCAACAAGATCACTAAGCGTTTTGTATATCTGGTTGACTATTTCTTCAACTACACACACTGGATCTACCAGCGCCAAAAAGGCCGTGTTGTTATCAAGTTCGGCCAGCCAGTGCTTCTTAGAAAAGCCATGGATTTCAAAATAAGGCTTCATGACGACATACGAAATAAAGTAGGCCTGCTCCAGACAGTTTTCCCCACACAAATTATCGCCTATGCCTTTCATAACAAAGACGTTCTTTCAGATGCAGAGCTGATCAAACGGGTTGAAAAAACCCTGAGCGAACTCAAAAAAATAGGAGCTGATGTGCGGTTTGCAGAAAAACTCTCGACGCTGCAGATCATTGAATCCGCCTATACCCATTTCGACCTGCACCAAAAACGCCGGCTCCTGATATACGATGAGGGCAAAAAACAGCACAAGGTCATCAGGCATGATGTGCTGTCGCAGTACCGCAACCATATCGACCATCTATTTGAAAAATGGTACGAACCGGAACGGCTCATGAAGATCATTGATATTTTCCGTGATGGCAATGACGCTAAAAACTTTTAATACTTTTAAAGAAAAGCCATGAACGAAGAAAAAAGCATAGACGAAACTGACGACAAAAGCTTTGCCGAACTATTTGAGCAAAGCTTTAAAAAACCTAAACGCCTTGAGCCCGGACAGAAGGTCGAAGCAGTCATCGTTAAGATAACGGATGAATGGATATTTCTTGATCTAGGCGGCAAAAGCGAAGGCTACCTTGACAAAAAAGAGCTTCTTGACGCTGACGGTAATCTTGCAGCAGCCGAAGGTGATAAAATCAGCGCCTATTTCCTGTCTTCTGCAAACAATGAAAAATTATTTACTATTAAGTTGCAAGGCAACGCTGCCGGCAGCCAGTATCTTGAAGAAGCATTTCATAACCACATTCCCGTTGAAGGAGTGGCTGAAAAGGAAATCAAGGGCGGGTATGAAATAAAAATAGCAGGTACGATTCGCGGCTTCTGCCCCTACTCGCAAATGGGCCTGCGCCGCACCGACGATCCTCAGAGTTTTATCGGCCAAAAAATGCTGTTTAAAATAAGCGAATATCGAGACAACGGCAAGTCACTGGTTTTGTCAAACAGAAAGGTTCTTGAAGAAGAACGAGAGCGAATCCGGGAAGAGCTGAAACATACATTAAAAAAAGATATGGTAGTCAAAGGCACCGTTACATCCATAAGGCCATTTGGCGCTTTTGTTGATATCGGCGGCATAGAGGGCCTGTTGCCCATATCGGAAGTCGGCTGGAGCAGAATTGAAGATCTGAGCCTTGTGCTCGCGCCAGGCCAGGAGGTAGAAGTGAAGCTCATGGATCTCGACTGGGAGAAGAACAAATTTTCTTTCAGCCTGAAGGCAACGTTGCCCGATCCCTGGATGCAGATGCACAATCGGTTCCCAGAAGAATCCTGCCACAATGGCACCGTAGCGCGACTTACCCCGTTCGGAGCTTTTGTAACGCTTGCGCCGGGCATCGATGGACTCATTCATATTTCACAGCTTGGCCAGGGCAAGCGCATCAATCACCCGCGCGAGGTACTCGCAGAAGGCCAAACCGTCGATGTGCGCGTGCTCAAGATCGATACGGAAGCCAAACGTCTGTCGCTAGCCCTTGCAGGGGCAAGCCCGCAGGAGGCGCCTGAAGAGGATTTCAAGCAGTATATTGAAACACAGCCCTTCCATGCATCATCCTCTCTCGGTGCCATGGGCGCAGCACTCATGAAAGCCCGCGAAGGCAAAAAAGATAAAAGCTAATTGGTATTATGCACGAGCACCTCGATATTGCACGGCAGCGCTTTGCCCATGACAACTACGCCCGGAGTTTGAGCATTGTTCTCGACGACCTGACGCATGACACTATCCGTATGCACATGCAGCTTCGCGATGACATGCTCAACTGGTTCAGCCGGGTACATGGCGGGGTTATCTATGCCCTTGCCGATGCAGCTTTTTCGGTACTCGGCAACAACAGCAATAATCTTGCGGTTGCCCTGGACTGCTCCATCACCTACCATGCAAGTCCTGAACCGGGAGTCCTGCTCGTTGTCGAGGGAGAAAAGCTGTCCTCATCGCGACGTACTGCCTCCTATATTTTCAAAGTTTACATGGAGCAGAACGCAAAGCGCACTATTGTAGCCACAATGAAAAGCCTTTCCTACCGCACCGGCAAGCCCATTGATCATAGTGTTGCACAATAAAAAAACTTGCCTGTCGCATCTGCATGAGCTGCTACCGTTTTCTTGCAAGCCGGAACAGTGGCTGAAACGCCATGATATTGCCAGCCATAAGTACCAGGAAAGCTCCATCGACGGGAAAGCGAAAACGGTTGTTTTCACCAAACTCGATAATTGATGAAACAGCAATCGCAAACAGGTGAATAAACATGCAAAAAAGGCATACTGCGGCTATTGTAATCTCATGGACTGTCCGTGCGCGGAAAGCCTGCATTAAAGTGCCAGCATAAAAAAATAAAAAAAGCACGCTGATACAAAACGTACGCAACAACATACGCGGGTCGGAATATTTGCTCTGCACATTTAAAAATCCGAAATAAACATATCTATACATTTTCTCAAGGTTGGCCAGTATTTCCATATTGTCCTTAAAAAGTGCATGCACAGAGTCCGATGCATACCACAAAGTCAGGCTGTATGAGCCAAGCGTCTGCAATGCGAAGCGGGTAGGATCATCCCTGATGATAGCAAGGGAATCCTTCCAGAGCTGCCGCGAAAGTTCAATATAACCGATATGATTAAAATTAGGCTTCCCCGTTGATTTAATCGGGGTACAGTCTGCAGGATGATGGCATGCAAGAGCCAAAAGCTTACCTCCTTCCGGGTATTGATCAAGTGGCCTGAATGGCTCGAGTTCCGCCTGCAAAGCAAGATTGCTTATGATACCTCGCCGGTGGAACTGTTCAAGCTCATCAGGGCCGTAGCCGCATGTTTTAGTCCACAAACTCATGCCATCCCATGATGAAATTCCAAAAAAACCAAAAACAGAATAATTTTTAGCGCATAATAAACCCAGCGGCGCAATGGCCAACAGCGAAGAGATACAAAAAATCAAAGCACTTTTGCGTTGGCCGCATTTAATAAAAAAATAATAAGTAAGAAGACCTGACAATCCTATTAGAAAAAAAGGGTGAAAAAGTGACCGGATACAACCAAGGCTGCCAAGCATTATCCAGAATACTACTGCCCATCGATAGTGAAATCCATTGCACCATTGCATCAGACTAAAAGCTGCAATAAGAATCAGCGAACCCTCGATGCAGGTATAATAAAGCAAATTCTCGTAAAGCAACACCGTCGGGTTGAGCATGAACACCATGGTAATAATAAAAGCCATGACCGGCGAAAGCCGCATTGCTTTAAGAATTCCATAGAGGGCAAGGGATTCCAAAAGACCCATTGTCTGAAACAACAGTGCAGAGCTCACTGACGGGTCTGCAGACAGCTTTAAAACAATACCCAATAATAAATTGAAAAGCGGAGGCTGAGTGTGCAGATAAAAAAGGCTCTGGAGCAGGTCGTTCTGCAGCAGTTGTGGGTCTAAATACTGCATGGCAAAACTGATAGTCTTTGAAACAAACCGTACCCCGAGCAGATAAAACAATAACCGTGTTGCAATAAAAGCAGCAGCGGTTACAAGCCCGTAGGTAAAATATGAATCCAGTGATTGTGCGTGAGCATCAATTTTTTTCATAGTTCGCTCAACTATACCACAGCTTCATCTGCACCGCTATATCCATTAGGCTGACAGACGAATAGCATGTTCCTGAAGCATGCTTTGCAGTTACTTTTTTGTTTAACCAAACAGCCAAATATGATATATTTCTAAGATATAAAAAACAGAGAACAACACTAGATATTTCAGGTATAATCACCACAGCCGCAAGCGAGGAATGAAAGATGGATATTGAAATCCCCAGTAAATACATTGAACAGGCAGTAGCAAAATACGAATCTGACGCGCAGCAGCAAAAAGTTAAACTCGTTCCCAAAGGGCCTAAAAAGCTTATAACCGTCTCGCGGCAAGTAGGCGCTGGCGGACGCATGATAGCAGACAAAATTGGAGAAAAACTCGGCTGCATGGTATGGGGCCGGGAAATCCTTGACGTCCTGGCAGGTCAGTCAGGCGGCAACTTTCAGGCGCGCATGTTTAAAGCCCTTGATGAAAGAACACAAGGCGTCATCGATTCGATTATCGGAGACTTTTTTGGCCAGATTCAAACGCAGACATATCATCACCTTCTGCCCAAGGCCATACTCACTATAGCCCAGAATGATGCAGTTTTTGTAGGCAGAGGCGTCAACCTGCTGCTTCCCGAGGCGTTTCGTGTTAGCATCAAAGCCTCAACGGAAACCCGCATAAAAAATTTAATGACTTACGATGGGATGGACAAAAGGAGTGCTGAAGAGAAAATCAAGGATGCAGATCGTCAAAGCGACGGTTTCATGAAGGAACTGGCCCGCAGGATCAATGTTAAATACTATGAGGACGAATTTGATCTTGGCATTTGCATGGACCGCATCGGTATTGACCAGGCTGCTTCAATAATCCTGCATGCTTTTCAGCTGTTCCAAAAAAGCCATATAAAGTAATATCGCTAAAAGCCGGGCTTTAGGCCCGGCTTTTTGTTTCTCCACACTGCAGCTTCTTTTATTTATCAACCTTGTAAAGTGCGTATCTGTAATTTTTTTCGTGATACTCTACAACCTGCGTGCACTTAAAGGTTGTAAGAATATTCTGGCAAAATGATTTTTGCAGAGGATCATCCACATTGCACCAAAAATTAAAATGGAAATAAACCCCGTCTTTGTACCTGTTGAATAAATCATTAAAATAGGCTTTCTGCTCGGTTGCAAGAGATGCCTGAGCCGCATTTCTGCCCCAGGCAAGAAACATGTTGGGATTATGGGTCAGAACAACGGAATCCTCAGGTATAAATTTGAGCATTTTCTGCGCATAGCGATGGTCGGCGCGGGCCGCCCAGGCCTCCTGGGTAATGGCGCGAATATAGGGCATAAATGTCAGAAAGTTAAAAATGATGACGGCTGCCGGTACATACACAAAACCAGGGCCGAATCGCTTTGCTATCCAGGCGGTCAGGCAGGCGGCTCCATTGCCGGCAAGTACAGCAATAGGGGCTGCTGATAAAAGTGAAAAGCGTACATCAGCACCATAGCTATAACTGCCTGCGTAAAAGAATAGAAAAATACCCCAAAACAGAAGGAACCAGAGTATAATCGGCGCTTTCTCCTTCCACTGGCGCGTTCCTGCCACAGGCGACTTCATGGCTATACCTAAAAAAAACAGCACCGAAAAAATAATGGGGAAACGCATGTTCATGAAATAAAAAAGCGTATTGACCAGAAAATTGCTCTTCAAGAAATATATCCATGAAAACTTGGGTCCGCTGCCGCCCCAATCAAAATCTTTAACTGAATACAAATGTGTAAAATGCGGAATAAGAAGGCCGAAAAACAGGGCCGCGGCAAGCCAGAATCTGTCGCTTTTTAGCTCTTCCGGTCGCAGACACAAAATAAGCACACCCGCCACAGCACAAATCATAGCGGATTCCGGCCTGAACTGTACGGCAAAGGCAAGAATTGCAATGAACAGGAATAGCGAAGCCGTCGTCCGGGCCCGCAGGTAAAAAATCGCTGAAAGCACGGCAAAGGCAGCCATGCACGCTGCGCTGGGCTCCACCGCAACAGTATTGCACCATATGAGCACCTGCGGCGTTAGCATAAAAATAAGCGCTGAAAAAAGAGCTGAAAGCACATCATAAAAAAGCAGCCAGGCGATAAAAAATACAGCCAGTATGGCCAATACAAACAATGCATTGGTTGTATAAAAAGAAACAGGTTCGCTGACACCAAAAATACGGTAGACAAGGCTCAGTACATATGGCCAGCCATTGGGTTCCTTGTTATATTCAAGGCGAAAGCAGTTGTAATCGCCATATTCATTCCTCCCGTCATTGCACATGCCGGTAAGCCCTGTGATGCGTTTTGCGGCAGAACTGAGGGCATTGGAAAATGTAGTTTCATAATGGGAATCGGAACCTTTGGTCATGGCTATGTTCTGGCCGATATTGATGTAAATATCTTCATCATAATAAATTCTGTGCTCGCGGGGGGCAACAAACACCACCAGTACGAAACCTGCGGCAAGAATGCACCCAAGGCAGATCCAAACCTTTTTATCAAAACTTCCAAAAAATTTCTTCAGGGTACCGTCTTTTAACGTACCGGCAATAACCATACATGCCGTTGTCATGATCAGAAAAAAAGTAATTTCAAGAAAAAGGGGCGAGACCAGCTTCAGCTGCTCGCGCAGATTCCAGGCCGTATTGGAAGAACACCATGCATACAGCACAATGCATTCCGCAAGAAACAGCAAGGCGCTAACAATAAACAAAAAATTTTTCTTGAGCATTTTTCAGCATCCTCCACAAAACAAAAATTACCTTTGGAGTATCTTTTTATTTTTTTAAATCCATAAGAAAATTATTGATGCGCCGCAATTAGAAATCTGAAATCATCAATTCCTCAACTTCTTTTAACCAGATATTTGCCCATGACCAGATAGTCATTGTTGGTCTTTTTGAGCGTGTCGAGTGCATCCTGGGGCGAACACACCAGAGGATCACCATGCACATTAAAGCTCGTATTGAGCACGACACCCATACCGGTTAGCTTTTTCAGCTCCTGTAAAAGCTGCTGAAACAGGGGTTCGTTATCGGTCACGAACTGTGGCCTGCAGCTGCCGTCGATGCTGATAACACCTTCCATATCACGGCGGCGGTTTTCCTTTACCATATAGCCCATGGTCATAAAACGGTTGATAAGGCCGTCATTATTCTCCAGCAGCCCGGTGGCTTCATCGGCCAGCATTGACGGACAAAACGGCTGATACCACACCCGCATCTTGAGCCGCAGGTTCAAAAGATCCTTGATTCGTGTTGAATTCGGCAGCGCCAGTATGCTGCGACGCCCCAGCGAACGAGGTCCGTATTCCATCCCGCCCTGCAGCCAGAATACAATATTGCCATCGGCAATAAGCTGCGCGGTTGTTTGCGCGATGGTATCATGCGTGGTCCAGCTGTACCCGCTCTTCTTTATTGCTGCTAGTATTTCATCATCGGTGTAGGAAAGCCCCCAGTACACGTCAGGGGCATTATAAACGCCAACGCCGTTGAGCTCATTGTTAACCTGAAATGCCGCCCCAAGAGCAAGCCCACCGTCACCCATATGCGGAAATACACTGCAGACATCAACCTCCGGGAGCATACGTATCTGCATATTTAGCTTTATGTTTGAAAAAACACCACCGGCAAGTGCAAGACGACGCAGGCCTGTCTGTCGCAGACAATTGCCTGCGAGCTGACTCACCTTCAGTTCAAGGGTGCGCTGAGCCATATAGGCGAACTGCTCAGATGGATACTTCCATAAAAGCTTTTTTAGCTCCCTGTACATGCGCAGAGACCCATACCGGCTGCGTACCTGCATTCCTTCAACCGTGATTAAATCAAGCATGGGATTTTCAGGATCCGGAATCGGATAGGCATAGTTTGCAATTGCCATGACTTTGCCTTCATCCTCAAGCTCACGCATATTCATGAGATTGGTTACATGCTCAAAAAAAATCCCCAGGGAATCCCTGCCCGATATATTTGCCAAACGGGTAAGCCTGCCGTTATCAAGCCTGCTTACCGAGCCCGACAGACCGTCGCCGATACCGTCGACAGTCAAAACAAGGCACGAATCAAAACCGCTCCAGTAAGCAGCCGTTGCGGCATGACAAAGATGATGATCGACAAGTTGAATTGCATGATTGCAAAAACCAAGCCGCACAAGCTCGGCATTAACACAATAGGTGCTCACAAAACGGCTCAATGCGCTCGGCCCGATTTCCGTAATTCGGTATTTTGCCTGCTTCTTGATTGTGGAAAGGAGCCCTGGTGCTTTTTTTCGTCTCCGTATAAGGTAATACGCCTCCTTGGTGGATGGCGCAACGCGCCCAAGGGTTTTGGCAAAATCAGCAGTAGAGACAGCGATGGTTTTAACATCACCGGGCTCTATGCCTGCCATTTGCAGGCAGGTTTTAATTGAGAGTTCCGGAAACCGTATTTCAAGTTTGCGCCGGGTCAGGCGCTCTTCATTGATCGCGGCAAGCACCTTGTCATCTTTAATCAGCGCAGCGCCTGAATCATGCCCGTCCCATACACCAAGAATATAATCAGCCATCAATAGCACTCCATTTTTACTGCTTTATTGTTTTCCATAATTTTTAAATTTTTCAATAATTATTGCCATCTCTGCGTCGCACAACACGAGAGGCTGTCCCATAGCCCTGGCGCGGCAGTAAATTTCAGCACAAAATTCAACCGATTCCGCAATCATAAACGCTTCTTTCATATCGGCACCGCCGGCAATAAGACCATGATTGGCAAGAAGAACGGCTTTGCGACCAGCCATGGCGTCAAGGGCATTGCGGGCCAACTCTTCAGTGCCGAAAGTTGCATACTTCGCACAGCGCACATTGCTGCCGGCAAAACCAATAAGATAATGCACCGCAGGCAGTTCAAGGCCGAGACAGGCAAGAGTCGTGGCATGAACAGAATGGCTATGCACTACGGCACTGATGTCCTCGCGGCTGTTATAAAAAACCAGGTGAAATGGAAGCTCACTCGACGGCTTTCGGTTGCCCTCCACAACACGGCCCAAAAGATCAACAACAGGAACATCTTCAGGGCGAGTCTCAAAATAGTCAAGCCCGCTTGGGCTGACTGCGGCAAACTCGCTACGACGGTTAAAAATGCTTAAATTACCACAAGTGCCCCGGGTAAGTCCGTGGTTGACGAGCCTCTTGCCATACTCTACAACCATCTGTCTTTCCTGCTCCAAAAGCATATAAGCTCCTATAGTGCCAAAGGCAGGGGGCGCCTCATTAATCTATTCCTGATTAAAAGTAGTTTTAAGTTTATAAAATAAGACGGGGTAGGTGTCAATTTGATAATTGCCGGCATATATAAAAAAAGGCGTCAGATCAAGCAGATATGACGCCTTCACATACAGGCCTAAAGTTCATGTCTTATTTATTTATCATTAAGTTTCTGCAGCAGCCAGGCCATATTGCGGCCCAGAGTTTTAAAGGTGGTTATTCCCTCTTCATCATTTTGTACTTCACCCGGGATGCGGCCGATGCCTACATTCCAGTAGTCTGAACCGGGGATTATCATCTGCTGAATAAGAAAGAAAAAATTAATGGCTGCAAAGGCAAATGTAGCCCCTGCCCTGCGCATAACGACTACGGGTGCGCCAACCTTTTTCTGCAGCATGTTGCCGTTGGCACGTGCTACAAGTCCTGCCCGGTCAATAAAAGCTTTCACATCGGCGGTCACATTGCTGAAATAGACCGGTGAGCCGATGATGATGCCGTCGGCATCACGCATTTTTTCCATATACTCGTTCAGTGGGTCACTCGTGATAGCGCACTTACCGTCTTTACGCTCCATGCACTTATAGCAGGCTATACAGCCCCTAAGTCCCTGCGCTGCAATGTTTACGAGTTCGGTTTCAATGCCTGCCGCCCGTAATTCCGCAAGCACAACCTCGAGCGACTGCGCAGTATTACCATCTTTGCGGGGACTACCGTTAAATGCTACTACCTTCATGGTTCCTCCCTGTTTCGATACATAATTGGTATTGATAATTCATTGATTGCATACTATAGCGTATGAACAAAAATTATTTATTATATGGTTCCTTTTCTCTATTAAGCCGGACATGCTACGGAGCTTAATGTATTATCAACTGATCTGCTGAAGGAACAGCAATACCCGTCAACACACCCACAGGCGCACTAAACCCTGTAGCAGTAATCGGAATGACCAGTAGCGCAGCATTGGTGGAATCGCAAACGACAACATACCTGCCATCGAGAGTCACGCCGAGTGTCTTCACCTCTTCCAATTTGGCGGAGCTGCTGCTCGCTGTATCCGTATAGGTGGGCGCATAAATCGACCCTACCATCGCAAGGGTACCCGTTTTGACTCCGGAAAGCATTATAATTCCAGAGTCTGTGCCTACAATAGCTGTTGTGCCATCGGGAGTAATCGCAACCGAGTAGACATAATTCGCACCGGTTAGGGTGACGGGTGTGCCAGCACTCGGGCTGTTTGGAAGACCGGTTACCAACAGGGCTGAGTTAGCCTTAATGGAGGGATTTATGAGTACGGCACGGCTGGAATCAATGGGGCTTAAAGCCATGCCATTGCGTCCGTCCTCCATAGAGCCGCTGGTGCCGAGCGACGTTAAATCGTTGATTTTAGTGAACAGGTAGACAACAGTGACTGAGGGGGGAGTGATCACCGAAGCAATGGAGAATACGGTTAATCCGCTGAAGCCGCGCGCAAGAAGAACCTTGCCGTCGTTGGAGATGACAACGCCGTCTCTTTGGTCAGGAACATCGATAAGCTTCGTCGGCTGCGGGTTGCCTGATAAAATGCCTGAAACAAGCAGGAGCGTGGTATCAGAATCAAGCGAAACCACAGCTGCATCGCCGTTGGGCATAATCGCCACTGAATCACCGTCGAGTCCGTAGGTTGAAACATCCAGAAACGGATCGTCTTTTATAGGTGATCCGGTTTGAACCTGAGAGAAGAAATAAAGAAAATTTCTGTCGACCATAATACCCTGCGAGCCAACGGGCGTGAGCGCCAGGCAGTCGATATCGCTCTGATTGTCGCTATTATAGTTGAGATTGGAGATTAACGGCGTTGGAAGCGGCTCCTGATTAGCGTCATACAGATGGACAACCTGGATATATCCGGCGCTACCGTTATTCATCCTGCCATTACCGTCGTCGGAGATAAGAACGATGCCGAGATTGGAGATTGCGGTACTTGTCCCGGGAGCCGGTATATACAGCACATAGGTGCCGGAGCCCAGTATGCCGGGCAGAGCGACAGAAACGAAATTCTGCGTAAACGCTCCATTGGCGCCGACAAGAAGGGTCAAGACATCTTCCCATGCATTGTTTTTAAGCTTTGCAAGATTCATGGTTGTTCCGGCGGCAATGCTGGTTGGAACATTTCCTCTCATTATTGCGGTATTGTTGAATACCGTCGTGTTGTCCGGGCTGACGTTGATTGTGAAGGCAGCAATAAAGACATTGGCAGGATTATAATTAATCGAATTTAGTCTCAGGTTTTCTACTGCCTGCAGGTTAGCCGTAAAAGGGTTTGTAAGCTCGGTTTCAGATACCGCGTTAATTGTAACGTATGCCGGAAAGCTCACTGTGCCCTGAGGAAAATTAAAATCGATGGTAACGCCACCTCCGGCATCCAGGGTTGGTGCATCGGCTGAAGAGCCGGGGCGAAGCCATATGCCTTTTTTACAGGCAGGCAATACCGTAATGATTGCAAGTAACACCAGAAAACTGACTATCCTGCACCACATCTGTCTTTTCATAATACCATCCCTATAAAAAATTGTTTGGCGTAGTATCAGTGCATGATAGCCCGCTCTAGATGGTGTAAAAGTCCCATATAGAGTTTTTTGGCGTCAGCCCAGGTAAAAGTTAGTTATTGCTGCGCGTGTATGTCTTGGCCTAACCGAATAGAGTGTCGACCAAAATATAGAGCTCCTTGCCGATGATGGAGCAAGGGTTTTGCAGCACTTATTTATGAATTCTAAGATCAAAAAAGCCGGAAGAAACGCCCTATGCGCATAAGCGCTAAAAAGCGGCGCAGCAGCAGCCCGCTATACAATCACCACCGAGTTTTCGCAGTCTCCATAAGGGGTTGTCACATATGCGTCAGCCCACCAGTCATTCTCCCAGCGGCTCTCGTCTATCAGGTAGCGATACTGGTACTGCCGACCAGTCTCAAGCTCAATGGTGATGGTAAAATCTCCACTCTTCTGTAGTTTCATGGGATGAGAAATGATGCTCCAGTTATTGAAGTCGCCTACAATACAGACAATACCTGCACCGGGAGCTGCAATGCCAGGCAGCATAAAAGTTACCTTGCAGACCGCTTTTGTTTTTAAATATTGTTTTTTATAACCAGCTGAAGAAGATGTACGTATCGATGCCTTCTTAACTGCACAAGGTTTACGGGCTGATTTTTTTTCTTTGGAAACAGTTTTTGCCACCATTTTATTGCCCTTAAAGGTTAATCACAATGACACTGTTTTTTTATCTTACATAGATAAAAATTTCAATTATTATTAACTCAATAATTTGTTAAAGGCGACAGGATTCAAGTATAGTTTAATAATTATAATATAGCATATTGTTTTATATGCCGGTACACATAAAACCCTGCGGTAATGATTTCAGCTTGAGTAAAAAACGGAGCCGCAGTATCATCAGTTTCCAATTTTAAAAATATAGCTGCTGATGCCGACAAATAAAAAATCATCTCGAAATAAAAAAAAGAAAACGGGGCCCAGGCGGCACATTAAACTTGTGCGCCTTTTTATAATCGGCATCCTTGCTGCAGCCATGCTTTTGGCTCCGTACTGCCTGTACCTTTCAGTAAAAATCGAAAATCGTTTTTCCGGAAGGAGATGGGACATCCCGTCCCGTGTTTTCTCTGACACCGTCATTCTCATGCCTGGCCAGGGAATCCGATTGGAATCGCTCAAGGAAAAGCTTAAAGCGCTGGGCTACCGCGATACTTCTGCAAAGCCCCGGCAGAAGGGCGAGATGAGGGTATGGGGCTCTGATATTGATATATTCCTTCATGATCTTAAAATACCCGGCCTGGAGCGGCCAGGCTTCCCGGTACGCATCAGCTTCCGCGATGGCACGATACAAGACATCATTGCCGTTGTCGGAAACAAGAACCTGCCCATGATTGAACTTGAGCCCGAAGAGGTCATGCTCTTCTATGGCGACGAGCATGAACGCCGAAGGCTCATAACGCTTGACCAGGCGCCCCGGAATCTCATCAATGCCATTCTTGCTGCCGAGGACCGGCACTTTTACACCCACTATGGCCTTGACCCGCTTGGCATGCTCAGGGCCCTGTTTGTTAACCTTCTGCATGGCGGAATCCGCCAGGGCGGATCAACCATTACCCAGCAGCTTGCAAAAAATTATTTTTTAACCAGCCAGCGCACCCTTACCCGCAAGTTCAATGAAGTGCTCATTGCCCTCATAATCGACGCAAAATACGAAAAAAAACAGATCCTGGAAATGTATCTTAATGAAATTTACCTTGGACAGAAGGGCTCGGCATCAATCAACGGCTTCGGTGAGGCCGTGTTTTTTTATTTCGGCAAACAGGTAACTGATCTAAGCCTTAGCGAATGCGCTGTTATGGCCGGTCTTATAAAATCGCCCGGACAATATTCACCATTTGCAGATAAAATTGCCTGTACGGAGCGCAGAGACATGGTTCTGAAGGCCATGCGCGATAATGATATGATTACCGAAAAAGACCTGCAGGCGGCACTTGCTGCAGTCGTACGTACCGCCACGTACAGCCCGACAAACAAGAAAGCGCCATATTTCATGGATTACCTTGCCCAGCAGCTCAGGGATATGTATCCGCCTGAGGTGCTCAACAGCCTGGGACTTTCGATCTACACCACTATCGACATGCAGTTACAATCGGCAGCCGAACAAGCACTCAGCCGTGGGCTGGAACGCCTTGAAAAAGCTCAACCTGCGCTGCGCCGTGAGGAACCATCCAAGCAGCTGCAGGGTGCAGTCGTGGTCATAGATCCCAAAAACGGGGCAATTAAAGCGCTTGTGGGCGGAAGAGATTACGCAGTGAGCCAGTTTAACCGCATCACTCAGGCCCGCCGCCAACCCGGAAGCGCATTTAAGCCTTTTGTCTATCTCAGCGCTCTTGATATCTGCACGCCTGCGACTATACTTTCAAATGAGCCGCGAACCATGACAGTTGCTGGCAAGCAGTGGGAACCTAAAAATTATGAAGAAATCCCAGAGACCAGACTCACTATGAGGGAGTCTCTTGCCCGGTCGGTGAATCTGACTACCATTGATCTTGCCATGCGTATCGGACTGGGCCGCATCATCACCACTACCCGGCTGTTCGACTTCTCGACTCCGCTGACACCCTCTCCATCAATGGCTCTTGGGTCATGCGAAGTCATACCACTTGAGCTTGCCAGGGCATACTGCGCATTTGCATCAGGCGGCGTTCTTCCGGTTACATTTACATTAAAAAAAGTAGTCGATGAAAATGCAATTGTGCTTGCTTTGCGCCATATGAGCGCAAGGCGAATTATCATGCAGGATAAGGCCTATATCATGAATTCGCTGCTGCGAAGCGTTGTAACTGACGGAACAGCCCGAGGGCTTGCCAGCCGGGGGATAACCATTCCGGCTGCAGGAAAAACTGGCACAACCAATGATTCCCGCGATGGATGGTTTGTGGGCTATACGCCTGATCTTCTGGCGCTGGTGTGGGTGGGCTTTGATGACGGCGAATCAATCCACAATACAGGCGCTACAGCTGCAATGCCTATATGGGCCGAGCTTATGCGGGCTGCGCCGCAGTGCTTATCAGGATCATGGTTTAAGCCACCTGAAGGCGTCATCACAAAAACGATCTGTAAAGAAAGCGGGCAGCTGGCCAATGAAGGCGGCTGCCCGATGCAAATCAATGAAGTATTTATGGCTTCACTTGCGCCAGCTGATTTCTGTTCACTGCACCAGGCAGGGCCCGTATCATCAATTATTCAGGCAATAAAAAAGCAGCTGAAACAGTTTTAATGTAGATCTAAAAAAACCTGCGTAAAAAAAAGCACCTACCCCTCTCTGCACTACGCTGGCGCTATTGTCCCTCCTGAAGACGCTCCCGTATTCCCGGGAGCGAATGGTTGATAATATTTTTAACCATCCGCTGCATGCGTTCGTTTTTCACCAAAACAACAGCTGCAAATGGAGCCATGCGATAGTAGAGATGTATTCCCGCCCTGCCGAATGCCGACGTTGCAAGCACCTCATCTCGATATCTGCGAAGGGTTTCGATTTCCGATGAATCTTCGCCCAAAATCTGTACTAATGGACAGTTCGGCTTGTCCGGGCAGTTTGGGTAGTCGGTATTTTTTGGGTTGACAGCTATTTTAACAACTGCGGGAGAGCTGAACAACCCTCCTTCCGCGACAGAGTAAGTAAAACTGTCAACATCCAAAAAACCCTTATCAGGTATGTAGATGAATGAACCGTCATTCTTCAAATCAACGGCCCCATGCGACGGTTGAATTAAAACTTTGGCCTTAAGGTTTTTGCCGATGTCATTCTTAAACACTCCTGGCGAGAGAACTTGAAGCATCCGTGTACTGTTGTCGGAAATATCCGTATAGAAGCCGGTATAGATGTCTTGATTGTTAAGGTATTCACACTTGTCTATATAGCTATCGGCAACTGCAACCGGAGTAGTAATAGTATCATCAACAAACAGTTTGACCATGACTTCGGTTGAATTATCATCGCCGTTATTCGCCTTGTACCAAAAAGTGTCGTTGCCGCTAAAACCGAGTTGGGGGTTATAGATAAAAGCACCATCCTTTGTCCCTTCAAACGTGCCGTGCATTGGTTTGGTGCAATATATGGCCGTCAGGTTATCGCCATTGGGGTCGGTGTCATTGTCAAGAACCCCACCCAGCCCCGCCGGTTGTACCTTCTTCGTTTGTATTTTAAGCTCATGATTTTTGACGGTGTGATACACATCCGGTTTTGCAAGTAAAAAAAGAATTTTAAATATGCGCAAAAAAGGATAGTCCAGGTTTTCTGAAATTCCCCAAATAGAATTAAAATCCCATTTTGCATTCGTAAAGGTGCTTTGCTTCCACATGTCGGCAGTCGACTTCCCCGTGCCGCCTGCAGAGGTTGTCTGGCCTGAAGTGTTGATGTCCCAGAAACAGTCGGATGCCGTAGCAATAAGGCTGACACCGATCAGTCCTCCGACCCGGCTCTCCACGCCGCTTACCTTGCCGGCGCTGTAGCATGCGCTGATAGGTGTATTGTCGTTATAGCCCACCAGGCCGCCAATGCCGCGATCCCCCGTCACAACGCTTGTGCTGTAGCAGTTGGAAATAGCGCTTGAGATGGTGCTGGCATGGCTCCGGCCCACCAGCCCTCCGACATAATCGGTTGCGCTCACAGAGCCCGTAGTGTAACATTTTTTGATGAGGCAATTGTCTATATAGCCCACCAGCGCGCCGGTATATCTCCCCCCTATTATTGTAGCATTATCAAGGCCAACATTTAAAATAGTTGCAAGCTCGCCGGATACATAACCGAATAACCCGGTATTATTATCCTCCGTCCGATTTATGTAAAGGCCGCTTATAACATGCCCCTTACCGTCAAGGGAGCCTGAAAAAGGTTTGTCTATAGTGCCAATAGGGATAAAGCCTTGCGGGGTGCCGGTTCCGTTGTCCCAGGTGCTCGTTGCCGAGGCATTAATGTCTCCATCGAGCACATATTCTCCGTTTAACGGGTAGCTTGCGTTGTCAGCGGCAATCTCTTTCAGCTGCTCAATTTTCGTGATATGGATGGTTTCACTCATGGCTGAAGTCGGAGCAGCCATAAACATCACCAGCATGGCAAGTTGAGCAATAGAAACAAGCGTCATATAAGAACTGCGTTTCATGGATTCCTCTCATTTGCAAAAGTGCAATTATTACCCAACGCTTTTCAATCAAAAGAAATTTTTAAAAACAGACTGTCCTGATTTCGCCTGTTTCATTTCAAACAAAAGAACGTCATCAAAACATTAATTTGCCGTCAAACAAGCTGATGTGCCGTCAATCACGCTAAAAATATCTGTAAATAAAGTTATAAGTGAGCTTATCTGGCAAACCCAGAGACCTTGGCATGATGTCCAATGATTTTCTAAATCTAACAAGGCCTGATACCAACACGCCACCCAGATGGGTGGTACAACAGGTAAGGCCTGAATGATCTGAAGCTTACCGGTTCCGTCGGCCTGAAGAATAATTTCCTGGGCATCTGCTACCACCAGAAACATGCGATCAAACCCCGGCGCTATGACAATAGACCGCTTTTGTGGTCCCGTGAAGGATAGCCCGAACATAAATCCATCAGTACGGTCAAGCCTTACCAGCTTGATAGATATTCCATTATTGCGAAGTTCGGTTTTAAGACTGTCCTGCCTGGCTTCAGCCTGAACGACTGTTATCAGCATGAAAAGAAAAACCATGGCCACAATGCAAACCCTCATTCGTCCATCTGCCATACCCTGTTTCATACGATCTCCTTTTATACATCAGTTGAACGAAGTTGTGTCGGAACTACAGCTGATTATATCTGTAAACCATTCAACAAGCGATACAATATAGCAACTAGTATCTCCTGGTATGCATGTCTTCCACTTAATCATAAAAGTGCTTAATGCCTGCAATAAACACCACCCAAAGGTGCCATCTCCGGTTGACTGAATGATCTGCATCTTACCGTTTCCGTCGGCCCGGAGAATCAATTCTTTGGCGCCTGCTACCACCAAAAACATGCGATCAAGCCCTGGCGCTATGACAAAAGACTGTTGTTGCGGGTCCATGAAGGATAGCCCGAACATAAATCCATCAGTACGGTCAAGCCTTACCAGCTTCATGGATATTCCATTATTGCGAAGTTCGGTTTTAAGACTGTCCTGCCTGGCATCAGCCTGAACGATTGTTATCAGCATGAAAAGAAAAACCATGGCCGCAATGAAAACCCTCATTCGTCCATCTGCCATACCCTGTTTCATTCAATTTCCTTTCATTAACTCTTCAGCATTTAATTTTTTAACTGCATAACGTGTTAGGGCACTAGCCACTTCTTTTTAATAAAAAATACTATCGCAAAAAGTGAAAGAAATAAAGAAAAACTGATAATAATAAGAAAGGCATAAGGATTATTCTGTATCGGCAAAATAACATTCATGCTGAAATAGCTTGTCACGGAAATTGGTATTGTCATAATAATGGTAATTGAAGTCAATACTTTCATAACAATATTGAGATTGTTTGAAATAATGGAGGCAAAAGCGTCCATCATCCCGCTTAAAATATCGCTGTAAATATTGGCCATTTCAACAGCCTGCCTGTTCTCGGTCACAACATCCTCATACAGGTTTTCATTTTCATCGTCCATGCGCAATACGTGCAGGCGCAACAATCGCTCCATCATAAGAGCATTAGTTTTAAGCGATGTTGTGAAATAGACAAGACTCTTTTCTATATTAAACAATTTAATAAGCTGTTTGTTTCGCGATTCCTGTTCGAGTTTTTTCTGAATTATGTTGGCGGCATTATTGAGCTGTTTCAGATGCCCAAGATACTGCATGGTGGCACGCAGAATTATCTGAAGTACGAGACGGTCGGTATTGATGGTGGACACATAGCGGACTTTGTTATCGATGAAGTCATGCAGCACGGTTTCAGCTTTTTCGCATACGGTTATCACGTACCCGTTAACAAGAATAATGCCTATGGGCAGCGTAAAATAAAGCACATCGGTATTGTTCTCGTCATAATAGGGGACCTTGACAATAATGAGAGTTCCGTTATCCTCGATTTCAATGCGGGCAGTTTCGTCGATATCCAGAGAAGCAGTTAAAAAATCAACTGGAATTTTAAAATGTTGCGCAATAAGAGGAATATTTTCTTTTGATGGATTGACAATATTTATCCAGCACCCCTTCTCAGTTCTTCCCACGCGCTCTATGCGATTGTTAACGGTCTTGTAGATGTCGATTTCCTGGCTTATTTCAGATGCAATTTCCTCTTCCGTCAGTTCCTCTTCACCTGTCTGAGCTTCGGCAATAATCTGGTCAAACTCTAAAACAATCTGTTCTCGTTGCTGATCCAGTGGATAGGTGGCATCATCTCCAATGTGCAGAAAAAGGTCTCGTAACTCTTTCAGTTTCTCCTGCGGCATGCTCCGGAAAAAAATTTCACGATTTTCAACGTCCATGCGCGAGATAAGTTCCCTGGCATCATCAGCAGTAATTTTTTCGATAAGCCTGAGCTTAACTTCGTCGTCAAAATTTGTAAAAATAAGCGTACGCATTTCAGGGGAAAGGTTCTCGAGAATCTCCCATTCTTCATCAGAGGTGAGGGATCCAAGAAATTCAGCAGCTATTGCTGGTGGGGTGGTATCACAGAAGTCCTGTAGTTCTTCAATGTTGTGAGATGCGAGCATTTCTCGCAGTTCTGGAACCAGTAATGGATTTTTCATAGTAGGTGCCTCCTTAAAGCAGTATAGAAGGCAGTGTCTGGTTCCCCTGATTGGAGCAGTGGGGCTGGGTAAAACTGCCTTATTTAACAGTTGCTACAACCTAATGGGTGTAGGTCCATGGACTTCTCCGTAAGGGTTTATCTTATCCGCTTAGCAAAAAGTGCTACAAGCAGTTAAAAATTAATAGCCCGAATAAAAAAAAATGTAAACGCTTTTTTGGCAAAAAACTAAAAATAGAACTCCGGTTTTAAACATGTTGCAATAAGGGATTACAATGAATAGAATCGTCACATATAACACTATGTAAAAGGACTTAGAACTTATGAAAAAACTACTTTCCGCACTGATGATAGAAATCTTTTTTCTTTATTTATGTTTGCCTGCTTCAGCTTTTGTGGATGACCTAAGGCGCACACCGGTCGTAAAGGCAGTGGAAAACACCAAATCAGCCGTTGTAAGCATCAGCACCCATGAACAGGTTTATAAACGCGACAACCCTTTCAGCAGCAGGCAGCATGATCCTTTTTTCGACCGTTTTTTTGACAATTTCTTCGATGACCGATATCAACGGCAGGAGTCCGTACGCACGCACCTGGGCTCCGGTGTAATTATTGATGCCCGCGGCTATGTACTCACAAACTGGCATGTCATTGAAAAAGCATCCGCGATTTCGGTTACAACCGATGAAGATAAAGAATACAAAGCCGTACTGGTAGGCGCTGACCGGAAATCCGATCTGGCGGTTTTAAAAATAGAATCCTCTGAAACGTTCAAGTCAGTTCCTCCCGGCAATTCAGACGAAATTCTTATCGGTGAAACCGTTATCGCCATAGGTAACCCCTTCGGCCTTTCCCATACTGTCACCACGGGTGTTGTCAGCGCACTTCACCGATCCATCAGGGAAAACGATCAGGTCTATGAAGACTTCATTCAGACCGATGCCTCCATTAATCCTGGCAATAGCGGTGGACCGCTTTTAAATATCAATGGTCAGCTTGTGGGCATTAATACCGCTATCTATGGCGAGGCGCAGGGCATCGGTTTTGCAATACCCGTCAATACCGCGCGACGCATTGTAGATGATCTACTGCGCTACGGTGAAGTTCGGCCTGCATGGATTGGCATAACGGTGTCGGCCATGACCAGGTCGGCTGCTGCTCAAACAGGATACACCGGAACCTACGGTGTTTTTGCCGCCGAGGTATTGCCGGGCAGCCCAGCAGCGCAGGCCGGACTTGCTGCAGGAGATATCATTTTGGCAATCGGCGATCAAAAGGTAAAATCCCCTGCTCTTTTCAAGCGGCTTTTAATTCTCTATACAGCCGATGCAACTCTTAAGATTGATTTTTTCAGAAAAGGATCGACGGGCACAATCACCTTAAAGGCAGCAGAATTTCCACCCGGCCACGTAGATTTGCTTATCGAAAAGAACCTGGGCTTTGATGCAATAGACAACAGTGTTCAGACAGCTCGGCGCTACGGCCTTGCATCGGCAGAAGGCATTGTCATTTCAAAAATCAATCAAACGGGGCAAGCAGGACAGAAAGGACTCAGATCCGGAGACATTATCCTGCAGATGCAGGGTCGTGAAATTAAAAACACTGCAGACTTCAAGCACCAGTTGCCGCAGCATATGTATAGCGATTCAATCGTCCTGCTCGTGCAGCGGGGAAGATACGGCTATTATGTAACTTTTGATTTATAAATTTTACGGATGGGTTTTGATGGAGGCTTTTTATTAAGTGTTTTTTCAAATGACTTGATTGTTTCTATCTCCATTTTATTCAAAAACCGATAGGCGCCAACAGGCAGGGCACCAAGCTCGAGCGGCCCAAATCCTGTACGTATAATGCGTACAGCCTCATGCCCTACAGCTTCAAACATTTTGCGTATTTGACGGTTTCTGCCTTCTTTGAGCCAAACCTCAAGCCATGAATTTTTATCCAACTTTGAGAATACCTTAATTTTGCACCTGTTTGTCTTGACATTATCAATAAAAACACCTGCCCGGAGTTTGTCAAGTACGATGCGGGTCGGCACTCCCTTGACCTTAACACGATAGCAGCGCTCTACTTCAAAACGCGGGTGCTGAAGCAACTGAGAGAAGTCACCGTCATTGGTCATGACCAAAAGCCCTTCTGTCTCGTAGTCAAGTCTTCCTACCGGCACGACCCGCTCGATAATTCCGCTCACCAGGCTCATGACAGTAGGGCGTCCCTGCGGGTCTTCAACCGATGTTATATAGCCCGGTGGCTTATTAAGCATGATGTATACCTTATTTTCCGCAGCGCCGATGGCCATGCCGTCCAGTTCAATGACATCAATACCTGCATCGGCTTTAGTGCCCAGCTCAAGAACCAGGGAACCATTGACACTCACACGGCCTTCAAGAATCATCTCCTCAGCCTTACGGCGAGAAGTAATGCCGGCCCGTGCAAGAATCTTTTGAAGTCTCTCTTTCATATTATTTCATCCCCCTTTTGTTCGGCAGGAGGGCCTGGTTCCATGCCCTCATCGTTTGCATCATAAGCACTCTCATCGTCAGGCTGGATCACAAAATCCGGCACTGTTTCACCAGCCTCTTCAGCCGCTGATTTTGCGGCCAGCAGGAGATCCTCATCGGTAGCAGTCTGGGCAAAGTCTGAGGCATCACCTTCGGTTTGGTCATCCAGGGGAAATTCCTCGCCGATTTTTTCCCGCAGAAGTGTAGGAAGCTGTCCATCCTCAAGGCTTTCAATCTCTTTAAGGGACGGCATGTCAGCAAGCTTCTCCAAGCCGAACACTTCAAGAAAGCGGCTGGTAGATCCCATTAAAAATGGTCTGCCGGCAATGTTTTTACGGCCAACTATCTTTATAAGGCCACGCTCAAGAAGTGCCTTAATGACACCGCCGCTATCTACGCCCCTGATTTTTTCAATCTCTGCACGGATGATAGGCTGGCGATAGGCGATAATGGCAAGTGTTTCAAGCGTCGGCTGCGTCAGACGAAACGGTTTTGTTTTCTTAAGCTTTTTTACCCAGGTCGAATAATTAGGTCGCGTCCTGAACTGGTAGCCCCCTGCAACCTCCTGAAGGAAAAAGCCGCGTCGCTGCGTTTTGTTATCATGGTTGATATCGTCTATGGCCTGCCTGATATCCTTAAGCGTCAAGGCATCAGTGGCGTCCTCATCGATAAGCTGTTTGATTTTTTGTATGCTCAAAGGCGTGTCGGATGCAAAAATCAGAGCATCGATAATTGGCATTAATTCATCTTTTGTCATAAAAAACCTTACTACTCCTGTGTCAGTTCTTCCGAGGTCGGTTCCGTCGACACTTCGTCGTCGGTCACCGCATACACGAACAGTTTACCAAAATTTGCGTTCTGGTACACTTTAAGAGCCTGCATCTTGATAAGCTCAAGGATTGCCAGAAATGTTGTTATTATTTCAAGCCTGTCCGGCGTGTTGTCAAATAAGGCTTCAAACTCGATACCTTCCTTTACGCCTTCAAGCCGTTCGAGGATCTGGTTAATCCTGTCCTTTACCGACAGGTGTTCCATGGTGACCGACATGACATCGGCTTTAGCGCCCGTACGCTGTATTACATTTTTTAATGCCTCAAGCAGTTCAAAAATGCTTGCCTCCCTGAATGCAGGGGCATCATCGTCTGTAGGCTCGATGATGCAGGCGCGTGTAAAAACGTCTTTTTCCAAAATATTCTGTTCGCGCAGGTGATGAGCCGCATCTTTATACTGCTGATATTCAAGCAGCTGGCGCTTGAGATCTTCAAGCGTGTTTTTTGCCTCCTCGGAATCCTCGTCATCGTCGCAAACCGGCAGCAGTGCACGCGACTTGAGATAGAGCAGCGTTGCCGCCATAACCAGAAACTCTCCGGCAATATCAAGATTGAGGACCTTCATAAGCTCAAGGTACTCCATGTACTGACTCGTCACGGTGATTACCGGAATCTGCTGGATATCTATCTCGTTCTTTCGTACGAGATAAAGCAGTAGATCAAGTGGACCTTCAAAATTTTCAAGCTTTACGTTGTAGTCCATTATACGTTGCCAATTGACTTCAAAATCCAAAAAAGAAAGTAGCTAACCAACCGCATGGCCGGTCCCATGATCGCATTAATAACGCCGGTCATCAAAAGCAGCATCAGTATCAAAAAACCATAAGGAAATAATTTTTTATAAACCTCTGCCAGACTATCCGGCAGGACATGATACAGTACCCAAGAGCCGTCAAGGGGCGGTATGGGCATGAGGTTAAAAACTGCAAGCACGACATTAATTTGAATACCGTACATAACCATGATAACCAGGGCATTATTTCCGGATGCTGGAAATATATTACTATAAACACCATAAAGGATGGTGCATACCACAGCCAAAGCCAAATTCACCGTAACCCCGGCAAGAGAAACATAAACATGATCGCGCCGCTGGTTGCGGAAATTATACGGATTGATCGGCACCGGCTTTGCCCAGCCGATGAGAATCGGCGCATGTGTTATAAGCAGCAGTGCGGGAAAAATGATCGTTCCGAACAGGTCGATATGCGGAACCGGGTTGAACGTCAGCCTGCCTTGATATTTTGCCGTATTATCACCGCAGAGATAGGCAACATAGCCATGCGCCACCTCATGGGCGATTACAGAAAACAGCAGTACGGGAACCATCAGCAAAATTTCCATGCCTGTATCAATCCTTCAATCGCGCATATCAAATCAGATTCCGGCAAGCTTCACGCCGGCGGCATAGGCGGCCTGCATATCGGTTTCTTTGTCTTTAACCGCAGCTCGTTCAAGATTTCCCGCGCTGAATACTTCAGCTACCTTTTTAAGCTGAAAGTCACGCATATTGGAATCAAGCGCCCGGAATATGAGGGCCGACTGCGTATAGCTGAAATCGCCCTGGCTGACGACTATCAGCGCCCGTTTGCCGTTGATAGCGGTTGTGGCATGCGCGTCGATTATAGCGCCTGTGCTATCCCTGATAATATTCATCTTAATCAGCGGCTGCATGCGGCAGAAAAGATTAACCAGTCCGGCCGACATTGAATGCACATAATTGGGCGTACCGAAAATAAAACCGTCGGCTTGCATCATGCGTGCTAGAATACCCGCCATGTCATCCTTAAGGGGGCAATCCTGGGAGCCTTTGAATGCTGTACATGCAAGGCAGCCGATGCAGCTTTTAATATCGGACTCATAGAGATAAATTTTTTCCACAGCAGCGTCGCCCCTGCTGCATAAGCCCTCGATAGCCCTGTCGATAAGGCAGTCAACGTTTGACCCTTTGCGGGGGCTGCCGACAAATGCCATAATCTGCATAATCATGATCCCTTAAAGATTTTCAACCCGCAAGGTGCGCCTGCCGGGGTATCTCTTTGAAAAACTTTTTTTTGATAAAACGCAACTCTTCCTCGCGTCCGGCAACCTTGCCGTTAAGTGCTGCATCAAGCAGACTATCAAGTATCAACGTGTATATCCTGCCAGGAGGAATGCCCAGTTTTATGAGGTCATTGCCCGTGACATGCAGCCTGATGCCACGCAGCCGGGTAAAATAAATCGAAAAAGACCTTTTGGTCGATAGCCGCGTTGTCTTGGCCATCAGATACAGGCAAACTTCCAGCGGCATACCGTTCAGCATGCTGTGAATTTCGGCATGTGAAGGCTGACGCTTCTGAGCAAAACGGTGCAAAACATCACTGCCGGTTGTTTTTGCTGTGACGATGGCGTCGCGGTATTTTTTCTTGATATCGAAATACCTGCAAACGGAGACAATTTCATCGGATTTCAACCTGTCAAGCAAAGCAAGCAGAAAAAGAAACCATTTTTCACAGGTATTGTCAAGATAAAGAAGGTCATACCATGAAAGCACGTCGTTTGTGCTTTTAAACAGTTGCCGCATGGCGCCGTCATACCGCAGGTCGGCATGGATATATTTTAAAAGCCCCAGCTCGTGCATGCGCCGCACCATATGCAGTGCTTTTGCCTCACTCAACAGCAGCGTCAGTTCTGTAAATATTCGCTTACCGCTGAGGCTTTTCAAAAAATCCATTTTAACGGCATTTTCAATCAGGCTTCTGGTGAGTTTGCTCAGATGAAAATCCAGGCGCTGTTCAAACCTGATGGCCCTGAAGATGCGGGATGGATCTTCGACAAAGCTCAGGTTATGCAGCACCCTGATCGTGGTTTCCTTGAGATCCCGGCGCGCTCCGAAAAAATCTATAAACTCAGCAAAAAACCTTGGGTTGAGTCTGATGGCAAGCGTATTGATGGTGAAATCGCGGCGGTACAGGTCAAGCTTGATGGAGCTCCACTCAACCTGGGGAAGTGCAGCCGGTTTTTCATAATACTCAAGCCGCGCTGACGCAACATCAAGCTTTTCAGCATTTTTAAGATTGATCACCGCCGTGCCGAACTTCTTGTAGACTTTTACGCTTTTGCCGTGTTCTGCTGCAAAAGCGCGCGCAAACCTGATTCCATCGCCCTCTATAACGATGTCGATATCCAGGTTTTCAATTCTTAAAAAAATATCCCGAACAAAGCCACCCACGGCATAAGCCTGATATCCCATACTATCGGCACAGCGCCCCACGTCTCGAAGCAGCTGCAGGACGTGCCTGGGGAGCCGCTCGATAAGCACGCTCCTTACCGAGGTTTTTTTCGATGATAAAAGCCTTGGCTCAGTCTCAGTGCTTTCATCGGGCGATTCAAGATGCAGCACACGCAGCAGGTCGGTGCGTGTTATGGCGCCTCTTATTTTTCCGGCCTCAACTACCGGCAGGAAACGCTGATTTCCTCGAATGATATGTTGTTTAATCTGATTAAGCGAAGTTGATCCGCGGACAGTGGCGAATTCCGATGTCATATATTCCACTACGGGTATATTTTTAAGCCCATGGTGCCGTGCTTTTTCAATGATTTGTCGGGAAATAAGCCCCACCATCCGCCCTTTATCGGTCACAGGCAGCACATTGATATTGTATCGTGTGAGAATCCTGCTTGCAGCATCAAGTGTTTCAGCAAGATCAATGGTTTTTACCGGTGACACCATAAAATCCCGAGCGACTTTTACTGGCCGGATAGATTGCTCGACGGCAACAAACAGCTTCTGCTCGACTTGCGTAAGAGTCATATCATGCACGGTTGCTGAAGCAGCCGTTGCATGCCCTCCCCCGCCAAAGGCTGCAAGAACCTCCCCGGCATTCACATCCTGGATACGGCTGCGCCCAACAATATAGATACGGTCATCCATATTTGCCATGGCAAACAAAACGTTGACGTTTTCCATATTTTTAAGCTTATGAACAAGCACTGCAAAATCGCCCACATACCCCGGGCAAAGGGCATGGCTAATCATCACATCAATGCCGTTAAAGGTATGAACCGAAGCGTTTTCAATAAGCTCATTAAGAACGGATACTTGATCTGCTGTCAGATCCTTGATCACCATATCTGCAACTATATTAAGACTGGCTCCCTGCGACAAAAGATATGCCGCAGCCCTAAAATCCTCTTCTGTCGTGGAGCTGAACGTAAGGCTGCCCGTATCTTCATAAATGCCGAGCATCATAATCGTTGCTTCATCAGGAGTTATTTCGATATGCCGCTCACGCAAGATAGTGCACATAATGGTTGTGGTTGAACCGTACGGATGCACGACCTCAAGTGTACCTTTCACATCGTCTGGGGCTGATGGGTGATGGTCGTAAATGTGAATATCGACTCCTGTGCGGCCGCACAGTGGTGCAAACTTCCCTAAACGGCCTGCCTGCCGTATATCAACAAGAATAAGGCTTGTTACCTTATCAAGAGATATCCTGCTGGCCTTTTCAATGTCCAGCATGTACATGGCCGAATTTAGGAGAAAATTTCGAATGGTCTTTTCCTGACCTCCGGGGAAAGCCAGCACAGCTTCGGGGTAGAGCTTTTTGGCAGCTATCATCGAACCAAGTGCGTCAAAATCGGCATTGATGTGGGTTGTGATTAATTTCATTATTTCTGCTTGTATTTTATTTTAATTGAATGCTATTTCAACCTCTAGAAGAAATCCATGACTTGCTTTGCGATACGAAAAACTCAAAACCTCACCCTCTCGGATGATATTTATCGTGTACTTTTTTCAAAGTACTATTTGCCACATGTGTATAAATTTGTGTTGTGACGATATCGGCATGCCCCAGCATTACCTGCACCGAGCGCAAATCAGCCCCGCCTTCAAGTATATGTGTGGCAAATGAGTGCCGAAGGGTGTGAGGTGATATCTTTTTTATAATCCCTGCTGCAAGGCAATACCGTTTTACAAGTTTCCAGAAACCCTGGCGGCTCATCTCATTACCATCGCGGTTAATAAACACATAAGAATTAACAGTATGCTTCATAAGCCGGGGCCGAACCTCTGCAAGATATCGCCGCAACCATGAAATGGCAACTTCTCCCAGTGGAACGACACGCTCCTTGGAGCCCTTGCCGATGACGATCACAAAACCGGCATCCAGATTGATGCTGTCAATTTTAAGCGACACAAGCTCAGATACGCGCAAACCCGTTGCATACAGCACCTCAAAAAAAGCTCGGTCTCGAAGGCCAAGTGGCTTCTCAGTGTCTGGGGCCTTGATGAGCGCATCGACTTCGTCACGATTCATCACGCAGGGAAGTTTCTTTTCCAACCGCGGCGTCTGTACGTCTTGCATGGGATTCTGTGCTGCGGCAGCTTCAATTACCAGATAGTTGTAAAACATTTTAATGCTCGAAAGCATCCGGGAAAGTGACCGGGCTGAAAGACCGTTTTTTTGCTCAGAGCTAAGAAATCTTAAAAGATCATAGCGCGTACAATCTTTGACCGGATGCACCCGATCCTGTTCTATAAAGGTACAATACCGCTGAAGATCGCGGCCATAGGATTCAACAGTATTGGGGGCAAGCCTGCGTTCGGCCACCATGTAGTTGTAGAAACCGTCAAGCAGCAGCTGATTTGATGCGTCTGCTTTCATAGAAGCTCTTTGCCTTTGATAAGCTGAGTTATGGTCCAGTTACAGGGTACATCAATGCCAAGTTCGGCTCCCATGGCGACGACTGCTCCATTAAGTGCATCGATCTCGGTTTTTTTGCCTCTGTGCATGTCCTGCAGCATTGATGGATGATGCTCAAAGGTACGCATTATAAGATCGCTGAAAAGCACTTGGAGGTACTGTTCAGGCTTTTCCCAGTCAAGAACAACGCCTTTGGCAGCTGCAACAGTAAATATCTCTTCGACAATATGTGTCATAATCTCTTTTGTGCCGTCACTGTCAAGCAGCTTGCCATAGTGCACATTCATAATGGTCGCCAGGGCATTTAGTGCGCAGTTGTAGAGCACTTTGCCCCAGATATACCGGTCAATATCCGGAACGGCATCGGTTGCAATACCAGCTGCTGTGATCGTCTGAGCAAGCTTCTGTACAAAAGCCGGATCAATGCCGCCCGGGAGTCCGCCTAATTTTGTATTGTCTGCCGAAACCGTAACAGTTACATGGCCTGGCTCACCCACTTCAACTCCAAAAATCATCCGGCAGCCAACAGTCTTTTGCCTGCCGATAAGCTGCACAATCTTTTCCACATTGCCAAGCCCGTTTTGCAGAGAAACAACAGGGGGCGGATTGGGAATATAATACAGCAGATCGCTCAGGGCCAGAGCCGTGTCATAGGACTTCACAGACAGCAGCACGACATCAAATGACGAAGGATCAGAAATTTCTTCAAGTGACGTATAGACAGTCAGCGAGCGGACCCTGCGCGTTCCCCAGATACCGTCTATCAAAAGCCCATTTTCAGCTATCGCATCAGCATGAAATTTTCGGGCTATCA